>CAZSMU010000154.1:0-8511 GCA_964607915.1 uncultured Haliscomenobacter sp.
GGTGATTTTAGGGAATATATCGGAGCATCTTTTTGGATGCTCCTTTTTTTTGCGTTGTGTAAAAAAGTGCTCTCGTTTCACTCGGTTTTTAGCCTCACACCCATTTGTTTCTCCGGAACCACGCGAAAATCCCTATGGTGATGAGGAACATGCCCAGCAAGGTGAGGGGGTATCCGAGGGGCTGTTTGATTTCGGGCATGTGTTCGAAGTTCATGCCATAGACTCCTACGATAAAGGTCAGGGGCATGAAGAAGACGGAGAAGATGGTGAGGATGCGCACGATTTCATTGGTGCGGTGGGCGGCCATGGCGAGGTAGGTGTGGAGGAGGTTGGAGGCGTTGTCCTGCACCTGGTCGGATTCGAAGTCAAGTTTCTGGAGCAGGTCCATCATATCGTTGAGGAGATGCTGGTCGCGGTCGGTCGTTTTGTGTTTGCGGGCGACCTGGGCGGATAAGTAGAGCAGCTTGTGGACTTTGGCTGCTTTGCGCTTCATGTAGTAGAGGTCTTCCTGTATGCTGGCGGGTTCCTTTTTTTTGAGGAAAATATTGTCTTCCAGTTCTTCGATTTCGCGCGACATGGCGGCCAGGGGGGCTTCGTAGGACTCGATGACTGCGCGGAGGATGCGGGTGATGGCCTCGCAGGATTCCAGTCCGTTCCCGGCTTTGAGGGTCTGTTGGTGGTAGAGGGCTTGTAAGAAAGGCTGGGGGCGGCGGTGTACGGTGATGAGTAGGTCGGGGTTGTAAAAAATAGCGACTTTGGTGCTGATTTCCTGTATGGTATCGTCATCTTCGCGCAGGGGCCATATGTGTTGGCGCAGGAGGAGGAAATCTGCTGTTTCGCCCTCTTCCCGTTTGGGCAGGTGGTCGGGTTGGAGACAATCTTCCACCACATGGGGGCTTAGCCCGAACTCTTGGGCGAGCTGGCTCAGCTCGTTGGCACCGGGTTCTTCCACGTCAATCCAGGTGAAACGGGCGCCCTCGACGCCAGAGGTACAAAATACGCGGCGCATAGTATATCAGTTGAATGCTTCCTGTAAAATTAGGTGGGATTGGATATCGGGCAAGTAGTCGAGTTGGATGCGGTAGTATTGGATGAGGGCAGCGAGCAGTTCGTTGCGGCCCGTTTTTCCTACGGGGATATCCTGTGCTTCGGGGAGTCCGGTCTCGAGGAGTTGGTAGAGGAGTGCGCTGGGTTGCGGACCCAGTAGATGCGGCAGGGGGCTTTGAAGGGGTACAAAAAGGCCTTCCTTGAGGTCGAAGCAAGGCGTTTCCGGGCTGTAGTCGCCCCCCGGCAGGATACCGAGAAAGGCGCTGAAATGGACTAAAAAGTGTAGGTGTAGGTTGGAAAAGCGCGGGGCGGCATCCAAGAAGGCCAAGTTTTCGAGTAAGAAGGCGAATAAAGGGGGGTTGGGTTCGATTTCGCGCACGGTTTTGCGCACTATTTCCGCCAGGAAGAGGGCGATTGCCCCTTTCCGCACCTCGAAAGGAATACCGGTGTAGAACAAGGCCGGGCGTACCTCTGTGATGCGTTGCAAGTGTTTGTCGTCGCGGGTGGAGGCCACCATTTCGAGTACGGTCATAACCTGGAAAAGGCCGGCTTTGATACGTGCCTTCTCCGAGCGCACGCCGGGGAGGTAATACGACTGCATACCGCGGGCCTCGGTGTAGATGTCTGCAATGATGCTGGTCTCGGAGTACCGGACCGTGCGCAATACGATTCCGCGGGTGGTGATCATATCAAGTGTCGCAGGATACTGCCATCCCTTTGGCCTCTTCCCACGCCATTCGCGTGGGAAGAGGCCAAAGGGATGGCAGCGCCCATGAGGGGTTAAAGTTCCTTGATTCGGATATTGCGGAAGCGCACTTCCGAGCCATGGCCGAGGAAGCCGATGTGGCCGGATTTGCGTTTCAGGCCGGGGTGTTCATTTTTGTCGATCGTACCGTTTTTGCTGGCTTCGTGGATATCGCCGTCCACGATGACGGTACCGTTGAGGGTGACGCGGATGCGGTTGCCCTGTATGCGGATTTCCTCTTCGTTCCACTGGCCCACGGGGCGTAGGAACTCGCGCTTGGCGGGTATAACGCCATAGACAGAGCCGTGGTACTGATAAGGTTGCAGGTTGGCGTAGATGGGGGAGGTGTTGTCGAGCACCTGGATTTCCATGCCGACGTAGGCGGCGTCGCCTTCCAGCGGGGTGCGGATACCGATGCCATTGTTTGCGCCCGGCGTGAGTTGGAACTCAAAGCGGAAGCTGAAATCGGCGTATTCCTTTTCGGTGTAGAGGTTGCCGCGTCCCCCTGCGCTGGGGTCTATGAGGATGATCTGGTCCACTACTTTGTAGTCCACCTTATTGCCTACCCATCCGCTGAGGTCTTTGCCGTTGAACAAGGCTACGTAGCCCTCTGCTTCTTCCTGGGGCGTAAGGCTGTACTGGGTGGATTTTATTTCCCGGACGTAGATGTTGCGGAAAGCCAGGTTGGTGCCGTGTGCCTGGAGTTCCAGAGGGCCGGAAGCGAGGAGTGGGCGGCTGCGGTCCCAGTAATTTTCGAGGGTTACCTGGTCGGTTACGAGTTGGCCATTGAGATAGACGCTGACCTTGTCGCCCAGCATGCGGATGAAGAAATTGTTCCATTCACCGACCGGGTTATCGGCTACATGGGTAGGTTTAGATGGATTTTTCTGGTTGTTGTAGAGACCGCCGGAGCCTACCTGGGCGCCTACTTTCACCAGGGAAGTGTCCCAGATCTGTATCTGGGGGGTGCCGCGCAGGTAGATGCCGCTATCGCCTTCTTTGTCAATGCGCCATTCGACATACATTTCTATATCGCCGTACTCTTTCAGGGTACAGAGGTTTTCGAAGCCGCTTCCGGTGAAGCGGATTTCGCCCTCGCGCACGCTCCAGTTCTGGGGCAGGCGGGCGTCAGCCTCCACCTGGGCTTTGGCCAATTGTTCGGGCGTCATAGCGGCGCGGGAGTAGGGGTTGCCCACCAGTCCCTGCCATCCGCTGAGGTCTTTGCCATTGAACAGGCTTACGAAGCCGGCATCTTTAGGCATTTGGCGGAGCCAGTTGCGCATATTTTCTTTCGCGTAATCGCTTTCCGGTCCGCTGATGGCGGCGATACTTTTTTCCAGTATCGCGCGGGCGACATCGCCGTAGAGTCCTGCTTTGCCGTCGGAGCCCGGCAGCGCGAGACGGCTAACGACCCAGGCGGCATCCGATTGGAGTTCGGGCTGGTCCAGGTAGGGGGCTACGGTGATGAGGGAGGGGAAAGACTTGATGCGCCCGAGGCCACCCAATGCCTGTCGCTGCAGGTTGGGCTGGCCTTTGGCCAAATCGAGAAGTTTGTGGTATTGCAGTACTTTCTGGTTGTCGGGAAGTTCCGACTGGCCCAGGATGCGGAGTAGGGATAGCCAGGCTTCCTGGCGCGCTGCGGCGTCGCCTTGTGCGATAGCGTGGTAGAGCTGGGGGGCTGCTCCCATGTCCTGCCATTGCGTCAGGGCTTTGAAGGCGGGGGCTTTCAAGCTGGCATCCTTGCCTGCTTCCTGTACGAGGGAGAGCAGTTCTTTGCCACCGATACGGGGGAAGGCACCCAGGAGTTTGGCGCGGAGAGTGGGTTGTTGGGTCCAGACCGACTGGAGCTCGGCGCCCATTTTGGGGTGGGCGATGGCGACCAGGGCCTGCTGTACGTGGGCTACCTGCGCTGCATCCTGCGTTTTATCGAGGAGGGCGATGAGCGCGGGCAGGTCTTTGGATTGAGCGAGGTTAGGCAGTGCGCGGAAGGCGGCGGTGGAGACGCTGGCATCCGCATCGCTGCAAAGGCCGAGCACCTGGGCGAAGGCAGCGGAAGCGTGGCGGGCTGCGAGCACATCTATCAGAAGCCCTTTACCGGGGGCATTGGCGCTGGTGAGGGCGCTCTGAAGCGCGGGGGCATCGGAAGCGGCGGCCAGAGGGTTGAGCAGGGAGAACAGGAGGTTTTGTTCTTCTGCTGAGCGGACTTGCCGGGCGGCTTCGAGCAGGGTAGGCAGGGCTGCTTTTCCGTGGAGGGCGGCGCTTGCCCCGAGGGCAGCTGTGCGCAGCCGGTTGTCGGCGGCGTTGACGTTTCGGGCGATCAGGTCTTTGGCCAGGCCCTGTTTTTCACGGCCCAGATGGGCGATGAGCTGCGCCTGGAGTTCTGGTCCGGCAGCTTCCGCTTTGGCGATGAGTCGGCGCACGGCTGAGACGTCGCGGATGCGGGCGGCAGACTGGAGGGCAGCGGCGCGGTAATCTGCGCGCGGATGGTCGAGGGCGGCGAGTACTGCGTCGAAGGCATCCATGCCGAACTGTTCGGCGAGGATGTCGAGGGCGCTGAGTGCGGTGGCATAATGGGCTCCCGACGAGGCGGATTTAATGAGGAGGGTTGCCAGGGCTTTGCTTTGAGTGAGGTGGTTATGCTGGGCCAGGGCTTCGGTATAGAGCAGCAGGGAGCGAGTTGCTTCGGTCGGTTCATAGCCGAAGCCGGCCTGTTTGGCGGCGGCGAGGAGGGTTTTTTCTGATGCTGGGTTGCCCAGGGCTGCCAGTCCGCGCAGGGCCTGACGGCGTATCGCGGGGTTGGTGGAGGCGGCTTCGCTGCGCAGGAACGCCTCTGCGCTTGGGGGGGCAGAAGCGGCAATACCTTGCAGCACGACGGGCTTCAGGGCGTCGCTGGCGCGGGGGTACGCGTCGAGCAGCGCCTTTGCGGCAGCCGGTTCACGGATGGCGAGGAGTGCTTGCACAGCGTCATCTGCCAGGTCGGGGTGGTTCAGATAGCCGGTTACCGGAGCTACGATTTCCCCTTTTCCGAAGAAAGGCAGGTGATAGAGGAAAAACGCCTTGACCAGGGGTTCCCGGGAGCGTTCCAGGGCGGTCAGGAAGGCGTTGGAGACGAGTTGGCGCTCTGGTTCTTTGCCCGGCTGGCCGGCGTAGAGTGCCAGTCCGTTCAAGGCAGCGCGTGCACGCGAGTCATCGCTGCTGCCGTCGGGGGCGACGAGTGCGGTAAACGCCTCGAGTCCCTGGGGGCCTAACTGCAGCATTTCTTCGGCGACCCTGTTGCGCTGGTTGAGGTCGCGCGTAGGTACCTGGTTGAGGATATCTGCGATTTTGGTGGAGAGGGTGCGTTGGTCCTGTGCGGCGATGCTGCCGGGCAGGAGGAGGATGCCGATAAAAAGGCGAAGGATAGAGTATCTCATGAAGAATATAAGTTTCCTGTTTCCGGTAATAAAGATTGATTTCACAAGCTCCAGGGAGCGCGCATAGGTTGCCATACGAGTCGGTTGGCTTCCTCATCGTTGGGGAAGGACTGCGTATCCGGGTCGAAGTGGAGGGTGCGGCCCAGGCGTACGGCGATGAGGCCCATGTTGACGAGGGTGCAGGAGCGATGCCCGTTCATTTCGTTGAGGGCGAACTTTTGGCGGGTGCGCACCGATTCCGAGAACAGGCCGATTTGCGGTTCCGGGTCGGGCAGGGACTGGATGAAGGACTGGAGGTTGGGGATGGTAGAGCGGAAGCCCTTGTAGATTTTACCCAGTGGTCCTTCGATATAGGCGGCGTCCTGGTCGCGATTTTCGCCATCTAGGATGATCTGGCAGCCATCGGCGTAGGTGTAGGTGATGCGTCGCCAGGAGCCGACCGCGTCGGGGTCCTGTTGCGGGGCGTCCACTTCTACGCGTACGGGGCTGGTATCGTCTTTGCCGAGCATATATTGGACCGGGTCGAGGTAGTGTTGGCCCATGTCGCCGAGGCCACCGCCGTCGTAGTCCCAGTATCCGCGGAACACGCCGTGTACGCGTTCGGGGTTGTATGGTTTGTAGGGGGCTGGGCCCAGCCAGAAGTCGTAGTCGAGGTGTTCCGGCACGGGCATGGGCTTGAGGTTAGTCTTACCGCTCCAGAAGAACTTCCAGTCGTAGCCGGTCACGCCGCTGACCGTCACTTTGAGGGGCCAGCCCAGGACACCGCTTTCGATGACCTTTTTGAGGGGTTTGACGTCGGTGCCCAGTCCGTAGAACGTATCTTTGAAGCGGAACCAGGTATTGAGGCGGAACATGCGCCCGTGCTTTCGCACGGCGTCCACGACTTTAATTCCTTCGCCAATGGTGCGGGTCATGGGTTTTTCGCACCAGATATCTTTACCCGCTTCGGCGGCGGCGACGGCCATGAGGCCATGCCAGTGGGGTGGCGTAGCGATATGGACGACATCTATATCGGGTCGGGCGAGCAGTTCGCGGAAGTCGTGGTAGCCTTTGACTTCCGGGCCGGCCACTTCCAGGGCCCGTTTGAGGTGGTTGCGGTCCACGTCGCAGACAGCCAGCAGCTTGGTGCCTTCGTATTCAAAATGGCCCATGCCCATGCCGCCTACGCCGATGATGCCTTTGGTGAGTTGGTCGCTGGGGGCGGTAAAGCCCGGCCCGCCGAGCACGTGGCGGGGCACTATGCTGAATGCAGCGAGGGAGCTGGCTGCATACTGGAGGAATTTCCTCCGGTTGGTAAGGTGTTTTTCCTGCATGATGTATTGAATTATGTTAAACACAACCTGATCAGCGTTGTGACCTGGGAATCATGCGGATTTCACAGAAGACAGCCCCTGTTATTCCTCCTCACCCCCGGATAAACGCCATGGGTAAAGGTAGGATAAAAATTCAATTTCATCGCAACAAGTCTGTTGATTAGGTTAGCGATGGGCAGGGTACACAGGCGCACGCCCATACTCCAGGATATGGCTTATCACGAGACTTCTTGCGAGGGGAACCATCGAGGGGTCAAAAAGGCCCGTTTTTCCCGGAGGCAACCATACCACTTTTTACCCCACCTTCCACTTCTCCTGCTCCAGGATGCGGATATAGTTGGCCCGCTCGTAGGAAGTGGGGTCAGAGACATTGCGTTGGCTCATTGCCCCTTTAAAGCTTTGCACCGACTGGAAGCCGGTGCGCTGCATCCAGCTTTCCAGTTCTTTTTGCATGGTGGCGATATAGCCGATGCCCTTTTGGTACAGGGCGGAGGCGGTCATGGCAATGTCTGCGCCTGCCAGTAGGTATTTGATGACTTCGGTAGCGCCTTGTACCCCGGTCGTAGCGGCTAGTGAAACGGGGAGTTGCCCGTACAGGACGGCAATCCACAAGAGGGGGAGGCGTATTTCGTTCGCTGCGCTGTACTGGAGATCGGATAAAACATGCAGGCGCTCAATGTCGAAATCGGGCTGATAGAAGCGGTTGAATAAGACCAGCCCATCTGCGCCGGCCTGTTGCATGCGGGAGGCCATGCTGCCCATAGCGCTGAAGTAGGGGTTGAGCTTGACCGCTACGGGGATTTCGACGGTCTGCCGGACGCATTTTATGATGTCCAGGTAGCGCGATTCTACATCCCCGGAGCTTATGTGGATATCCGCTGGTATATAAAAAATATTGATTTCCAGTCCATCTGCTCCGGCCTGCTCGATTTCCCGGGCGTATTGGATCCAGCCTTCTGGCGTAATGCCGTTCAGGCTGGCGATGATGGGGATGTGGGTGCGTTCCTTGGCGATCCGTATTTGTTCTAAATATTGCCGGGTTCCTATGTGGTAATCGTCCATGGAGGGAAAGTAGTCCGATGCTTCGGCGAAGGCGTGCGTAGTGGTGGCGAGTACTCTCTCCCATTGCTTTTCCTCCATGCGAATCTGCTCTTCGAATAAGGAAAACAGGACGACCGCTCCTGCCCCGGCATCTTCCATGCGCAGGATATTGTCTGTTTCTTCTGAAAGCGTGCATGCGGATACCACGATAGGGGATTGCAAGGGCAGGCCCATATAATTGGTGCTGAGATCCATAATCTATGTTTTTTTGCTGGAGGTTATGCTACGGGTACAAAGTCCGATGCTTTTTTCATCGCCATTTCTTCGTAGGCTTTCCAGCGGAGGTTGACGGTTTCCTGTGCCATTTTCATGAGTTCTTCGGCCTCTATCGGGTTGGAATTGAGCAATACCCGGTAGCGCATTTCCTGGTAGGCGTACTCCTTGAGGGGGATGACCGGGCGGGGGGAGTCGAGCACGAAGGGGTTTTTGTCCTTTTTCCGCAAGGTGGGGTTGTAGCGGATCAAAGGCCAGTAGCCGCTGGCTACTGCCCGATTTTGCTGGTTGAGCCCTTCTTTCATATCTATCCCGTGCGCGATGCAGTGGCTGTAGGCCAATATCAGGGAGGGGCCGTCGTAGGCTTCTGCTTCGCGCAGGGCCAGGAGGGTCTGTTGTGGGTTGGCACCGAAGGCGATGCGCGCCACATAGACATTGCCGTAGGAAATGGCCTGCATGGCGAGGTCTTTTTTGCCTACGCGTTTACCGGCTGCTGCAAACTTGGCCGTCGCTGCGGTGGGGGTGGACTTGGACATTTGCCCGCCGGTGTTGGAATACACTTCGGTGTCCAGTACGAGCACATTGATGTTTCGTCCGCTGGCCAGGGCGTGGTCCAGGCCGCCGTATCCGATATCGTAGGCCCAGCCGTCGCCGCCTACCAGCCAGACGCTGCGGCGCA
>CAZSMU010000155.1:0-8443 GCA_964607915.1 uncultured Haliscomenobacter sp.
GAGGGCACGAAGATGAAATTCGTCAGCAGGCCCTGTGATTTATATCACCTGGGGGGTAAAATGGGGCTGGGCGCAGTGTGGGCGAAAAAGGGCCTTTTTGACCCCTCGATGATTCCCCGCGCAACAAGTCTATTCTCCTTTTCACTTTTTTCCGAAGTTTTCTATATATTTGTTGCATGAGAACCACGTCCTGGATATTAGCCTGTTACCTGGGGATAGGGAGCCTGTTCCCCGGGGCTGATTTCAGCCAACTGCCCAGGTTGGCGCAGGCGTACCAGCATTTCGCGCTGCACGTCCAGGAAGCCAAAGCGGAGGGGGATTTTTTTACAGCGCTGGAGTTTTTGCGCATCCATTTCCTGAAGCCTTCCACGCACCAGAAAAAAAACCACAACCACCACAACCTGCCGTTCCAGTCGCTGGACCACATAGCGGTCTCCCTGCTTGACATCCCGGCCAGCCGGGAATTGCCCGAACTGCGGCAAACCGAAATCCTGCGGAAATCCCTGTTTTCTTTTCTGCCGCTCATAGGGCAGGAGTTCAAACTTTCCATACTGCAGCCTCCTGTCTTTTCATAGGGCGTTCTCGAAGCCCTTATCTCCGGGAAGGAATTTTTTTTCAAAAGACTTGTTGGGCGGCAAACCATTAAGAGGGTAAAAAGGCCCTTTCTCGCCCATGCGGTGCTTTTTTCGGTCATCTAACGCCGTTAGACCTGTCAAAAAGCCTTCGTATGGGCAAAAGACGATTCTTTTTCCCTGCCTGCAGGATTTCTCGCCACCAGTCTAAAATGACGGGCTTGCAGCCCTTTCAAACCATTTTTCATGATTTATCAGCTCATACAGTTTTCTGTCCGGCAGAAACTGCTCATTGCATTGTTCATCGCGGGCCTGGTGATTGCCGGCATCATGGCCTTACAGCAACTCCCCGTAGATGCTGTGCCCGACATCACGAACAACCAAGTCCAGGTCGTGACCGTTTCCCCTTCGCTGGCCCCCCAGGAAGTGGAACAATTCATCACGCTTCCCATAGAAGTTGCGCTGGCCAATTTGCCCAGACGCCAGGAGATCCGCTCTATTTCCCGCTTTGGATTATCAGTAGTCACCGTTGTATTTGAGGAAGACGTACCGGTACTGGAAGCCCGCCAGTTGGTGCGGGAGCTCCTCGAGGAGGCGACTGCCAACATCCCGGAGGGCCTGGGTGCGCCGGAGTTGATGCCCATCACGACGGGGCTGGGGGAAATCTACCAATACGTCCTTCGGGTAAAGCCAGGCTATGAAGGGCGCTACGACGACATGGAGTTGCGCACGATACAGGACTGGATCGTCAAGCGCCAGTTGGCCGGGATACCGGGCATCATAGAAATCAGCAGTTTTGGCGGTCGGCTGAAACAGTACGAAGTAGCGATAGACCCCGTATTGCTTCAAAGTTTAGACCTCTCCCTTGCCGAGGTATTTGACGCGCTGGCCCACAACAACCAGAACAGCGGGGGCAGCTACATCGAAAAAAATGCGAATGCTTTTTATATCCGCACGGAAGGAATGGTGAAAAATACGGAGGACATAGGTCGCATCGTGGTGGGCAGGCGCGGGGGTACCCCTGTGCTTATCCGCGACATTGCCCGGGTGCGGCTGGGCAGTCCCAACCGTTTCGGAGCCATGACCATGGACGGCAAAGGGGAAGCAGTAGGGGGCATCACGCTCATGCTCAAAGGAGCCAACTCCTCGGAGGCCATTGCCAATGTAAGGGGGCGGGTCGAGGAAGTCCGCAAATCCCTGCCGGAGGGGATTGATCTATATCCGTACTTAGACCGGGCCGCATTGGTGGCCAAAACCATACAAACGGTAAAAACCAACCTCCTCGAAGGCGGGATAATCGTGATTGTGGTGCTCATTTTGCTGCTCGGGAATTTTCGGGCCGGCCTGATTGTCGCGTCCGTCATCCCCCTGGCGATGTTGTTTGGCATCATCCTGATGAATGCCTTTGGCGTTTCGGCCAACCTCATGTCGCTGGGGGCGATTGATTTTGGCATCGTCGTGGACGGTGCCGTCATAGTGGTGGAAGGCGTGCTGCACGCGCTGGTGGCGTATTATGCGGGAAAAACCCTCACAAAGTCTGAGATGGACAATGTAGTTGTCAAATCTTCCGCCGAACTCTTCCGCTCTGCCGTTTTCGGGGTCATCATCATCCTGGTGGTCTTTGTGCCGGTCATGACGCTGACCGGAGTAGAAGGTAAAATGTTCCGCCCGATGGCCCTTTCCTTTTCTTTCGTCATCCTCGGGGCGTTGATTCTCTCTCTCACCTATGTGCCGATGATGGTCTCCCTGGCCTTGTCAAAAAAAATCCGTTCCAGGCCTACCTTTGCCGACCGCCTGATCCAGAGCGCACGCAATCTGTACCGGCCTGTGCTCGAACAATCGCTGCGATGGCCCAAAGCCATCCTCGGGACTTCCTTTTTACTGTTGGCCTTATCCTTGTGGGTATTTTCCCGCATGGGGTCCGAGTTCATCCCCACGCTGGAAGAAGGCGACTTAGCCATGCAGATGACGATCCAACCGGGTAGCTCGCTCAGCGAAAGCGTGCGCACTTCCACCAAAGCAGAAAAAATCCTGCTCGACCATTTTCCCGAAGTGCAGCATGTCGTCTCAAAGATCGGCACCGCCGAAGTACCTACCGACCCTATGGCCGTAGAAGATGCCGATATCATGATCATCATGAAGCCCCGCGAAGAATGGACCAGCGCCCAAAACCGGGAGGAACTGGTCGAAAAAATGAAGGCCAGGCTGGCGGTCATTCCGGGTGCTTCTTTTGAGTTTACCCAGCCTATCCAGCTTCGCTTCAACGAGCTCATGACAGGTGCTAAAACGGATATTGCCGTAAAAATCTTCGGGGAGGATACCGAGGTATTAAAAGGGCTGGCCGACAAGGCCGGTGAGCTCATAGCGAAAATCCCCGGGGCGGGCGATGTCAAAGTAGAGCAGACGGAGGGGTTCCCCCAGCTTCAGGTTCGCTTCGACCGGGAGAAAGTAGCCGAGTACGGGCTCGATATTGAAAGTCTGAACACGCTCGTGCGCACTGCATTCGCCGGCTCGGCAGCCGGTGTAGTTTTTGAAAACGAACGGCAGTTTGACCTCGTCGTGCGCCTACAGGAAGCGTATCGGGAGAATATAGACCTCGCCCTGCTGTTTGCACGCCTTCCGGACGGACGCTCTATTCCCTTGAGCGAAGTGGCTGCCCTGGAATATCGGGAAGGCCCGATGATGATTTCCCGGGAACAGGCGCGCCGGCGGATTAATGTGGGCATCAACGTACGCAACCGCGATGTGGCCAGCCTGGTCGCCGACATACAGCAAACCCTGGACGCAAACTTAACCCTGCCCGCCGGATACTCCATCCGCTACGGCGGTCAGTTTGAAAACCTGGAAGCGGCCCGTGCCCGCTTGAGCGTAGCCGTGCCCATCGCGCTGGGGCTCATTTTTATCCTGTTGTTCTTCACCTTTGGCACCGCTAAATACGCCCTTATGATTTTCAGCGCCGTACCCCTCTCCGTCATCGGAGGTATCCTGGCCCTCTGGCTCCGCGGGATGCCGTTCAGCATTTCGGCAGGTATCGGGTTTATCGCCCTCTTCGGAGTAGCCGTACTCAACGGAATTGTGTTGATCAGCTTTTTCAACCAGAACCTCGAGGGCGATGATGAAGAGCACCTGAAAGAGGTGATCATACGCGGAGGCCTCACCCGCCTAAGGCCTATCCTGATGACGGCCACCGTAGCGGCATTGGGCTTCATCCCCATGGCGACCTCCACCTCGAACGGGGCAGAGGTACAAAAACCCCTGGCTACAGTAGTCATCGGAGGGCTCATCACCTCTACCCTGCTCACCCTGCTCGTACTCCCCGTGTTATACTTCCTCGTAAACCGCCGCAAGCGCAGCAGTACGCCTCCGAGCTCCGCCGCGCCGGGCGTAGCATTGCTGCTCGTACTGCTGGGCGCGACACAAATGCAAGCCCAGGGGCTACCGCTCACACTGGACTTAGCCCTGCAGGCCGCCCGCGAAAAACACCCTTCCCTCAAAGCCGCCGCCCTCGAGGTCCAGGTGGCCCAATTGGGGATACCGCAGGCTCGCTACCTACCGCCTGCCCAGTTCTCCCTCACCAACGGACAGCTCGACAGCAAACTCCTGGACTATAATTTCTCGGTCTCCCAGAGCCTGGGAAACCCCGCCCAGGACCGACAGCGACGGGAACTCGCCCGCAGTACCGCCGAACTGCGCGGCGAAGAGCTACGCGTGCTGGAACAGCAACTCGAACGGGAAGTGAAACAGCGCTGGCTCCACTGGGCCTTCCTGGGCCAGCAGGAAGCACTCCTCGGCCAACAGGCCGCCCTGCTCGACTCCCTGCTGGCTAAAACCAACTTGCGCTACCAAAACGGGGAAATCGATTTGCTGGAAAAAAGCATCGTCGAAAACAAAGCCAGCATAGCCCGACAACGCGCCCGACAGGCCGTAGCAGAGACGGCCATGGCCTTGAACGAACTGACCCGCAGCGCCTACCTGTCGGAAACAGTATGGATACTACCTCCCGGCGGCTACCCCCTCCTCGCCGCCGAAATGGATACCGGCCCCGGCAACCTGCTCCTGCAGCCCGTTCGGCGCCTGGTCACCGTAGCCGAACAGGAAGTACTCGTAGAACAAAAATCCGTCGCGCCCCAGTGGAACATCGGATATGGCATTATCAGTCTGCGCCCGGCAAGCTACACGTTCCAGAATATGACCGTCGGCGTCAACATCCCCTTGTTCCGAAAACCCTGGCGCGCCACCGTGGAAACGGCCCGTTTAAAGCAAACGATCGCCGAAACGGAGCTCGAAGCCACCGCCTTCCAAATCGCCCGGCAACGGGAAGCCAGCGACGTGCAGCTCCGTATGGCCGAAGACCTGCTCCAGGGCCAGGGCGACGCCCTGCTCCAACAAGCCGCGCAACTGCGCCGCTTGTCCGACACCCGATTGCGCAGTGGCGAAAGCGATTTCATAGAAATCGTCATCAGCCTGGAATCCGCCGTACAAAGCGAACTGGAATACCTGGGCCTGGCCCACCGCCATAACCTGGCCCTCATCGAATGGACCTTCTGGCGCAAGTGAGTGTAACCTATCTGCTTTCTTTTTCAATCTTTAAAAAAATCATCCATGCGATCTATTATAATCTCCCTGCTTTCTTTGGCTGTCCTCACAGCGCTGCCCGCCTGCAAGGGCAAACAGAACGATCCTGCTGAAACCCGTGAACCAGCCGCCTCTTCGGGCAGCATCGTAGTCCTAAGTGCCGAACAGGCCCGATTGGCCCAAATCCAGACCGGCACCGCCGAAATGCGCACCCTGGAACTGGCCATCACCTGCACCGGTATGGTGGACGTGCCGCCCCAGAACGTCATTGCCGTACACGCCCCCGTCAAAGGCATCGTGCGCAACGTGACCCAACTGCCAGGCACCTTCCTGCGCAAAGGGCAGCTACTCACCTCCCTCTCCCACCCCGACCTGGTGCGCCTGCAACGGGAATTTCTCGAAAACCAAAGCCAGCTCGACATGCTGGAAAAAGAGTTCAAACGCAAACAAGCCCTCGCCAGCAACGAAGCCACTTCCCAACGGGCCCTCGAACAGGCCAAAGCAGAGTATGAACTCGCCCGCGCCCGCAGCCAGGGGCTCAAAGCAGAACTCAAACTGGTCGGTATCGATGTAGCGAATCTGGAAAGCACCCAACACATCCAGGAACAAATCACCCTGTACTCCCCCGTCAGCGGCTATGTGGACCAGGTCAATGTCAACCCGGGCAAGCTCGTCAACGCCGAAGACCTGCTCTACACCATTCTCGACGTGAGCCACGTCCATGCCGAACTCAACGTCTTCGCCCGCGATATACCCCGGCTGAAGGAAGGACAGCGCATCGAAGTGCGCGTACCCGGCAACGACAAAGCCTACTCCGCCGAAGTGCACCTCCTCAGCCGCATGGTGAACCCCGACGACAAGACGATCCGCGTACACGGGCACTTCAGCCCGGAACCGAAAGACCTCTTCCCCGGCTCCTTCCTGCAGGCCAAAATCTTCACGGAAAACAGCCGGCAGCCCTGCGTGCCCGAAACAGCCCTCATCCGCGAAGGCGACGCCTCTTTCGTGTTCGTGAAAAAAGGGGAAGGCTTTGAAAAAACACCCGTCCGCACCGTAGGTAACGACGGGAAATACGTGGCCCTGCTCGACCTGCCCACCGGTGCAGTGGTGGCCCTCACCGGCGCCTACTACCTCAACGGCGTATTGGCCGGCGGGGAAGAGGAATAGGCTTGTTTTGATATTTTCCGTACCTGAAAGTAAAAAAAATCGTACCTTATCCCCTTGAATAAAAACCTGTACAAACATGAAAAAGTACCTTCGCCCTGCCCTTTTGGTCTTGCTGGGGGCCTTTGTGCTCATCCAGTTGTTCCAGATAGACAAAAGCAACCCGCCCATTGACCCGGCCCAGGATTACCTCTCCATGGCCAACCCACCGACAGAAATAGCGACGCTGGTCCGGCAGGCCTGCTACGACTGCCACTCGCACAGCACCACCTATCCCTGGTACGCCTGGGTCCAACCGGCCGGCTGGTGGCTCCAAAACCATGTACAAGAAGGCCGCGAACACCTCAACTTCGCCGTATGGACCACCTACCCCGCCAAACGGGCCGCCCACAAACTCGAAGAGTGCTACGAAGTGGTCGAATCGGCGGAAATGCCCATGCAATCCTACACCTGGATGCACGCCGAAGCCCGCTTGTCGGACGCTCAACGCACGCAACTGGTCGGCTGGTTCCGGTCGGAATACCAGAAGGCAGAAGCCGTAGAGGCTGGCTCCCCAGATATGCCCACCTCCTCTGAAAAAACGGAAGGAGAAGAAGAGGGGTACGAAGCATACGAAAAAGGCGAAGCACACTACTGATCCCTACCTGCATGTTCGATAAACTCAAGCCATACGAAACTGCGTACCTGATCTTGGACCGGTATATCCTGTACCACCATCAGTTCAAACGAGTCACCAAACGGGCAAAAATCCGCTTCGAGCAATGCGACTGGCAGGGTATGCAGAACGATTCCCGCGAGCGCTCCCTGCTCTACCGCGATGCCGTAGGCGAAGCGACGCAAAAAGTCGTGGAGTTCCTCGGCCCCTTGGCAGCTGACCGAAACGTATGGCGGGAAATCAAAGAAATGTACCTGGAAGAAATTTTTAATTTCAACACCCGGAACATCGCTGAGACATTTTACAACTCCGTCTTCCGCCACTCGCACAAAGGCTTGAGCGCCGATGTGGACCTCATGTTCGTCACCGCGACCGGTACGTATCGGGAGTTCCGCTCGGCAGTACCCATCTACCATACGTTCTTCCTCACCAAGCCCATCGAATACACCCTGCACCAGATCCTTTCCTGCTACTCTTTTGATATCCCTTTTGAGAGCCTGAACCGCGACATCTGGTATATTGCCGAAACGCTGCGCCAGAAACTGCACGTGCACGAGCGCAGCCTGCGCCATGCCCGCATCGAAATGCTCAAGTCGGTCTTTTACCGCTCAAAAGGCGCGTATCTGGTGGGGCGTTTGTATCTCGAGGACAAACTCTACCCCTTCATTTTACCTCTGTTAAACGAGGAAAACGGCATCTTCGTAGATACTATCCTGCTGGAAGCCAACGATGCCAGCTCGCTGTTCAGCTACAACCGGGCCTATTTTCAAGTGGATACCGACATCGCCAGCGATATGGTGGATTTCCTGCGCACCATCCTGCCTTTTAAAAGCCTCGGGGAGTTGTACAACTCCATCGGCTTTGAAAAGCACGGAAAAACAGTGCTCTACCGCGACTTCCTGCGCCATACCGCCCTGACCTCCGATAAGTTTACGATTGCACCGGGCATCAAGGGCATGGTCATGACCGTATTCACCCTGCCCTCCTACAGCATGGTCTTCAAGCTCATCAAAGACCGATTCCAGCCGCCCAAAAACGTCACAGAGCAGGAGGTGCGGGAAAAGTACGAGCTCGTCAACATGCACGACCGGGTGGGCCGTATGGCCGATAGCCACATGTTTGAAAACTTTGTCTTCGACCGCAATCGCTTTGACGACGAGCTGGTCGAGGAGTTGCTCCGCGAATGCCCTTCCAGAGTAAAATTGGATGGCGACAAACTGGAAATCAAACACTTGTATATTGAAAAACGGATGACCCCGCTCAATTTGTATTTGGAAAGGGCTACTCCGGAGGAGGCGGCCGTGGCCATCCGCGACTATGGGCGTGCCATCAAGGACATGGCCGCCGTCAACATTTTCCCAGGCGACATGCTCCTGAAAAACTTCGGGGTCACGCGCCTCAACCGCGTCGTATTTTATGATTATGACGAAATAGGGTTTATCACCGACTACCACTTCCGGCGCATCCCGGTGGCGCG
>CAZSMU010000156.1:0-8412 GCA_964607915.1 uncultured Haliscomenobacter sp.
GATCATCAAGGGGTCAAAAAGGCCCTTTTTCGCCCACACTATGCCTTTTTTCGGTTATATAGCGCCGCTATACTCCCTCAAAAAGCCTTCGTGTGGACAAAAAATGACTCTTTTTTCCCTCCTCGCTGACCCCGCGCAACAAGTATAATGGACCGGCCTTTGCCTCAAGCCGGTGGTGTTTGCAATTCTGCCTCCAATGCCTTGAAGAACTGCTCCGTCAAGGTGTTGGCTACGCCGGACATCACCCGCTGGCCCGTACGGGCCAGTAGCCCCGACATATTGGCTATCCCGTCAAAGCGCATCTCGGTTTGCCCCGGGGCCTTTTCGTCGAGTTCAAGCCGTATGTCTGCCGATACGTTCCCTATTTTACTGTTCTGCTCTACGTGGAGGGTGAACCCGTGGGGGGCGTTTTTGTCCAGTAGATCCACTTTTCCGGTAAAAGACCCGCTCACCGGGCCAATCTTGACCTCTGCTATTGCCCGGTAAGTGTCTGCCCCCGTGGCCTCTAAACGGGAAATCCCCGGCGTTATCCGCGCCAGCGCTTCGGTGTCCATGAGCAAATCCCATATCCGGGATGCCGATGCGTGGAACGTACGTGCTCCTGTAAGTTTCATGTGTTTGTGTCTGGTTTTGCGTGGTGGACGTCGTAAAACAGCGGGTAATTAAACCCATGCGTCGCAAAGGTGTATACCGCACCTAAAAATAGCAGATTATTTATTTTTGTAAAAATTTTACGCCCGTATTTTCATTGTTGACCATATTATTTTTTATCAAAATCGTTATTTTTAATAAAATATAACGATTTTGTCTTAAGGGGGACTGTAAAAAAAATGTATCTTTAGCAGTACAAAGGGCTATTGGCGGGGGGCAATTTTCTTTTATTTCGCCAGTTCCTCGCGGTAAGTCGGATAAAACAGGTAAACGGTAGTGTATGAAAGCAACGGCTTCCTTGCCCGTGCTCGTCATCAAGTTTGGTACGGCATCTATTACTCACAAGGACGGTACGCCGGACGAATCCGTTATGGCAGCGGTAGCCTGCCAGGTGGCTGCGCTCCAGGCGCAGTACCGGATTGTCCTCGTCTCTTCGGGGGCTGTGGGGGCGGGCAAAAGTGCGATTCGGCAATATAAAGGGGCGCTCACCGAGCGCAAAGCGGCAGCGGCTGTGGGCAACCCCCGGCTGTTGGGGATATACGACCGCTATTTCCGGCAATACGGTATAGCGATTGCTCAGAGTTTGTGCGAGCGTCGGCATTTCGCCGACCGCAGGCAGTTCCTGCAGCTCAAAGACACGTACCAGGAGTTATGGGAGAACGGCATCATCCCTATCGCCAATGAGAACGATGTGGTCAGTAATCTCGAGCTCAAGTTTTCCGATAACGACGAGCTGGCCACGCTTATCGCTGCCGGCTTTGGTGCGGATACCCTGCTCATCAGCACCTCTGTTGGCGGTTTGCTCGACCAGCACGGGGTTTTGATACCGGAAGTCGCCGACGTAGGTCCTCCGATCCTCGAGCTGGCCAAGCCCGATAAATCGGCTCTGGGGTTGGGCGGTATGTTGTCCAAACTGACCTATACGCGTCTGGCGACCCGCCTGGGTATCCGGGTCATATTTTTCACGATGCGCGCCGAAAACGCCATCCCCGAGGCCCTGGCCGGGCGCTTGGGCACGGTATTCCTGCCGCGGCCGGTACAACTCAGCGCCCGCCAGAAGTGGCTGCTCAGCGGCAGTCTGATCGCAGGCCGCCTCACGCTGGATGGGGGTGCCGTCAAAGCGATCCAACAGCGAAAAAGCCTGCTGGCGGTGGGGGTTTCCAAGGTAAAAGGCCCTTTTGAAAAATCGGAAGTTATAGAACTGCTCGACACGCAGGGCCGTGTTGTGGCCATCGCCCGCACCCGCCACGATGCCTCGACCATTGCACAACACCTACACACACAAAATTTTGAAATCGCCCATGCTGACGAAATTGTCCTCCTCTGACCTGCTGCTGGCGCAATTGGAGCGCACGCGGCGCAGCACTCCGCAAATCCGAAACCTCAGCGATGGGGCCCGGCAGATGCTCCTGCGAGATCTGGCTACAGCAACCCGCGCTGCGGTACTTCCCATCCTGGACGCCAACCGCGGCGATACAGCAGCCATGGATCCTGCCGACCCCAAACGCGACCGCCTTCTGCTCGATGAAGCCCGCGTTGAAGCCTTAGCGGCGAGCATCCTGGACGTCGCGGCCCTACCCGACCCGACCGGGCGGGTACTGGCAGAGCACCGCCTCGAAAACGGACTGCACATCCAAAAAATCAGCGTACCGCTCGGCGTAGTGGGGGTTATCTACGAGTCCCGCCCCAATGTGACCCTGGATGTGGGGGCGCTTTGCCTGCGTTCGGGGAATGCCGCCGTCTTGCGCGGAGGGAGTGATGCCTGGCATACGAATCGCGTGTTAGTGGCCCTGCTGCAGGAGGTGCTGGCACAGCACGGGATTGACCGCGACGTAGTCGCCCTGTTGCCGCCCGACCGGGAACTCGCCCAGACCCTGCTCCATGCCGAGCGTTTTATTGATATCCTCATTCCCCGCGGTTCGGAAGGGCTTATCCGTTTTGTGCGGGAAAACGCCCGCATTCCCGTGATAGAAACGGGGGCGGGGGTTTGCCACACATACGTGCACACCCTTGCCGATTTAGACAAAGCCCGTGCCATCGTAGTCAACGCCAAGGTTTCCCGTCCGGCCGCATGCAATGCGCTCGATACCATTTTGGTGGATGCCGCTGTGGCGGGCCGTTTTCTGCCCCTGCTTTGCCCGGAATTCCAGGAATGGAAGGTGGCCGTATACGCCGACTCACAGAGCTATGCCCTCCTGCAGGCCGCCGGGTATGAACGCCTCTTTCCGGCGACGGAGGAAGATTTTGGCAGGGAATTTTTGGGCTATGCTTGTTCGGTATGCGTGGTAGCCGATCTTGAAGGTGCTTTGGAGCATATCGGGCGCTACTCTTCCCGCCATTCAGAGGCCATCGTATCCGAAGATCGGGTGGTATGCAGGCGTTTTTTAAACGAAGTGGATGCGGCGGCGGTGTACAGCAATGCATCTACCCGGTTTACGGACGGGGCCTGTTTTGGCTTGGGGGCGGAAATTGGTATTTCCACTCAGAAACTCCACGCGCGGGGGCCGTTTGCACTCGAAAAATTGGTCACGGAAAAATGGGTGGCCGAGGGCAGCGGCCAGACGCGGCCTTGAGGCTCGGCAGTGTTAGACCTGTTTCAACGCCTTCAGGATAAGTAGTTTTTCCCCTGTCCAGGTAGCGAACAGCAGCCAGTTGCCGCCGGGCGTACGGGGTATGGGTTCCGAGGTTGCCCATTCAGCAGGGACGGCCTGACGGTGGTGGTCCACGACAAGCCAGGGGTGGGAACCTCCTGATACGATGCGCATTTGATGGAGCAGGCAGGGGATGGCTTCCAGCCAGGGCTGTGCTGCTACGGCAGCCGCAAAGGCATCGCCCAGATCCTGAAGCCGGGTCAACATCCCTTGGCGAGGTGCGAAAGGGCGGTCCAGTGCCCTTTCATTCAGCGGGATAGCACGGATGGGATAGGTAGAGGGGAAAAAGACCATATCCCCCTGAAACGCATCGCCCGCCCTCCAGGGGGACACAAAGGCAGGGCTGCCCCAGGCGTATTCCAGTTGCAGGGCAATTTTACCCGTCTTTTCGCCGAAGAACCAGGTTTGACAAAAATAAAGTTGGTTTTCGATACCGGAATGTAGGGCCAGCGCGAACCAGTCGTCCGATAGGGCCGTCCCTTCCTGAAGCACTTCCTCTTTTCTAGGGCTCCAGCCCCCTTGCAGAAGCAGTTCATAGCCCATTGCCTCCGGGAGTTCGGCGATTCGCCGGAAGCCTTTCAGCCAGAGGTAGAGGGCGGCCAATTCGCGTCGGAAGATGCGGTCCCATTCGTTCGATGTCCGGGAGGATTTCATAAGGCGCACCCTTTTCGCCAAGCCACTCAGTTTGGCGTCTGTGAGTCGCGCAGCGACGGTCTCCCAGGCGTCGGCGTCCCAGTTTTGGAGCGATGCAAGGCCTATGGCCGTTGCTTCGTACAAGAAGCGTTCCAATTCGGGAAGTCCGGCCGACCTATCGGCGATACGCTTTTCATTGTTGTTCATGCGCAGAAGGAGGCAGGATCAATCCTCCATATCGTCGTCTGAGAGGATGCCCAGGGCGAGCATAGCTTTTCCCGAGGCCGTTTGCTCCGCACTTTTTTTATTGAAGTCGTCGGCGATGCCCATTCGGTTTCCATTGACCATGACGGCTACCTTGAAGCGGTCCCTCTTGTCGTATTTGTAGCGGGCTACCAGCTTATAGCTGATAGGTTGGCCGTTTTTCTGGCACCATTCGAGCAGCTGGCTTTTGTAGTTGTCGTCCACCCGTTCCAGTTCGTGGATATCCAGGTATTTGCGCAGGATGTTTTGGACGACGAAGATTTTGGTCTGGCTGTATCCTCTTTCCAGGTAGATAGCGCCGACGAGGGCCTCTACGGCGTTTCCCAACATAGACTTGCTCAGGCGGAGGTTGTTGTGTTCGCTGAGGAAAAAATCCAGGCCCATTTTATCGCCCAGTCGGTTCAGCGAGTTCCGCTTCACGATTTTGGAGCGCATCTTGGTGAGGAAGCCCTCGTCGCTGTCGGGGTATTTTTTGAACAAGTATTCTGCTACGACAGCCCCCAACACGGCATCGCCGAGGAATTCCAGCCGTTCGTTGTTTTGGTGGGCATATCCTTTAGCCTGTTCGCCGTTGGAGGAACGGTGGGAGAAGGCTAGCTTGAAGATGCCCAGGTTGGTCGGCGTGAAGCCGAGGAGGGGGATGAGCTTCTCTACGAAAGCCTTATCTCTGGAGAGGAAACGGTTGTAAAAACGAAGCAGGAACAACAAGGTAGTATGAGTTGACGGTCATGACGGAATGGAGGGCCGCCCATGCAGGGAGGCAGCGCCCTTTACCTGTTTAGCGCATTAGCCCTCGAATTTTTTAAGGATGACGGACGAATTGTGCCCACCGAACCCAAACGTATTGCTCAGCACTGCCCTGACCTCTCTTTCTTGTGCGGTATTGAACGTGAAGTTCAAGCCAGGGTCGATTTCCGGATCATCTGTGAAGTGGTTGATGGTAGGTGGGACAAAGCTGTGGTGGATGGCCAGCACCCCGGCAATCGCCTCTATGGCACCCGCTGCGCCCAGCAGGTGGCCGGTCATAGACTTGGTAGAACTTATGTTGAGGCGGTAGGCATGATCGCCAAATACTTTCTGGATGGCCTTTGTCTCTGCGATGTCGCCCAGTGGGGTAGAGGTGCCGTGCACATTGATATAGTCTATGGCATCCGGGGGTAACTGCGCGTCTTCCAGCGCCGTGCGCATCACATTGGCTGCGCCTATGCCGTCTGGGTGTGGAGCCGTGATATGGTATGCATCCGCTGTAGCCGCGCCGCCTACTACCTCGGCATAGATGCGGGCACCCCGTTTGCGGGCGTGTTCGAGTTCTTCCAGCACGAGCCCGCCGCCGCCTTCCCCGAGCACGAATCCGTCGCGGTCTTTATCGAACGGGCGGGACGCAGTAGCATAGTCGTCGTTGCGGGTAGAGAGTGCTTTCATCGCATTGAAGCCCCCTACTCCTGTCTTTATGATGGCCGCTTCGGAGCCCCCGCATACAACGATGTGGTTCCTTCCCAGCCGTATGCAGTCGAAGGCATTGATAATGGCGTGGGAAGAAGAAGCGCATGCCGATACTGTAGCGTAGTTGACCCCGCGGAACCCATACTTGATAGAGATATGCCCGGCGGCGATATCCGCGATCATCTTGGGAATCATGAAGGGGTTGTACCGGGGGGTGCCGTTTCCGCGGGCGAATTCGGAGATTTCCTCCTCGAGGGAACCCAGGCCGCCCACTCCGGAAGCCCATATCACGCCTACCCGGTCGAGATCGAGGGATTCGAGGATTTGCGGCAGGCCGGCATCGGCGACAGCCTCGTCTGCGCTGACCATAGCAAAATGGCAAAAGCGGTCAAGGCGACGGATCTCCCGCTTGTCTATGAAGTCTTCCGGTACAAAGTTCTTTACTTCGCAGGCAAACTGCGTTTTGAACAGGGAAGCATCAAAAAGGGTAATGGGTGCCGCACCGCTGACTCCGTTGCGGAGCCCTTCCAGGTACGCTGGTACGGTGTTTCCAATGGGCGTGATGGCACCGATTCCTGTTACAACGACTCTTTTCATACGTAAGGATTATACCTGAGGCTTACCATGACTAATGGGAAAAACGGGGAAAGCCTTTTTGGAAGTAGCTTACTATTTGAAATAAAACCACATTCACCGGGCGGTTTCAGCCTGCCCGGTGAATGTCAGAACCACTTGTTTTTGGCATCCTATCGCGGGAAATACGCTGCAGGCATGCGGGGCAAGCGGAATACATAACCCACCTTCGAAAAGAACTATGCGGGAGCTTACTATGCCTTTTGTGCCTCTAAAAAAGCAACGGCATCGCCTACGGTCTGGATTTTTTCTGCTTGTTCATCGGGAATAGCTACCCCGAATTCTTTTTCGAACTCCATAATCAACTCGACCGTATCCAGGGAATCTGCACCGAGATCGCTTGTGAAGCTGGACTCCAAACTTACTTCGTCAGCGGCGACTCCGAGCTTCTCAACGATGATTTTGGTTACTCTTTCTTGAATGCTTGACATGATAGTGTATGCTTTTTTGGTGGAAAAATCCCTGCAAATTAAAGTAGAACTACCCTGATAAACAAAGATTTTCCTTTTTTTTTAAAAAGCCTCGAACGGCGGATACCTCAATATTAAAGGGCTCCGGCCTTTTTGGCCTCTCGAGGGCCCCTCGCAACCAGTCTTTCCACACGAAGACTTTTTGAGGGAGTCTAACGAAACTATATGACTAAAAAAGGCACAGTATGGGCGAAAAAGGGCCTTTTTTGGCCCCTCGATGTGCCCGCTGGCAACAGATCTGAAATTTGCATACTCCGGATACTTCTTATTATTTTGCAAATAATTATTGTAAAAATTACACTTAGTTGGCATAGGCGACGCGTCCTCGTCGTATATTTACGCTTTTAAAGCTGCAGTTGACTATCGCATCACTCTGAAATCGCTCTATGAATCTCCTGAATCACTCCAAAAAGACCAAAATCGTAGCCACGGTAGGCCCTGCGTCGAATAGTTACGATACCCTGCTCGCCCTTGTAAAAGCCGGGGTCAATGTGTTCCGCCTGAATTTTTCCCACGGCACGCACGAAGACCACCTCGCGGTCATCAACCACATCGTATATATTAATGAGAAATACGGTGTGCACATCGGTATCCTCGCCGATTTGCAGGGCCCCAAGTTGCGCGTCGGAGAGATTGCCAACAATGCCCTCGAACTAAAGACTGACGATGTCGTCACTTTTGTCAATGAGAAGTGCGTCGGCACCATGGAGAAGATCTACATGAGCTACGAATCGTTCGCCACTGACGTTCGCCCCGGCGAAACGATTTTGGTGGACGATGGCAAGCTGGTATTTGAAGTCCTCGACACCAACCGGGTGGATACCGTGCGCCTGCGAGTCGTACACGGCGGCGTGCTGTCCTCGCGCAAAGGGGTGAATTTGCCCAATACCAAAACTTCCCTGCCCTGTCTCACCGAAAAAGACCTGGCCGACCTGGATTTCATCCTGACCCAGCCCGTCAACTGGATTGCCCTGTCGTTCGTGCGCTCATCGAAGGATGTCAAAATGCTGCGCCAGCTCATCGAAGAGCGCAACCACCCGGCCAAGATCATCGCCAAGATAGAAAAGCCAGAGGCGGTAGAGAAAATAGACAAAATCATCAAAGCCTCCAACGGCATTATGGTGGCCCGGGGCGACCTGGGTATCGAAATGCCCATCGAAAAAATCCCGGTGATCCAAAAGCAGATCGTGCGAAAATGCCTTCAACGGGCGAGGCCGGTGATTGTGGCCACCCAGATGATGGACAGCATGATCATCAACCCCTCGCCTACCCGTGCGGAGGCGACGGACGTGGCCAACGCAGTACTGGATGGCGCCGATGCCGTCATGCTCAGCGGTGAAACGGCCTCGGGCAAGTTCCCGATCCGGGTGGTAGAAGCTATGTCGCGCATTATCCTGGAAACGGAAAAATGTGCACTTGCCACCTACGATCGCCCTTCCCCCTCCCCGAATTCCCGGACGTTCCTCTCGGACGCCATCTGCTTCAACGCTGCCAAAACTGCGGAAGACGTTCATGCCAAAGCCATTGTAGGCATGACGAGCTCGGGCTATACGGCTTTCAAAGTGTCCAGTTACCGCCCCCGCAACGATATCCAGATCTATATCTTCTCCGACCGGATACACATGCTGTCCACCCTCAACCTGGTTTGGGGCGTGCGCTGTCTGTAC
>CAZSMU010000157.1:0-8183 GCA_964607915.1 uncultured Haliscomenobacter sp.
CGTCGTTGGTACCCACAGTCATTGATTGCCGTTGTCGTTGTTGATGGAATTGCTGCTGCTGTGGGTGGTTCCACATAGGCGGCATTCCATCAAGACCAGAGAAGGACCCGGATGCGGAGGCAGTGAGGCTGAGGGAAGCGGTTTTCTGTCCACTCCCCCATACATATTCGAGTACCCCGGTATGGCCTGAAACCGTAGGGGCCAGGGTGATGGTTTGCCCCTCGCAGGCGGAGGGCTGCACCGGCAGGCTTACCGCGAGGGATTTGGAAGGGGTTACGGTGGCGAAGGCATCGTTGCTGCAATTATTGGCATCGGTGACGGTGACTTTGTAGGTGGTTGAGGTGGTAGGGGCGACGCTGAGGGAAGCCGAGGTATTGCCTGTATTCCAGAGAAAAGAATACCCGCCTGAACCACCGGATACGGCAGGGTTAAGGGTCAGGGATTGCCCCGGGCAGGTTTCGTACTGGGGCGTTAGGGCAATCGAAGGAGGAGAACTGACGCTTACAAGGCCCGCTGTGGAGGCTTTGCAGCCTTTTGCATCGGTGACGGTGACATATACCGTTTCGCTTTTGGGGTAGATTCGGGAAAGGGTGGCCCCGGTAGCGCCTGTGCTCCAGGCGTAGGAGTACCCCGGTGTACCTCCCGACGGTTTGGCAGTAAGGGCGAGCGACTGGTTGGAACAAGCAGTAGAGGAGGTGGGCAAGGACACCATGGGGTTGGGGAGGGCGATGACGGAAGTACTGGCGATACCCACGCACTTATAGCTGTCGGTGACGGTGAGTCCGATGGTCTGGTCGGTGCTGATGTTGACGGAAAGGGTGGAGGTGTTGGCCCCGGTGCTCCATCGGTAGGTGTAAGGGCCCTTTGCCGGGTCGAGAGCAGGGTTCAATAGTATCGTATTCCCTTGGCAATCCGGAGTTTGGCCGGGGAGGTTGATGACAGGCAGGGCTCGTACCTGCATGTTGACAGACGCTGAGCCGGTACAGAAAGCATTGTCTGAAACCGTTACGGAATAGGTGCGCGCCACATCCCCTGTGGCGGTGATGGAAGCAGTTTTGGCCCCGGTGCTCCAGGCGTAAGAAAGCCCCCCGGCATTCGAACCCACCAAAGGCGAGAGGCTGGTGCTCTGGTCTTTACAGATGATAAAATCGCTGCCCAGGGAGACGGAGAGGGTTTTGTTCGTTTCCACGATGGTACTGCCCTGGGCGGTGCAGCCTTTTGCATCGGTGACGGTGAGCATATAGGTGGAGGTGGAGGCCGGGGTCACTTGTAGGACCGCAGTGTTGTATTTGTTGTCCCAGTTATAGGTATACGGGGCGCTACCGCCCGTCATGGTAGGCGTCAGGGAGACCGTTTGGCCCTTGCAAATCTGGGTAGTCCCGGGCATGACCAGACTGGGGGCCGGAGTAGGGGAAACCGAAATATCGTCTGTGATTTTGCAGCCATTGGCATCGGTGACAGTGACGACGTAGCGCGTAGTGACCGAAATGGCATCGGTGAAACTGCTGCCGGCCTTGCCATTGCTCCAGGCATACGTGTAGGAGGTGGAAAGTATCTGGCTGAGCGTTGCTTTGACGGTGAAAGAATTTCCTGTGCACACCGCCCCTGCCGTACTTGCGGTAACGGTGGGCACCGCAGCGGTACCTACCGTTACCGCGGTGTTCTGATAAGAGCAGGTTTTGGAATCTACTATCCGCACATGGTAGGTGCCCGCCTTTAGTTTGGATATAGAAAAAGAAGTCTGAGTATTACCTGAGGTGAATGTCGGAGTGGTCGAGTTGTTTAGATACACGCCGTACGGGGGCACACCACTGTTCATTTGGATGAAAATTTCCCCATCCCCTATTCCCGGGCAGGAAGCACTGGTCGTTAGGGTAGCAGAGAGGGAGCACTGTGCATAGGATTGCCATGCCCAAGACAGGATAAACACAAATAGCCCGGTACTGCAAAGACGTTTCATAGAAGGTTTAGGTGAGGCAAAAGGGCTAGTAGAGCACGAAAATGGGTATGTTATCTCCCAACCCCTTCGACATTTTAACAGGCATCTGCCTGCTTTTCTTTTTTTCCATGACCAAATTGGGCACGCGCTTTTTCAAAAAGTCGTACAACTCGCCAAAACGGAGGATTTTATCGCCGTCGGTATCTGCCGAAAGCGCTGTACTGCCCTGTGCGACCGGCTGCCCTTTAAAGGCTTCCAGGATGGCCTCGGTAAACGCCCCATTGCGCCAGGTATCGTCTTCGTAGGATAGCTCGTCCACCTGACTGGAGGTCATGACGTTCAAGCCGGGGTAGGCAGCGTTGATTTCTTCGAGGGCAAAGCGCGCCTGGCTGAGCAGGCGGGCGCCTTCTGCAGATCCGCTGTGGCAAGCATCTATGAAGACGAATTTTTTGCAGTCAATGGCATTGAGCACATCGAGGATATCCCGTTTGTAGTCAATATTCGAGACGTCGCCGTATTGGTCATAGTCCGAGGCCAGTATCTTGAAGTCGTTGTTGTCATCCGTTTTGCCGTGGGAGGAGAGGAAGAGGATGAGCACGTCGTCCCGGGTTATTTTTCCCGGGATAGATTCCGAGGCGTAGCGGCGGCGGAGGTCTTCCATGGCGGCCCGGATATCCAGGTTGCGGGTATTTTCCTTCCCGTTCTTTTTTTCCACATACACTTTTCCGAAGACTTTGTCAGGGCCGGCTTGTTCGGCGAAAGCCGCGGCGAAATTTTCGGCATCGAGGGTGGTGTATTTCAGGTCGCGGTGGGGTATTCCGATGCTGAGGACGTGCAGGTTGGGTTGTTTGGGGCGGTAGTTGATGACGACTTCGTTGGACTGGATGACGCCGTAGGGGGTTTTTACCTCAATCAGGACGCGGTTTTCTCCTTCGCGCAGTGCGATAGTATTGGCGTAGGCGTAATAGTTGAGGTTGCCGCGTGCGGTAGGGGGGGAGAGTTCTTCTTCGTCCATTTTGGCCTGGTTGCTGGCTACCCCGTTGATTTTGGTAACTGCGTCCCCGGGTTTAAGCGCGTTGGTCGTCGTACCGAACGTAGCTTCGAGGTTGTAGGTAGGGGCGTTCCAGTCAATTTTTTTGGTACGGGCCTCATTGGGCTGGGTGAAGACGATGAAGTCTGCGCGCTGTCCGCTTACGAGGGCGTCCAGGCGGACAGTCACGTCTTTCCGGGCGCTGTTGCCGGAGGCATCGCGCACTTCACATTGAATCAGGACTTCGTCCCCTTCGTATTGAACCGTTTTCTGGAAGCGGAAGACGGCTTTCCCGGCTGCTTTAGCCGGGATGTTGCCCACGGCGATGCTTTGCCCATTTAATGCGAGTATGCCTTTGGGAATGGTAAAAGCGACCTGTACCCCGGCGGCGGGAAGGTCGCCATCGTTTTGGATGTCCACGGTCAGCGATTGGGGGCTCTGGGCGTCGGCTCCTTCCCGGGCAGTTTGGGTCTGGGCAACCCGCAATACGGATGCCTTGGGATTCAAAGATTTGAAGGATGCATTGAACGTTTTGACCTTGTCGGGGCCGGAGAATACGTCTATTTGGAGGATATTGTCTTTGGTATCGAGGGTTAGATCAGCTTGTACGGGGATGTGGATGGAGCGGGGTATGCCCGGAAAAAGGGGCTGTGAAAAAAAGCTGGGTTCTATTTGCAGGGCCTGTTGTCCGTCGAGCACCTTTACATCTACGCGTATGTTATCGAGGCGGCTGGTTTCCTGGTTGGTGAGTTCGAATGAGAGAAAGGAGCGGCCGCCGGGGCGCAGCACTCCGTCGGCTGTATTGAGCCACACTTTGGAATTTTCGATTTGCAGGGTGCCTTTTGCCAGAAGGCGATTGACGGGAACGCCGGTGAACAGCATCGCCCAGGCATCTTTGCCTCCTTTGCCAATGGATTCCGACCATCCGGCGGCGAGCAGGCTGCCGTCGTGGATTTGCCAGAGGCTCTGGAAATTTTCGTCATTATCCCCGCCGTAGTCGTCCTCCCATTGCAGTTCGCCGCCGGAAGAAAATTCGGCTAACCGCGCGGCGAATTTGGTGGCCCCTTTTTTGTTGAGCAGCGACAGGGTCTGGCCGGCGAGGAGGATATTGCCGTTGTGCAGGGGCAGTAGAGCGGTTGCGCGGTCTTCTTCCCTTCCGCCGTAGTACTTTTCCCACTGCTTGAACCCGGAGGCATTGAGGCGTACGAGCCACATATCCAGTTTGCCGTTCCCGGCAGAATTGGATTCGCCGCAAAACAGGACACTCCCATCGGCCAGGATGGCCACCTCGCTGACGTCTTCGTATAGCTTGTCGCCAAACGTCTTGCGCCAGAGCTCCTTGCCGCCGGCATCCAGCAGGAGCACCCAGGCATCGTCAGGGCTTTGGGTAGGCGTCTTGACCGTTTGGCCGATCAGGCAGATTGTCCCTTTGGGGCCGGTGGTGAAGCGGCGCAGCGGGCCTAATTCAGCGGCGGGCCACTGTTTTTTCCACAGGGGCGTTCCTGCGGTATCGCAGGCGAAGAGGTGCAGAGAGCCATCGCGCCCGGTACCGCTCAGCACAAGCCGGTTATCAAAGCCCAGGGCGAGCTGGGTGAATGCCGTGACCCCCAGGTCGGAGGGTGTTTTTTGCCAGAGCAGCTTGCCGTCGCGGCCCATTTTGGCTAACCAGGGCATGGGGCCGCTTTTCCCGGGCGATTGTCCTGCGAGGAGGAGGTTCCCGTCCGGGTGTTCCGCGATATCGTTGAGCACGACGGAGGGCGCCGCGTTCAAGGGAAGGCGGGCGGCAATTTTGCCGCTGCTGAAGTCGAGCAACAACACCTGGCCAAGCGGTTTGCCGGGCTCGGCCGTCGATTGGGTTTCCGCAAAAGCGATGAAGCCCTGCGACAACTGCGTAGCGCGTTTGAACACATCATCGCCCCGCCCACCGTCTGAAAACTCCCAGGCAAAGGGCCGGACCTGGGCGTACAGCCCAAAGGGAAGGACAAACAGCAGGGAAAGGGTACATTTCGAAAATCTCATCGCGCAAGAGGGACTAGTGTACAGCAATAGTGAGCAAAATCGGCACGATCGCACCCGGGTTGCGGGTGATGGCCTTGAACTGCATAGCATCGGGCGAAAAATGCGTCTCGGAAGCAGGGATTTGGTGTTCCCCCAGTGCTTCCTGCAATTTAGCCGGCAAATCGGCCCCTGCACCTGCTAAATAGTCCCTAAGGTAATGCATAAAAGGGGCTTGTATCTTTTTTTCAGAAAATAAAATGAGAAAAAATTCTCGCCCGGGCTGACTGAGCTTCATGACGCGGGTGATACCGGGGATGCGCACTACGCCACCGGCAAAAGGGGAGAGCGCCGAGCCGTTTTCCCCCTTGAATTTTTCGTTGAGCGCTTCGTTCCTTGGCCAGTGGATCTCCGCTTTGCCAGTGGCATCTACGCTCAGGGCATAGACGTATCCATTGACCTGCCCCGGTGCTATATGCAACTGGAACTTATCGCCTACCGACCAGTCGCCTGGCAGCTGGTACCTATTTTTGCTGCCTTGTACGGCCGCTTCCCGGAATATGGGCTCCCCATTGGCAGCAAACTGCCCGCTGAAGTGCATGAACTGGAAGCTACCGGATAATTCACGGAGCGGGGCTTCCTCTGCTTTGACTTCTGTGGGAGCTACGTTGGCAGCAGCCGTGACGCCGGATTGCCCGGGGGCAGCCCGCGGCAGCTCAATAGGCCTGCCCTGGCCGAGGTAGATGACATACGCATACTTGATATAGCGCGCCAGGTCCTGGTATTTGACCCATATAAAACCGTTGCGGCCCCATTTCGTACCCCAACTGTTGAAGAGCTGAAATGCCGAGCGGTTGTCGTCATAGCCTACGATGACCATGGCATGCCCACCGGCAAAGGTCGTATCTCCCAAATCCGGATACCAGAAATCAGCCGATTCGAGCTTGTAAAAATTGTTTCGGATGCGCAGCCCAATGACGACGGGCTTTTTCTCCGCCAGGGTACGGCGCAGGGTCAAGATTTTGTAATCGGCTTCCTCTTCTTCTTTAAACAGGGCGGCATAATCGGAAATCTTGTAGTTTGCCGCGTGTGCGAGGAGGTCGGGCGTGGGCAGCTGGCCACAATCGTCGAGGTTTTTGTCGAAGTACTTCGCCAGGCAATCCCCCTTATCCTGTAGGAACTGGAGCGCGTCGGAGATGCGCGACCCCCGGTTGCAGTCGGACAGCTTAATCTGGTTGTACAGGAAGAGAGCAGAGGAGGACTCATTGGTGATCTGGGTCTTGTCGGTCCAGTTTTTCTGGATGGCGCGCTCGATGGTGAGGGCGCCGTATCCCACCGACCAGCCCACGCAACTGAAAATAGTGCCCTGATGCCGCGGGTAGGGGCAATAGACCGACAAATCCATCCGGGAAGGGATGGATTTGCCCCCGCTGTAGCGGGCTATGGTGGACTGCTCCGAATACGCATCGTCGTCGAATTCGAGCCCGGAAGGGTATTCCTGTGCCGCGACTGCAAGGGGCAGGAGCAGGACGAAAGCCAGTGAACGGAGCATACGTCAGGGGTTTGGCGTATTTTTCTTTACCGGCAGGGCGGCCGGCTTGGCCTTGGTCGTGTCGCTGCGCGGCTCAAAAGGACTGGGCGGAGGGGGCCCTGCGGGTTTCGTCGCCGGCTTGGCAGGCTGCTTGCCTGGTGCGGCTCCATCGGTTGTGGCGGGGTTGTAGGGCAGGGTGGAGTTGGTCTCCCACCAGTTGCCCCCGCTCTTCTGCGTGGTGTCGGTCGGGACGGTACTCGAACCCGGTACCGGCTGTACGGTATTGACTTGTTCGTAGGTCGGCGCTACCGGCTGGGGGGTATAGTACGAGTTGTTGTTCATCCCGCTGTTGTTGATATAGCCTGCTTCCGCCTGTATTTCCGCCCAACCGGGCAGTTTGTAGGGGGTGATGAGGTGTTTGTCGAGGTAGGCCTCGTCGTAGCGGGCAGCCATTTCCTTCATTTCGCGGAAGTGGTTGACCACTTCGGGCACGAGTTTGACCAATTCCAGCAGAATGGCGATGGCGATGGCTCCGTCTTCTTTGGTATGGCGCACGTCCTGGAGTACCTGCTGGAAGTTTTGCGCGTAGAAATCAGATAAATCTTTGAAGTTCAGCTCCAGAGAGCGGGCGTAATCCTTGGGGAACTCGACGATATACTTGAGTTTTTTCTTGTTGAGGAAGTCGTTTTTCATGTTTTCGAGTTCCTGGTTGAAGCGGTCGGCCGTTTTTTCATATCCGGCGCGCACGCGCTGGATATCTTCCGGTTTGTAGTTGTTGAGTTCCAGTTTGAAGGCAGCTACGCCGTTTTCCGCCTCCCGGCGCAGGTCTTTGAGGCGCACCATGAAGTCGGCCTGCAGGAATTTGCGCAGCGCCGGGTCTAATTTTTGAGTCGTTCCGGTGGAGGCGGGCTGTCCCTGGCCCGGGGCGGGGGCAAACAGGCAGCCGAGCGCCAGGAAGAGTAAGGAGTATTTCATGAGGATAGCCATGTGAAAGGTGAAAACTAAAAGTTGATTTCATCCCACTTTTTGAAGCGGTAGGGCAGTACTAGGTTTTCTTGGAGGAACTTGTCGTCAAACTCCTTGACCGAGGCGCGGAGTTGGGAGATGTTGTTGACTAGTTCCGGGGTCAGCTTGGCGAGCTCAGCTACGAGCAGCAGCAGGGAGTTGCCGTCAATGCCGGCATCGGTGACGTCCTGTACGGTGCTTTGCAGATTGGACTGGTAAAAAGAGGTCAGCCCGTTCACGTCCATAGACAAACCTTTTACATAGTCGTCGGGGAAGTCCTGGATATAGCGGAGCTTGCGATCGTCCATGAAATCGGCTTTCATATCGCTGAGCTGGGCGTTGAACTTGTCGGCAGTGCGTTCATAAGCCGCTTTTACGCGATTCACCTCCGCAGGGCTGTAGCGGCTCTGCTGCTCCTTGAAGGTCAGCACCAGGTTTTCCGCTTCGAGCTTGAGGTCGCGGAACTTTTTCATAAACTCTGTATCGGTAAAAGAGCGTAGGGCAGCGTCCATTTTTTCCCGGCGCTGTGCGGTGCCGGGCACAGGCAAGAGCAGGACGAGCGCCAGGATAAGCGCTGTGGCGAGGGTTTCTTTTTTCATCTCTATGGCGTTTTAGAATAATCTTATAAACTTTTTGTAAGGGGTCAGCGAGCTGGGAATCCCGGGAAAAGGCCCTTTTGGACT
>CAZSMU010000158.1:0-8036 GCA_964607915.1 uncultured Haliscomenobacter sp.
GTGCCTTCTCGTGCCCGGTGCTCGCAGTTTTTCCCAACTCGCCGATGCGGCGAAGCTGGACCGCTACTTCGATGCCCTAGCCCAGCACGACAAGTTCATGGGTAGCGTGGCCGTTTCACAAAACGGGAAATTGATCTATACCCGATCGCTGGGCTTTGCCGATAAAGAGCTCGGCCTGCGGGCAGATATACATTCCAAATACCGGGTCGGCTCCATCTCCAAAACGTTCACGGCGGTACTGGTCTTTCAGGCGGTTGAGAAGAAAAAACTGAGTCTGGACCAAACGATTGACCGGTTCTTCCCCGACGTAAAAAACGCCGACAAGATCAGCCTGGCCCACCTACTATACCACCGAAGCGGTATCCATAACTTCACCGATGACCAGGAGTACTTGCAATACCACACCCGGCCAAAAACGGCAGCGGAAATGACCGCGCTGATATCCGGCCTGCCGAGCGACTTTGAGCCGGGGAGCAAGGCTTCCTACAGCAATTCCAACTTTGTGCTTCTGACGTTTATCCTGGAGAAAACCTTTAAAAAACCCTATGCAGAGCTGATCCAAACGCGCATCCTCAAGCCTTTGGACCTTAAAGATACGTATGTGGGGGGAAAAATAAACCCGCAAGCCAACGAATGCCGCTCTTACCGCTACCTGAATGGCTGGCAGACAGAAGCCGAGACCGATCCTTCCATTCCCATGGGGGCGGGCGCCATAGTATCCACCCCGTCTGACCTGGTACGCTTCAGCGATGCCCTGTTTGGCGGTAAGCTCATCCACCCCAGTAGTCTTGACCAGATGCGCTCCCTGCGCGACAATTACGGCATGGCACTATTTCCCATCCCGTTCTACGACAAACAGGGCTATGGGCATACGGGCGGGATTGATGGCTTCGTCTCTGTCTTTTCCTGGTTTGCCGATGGCAGCATTTCATACGCTGCAACTTGCAACGGCGCTGCCATCAACCCCAATGATATTTCCATAGCCGTGCTCAGTGCCGTGTATGGAAAGGAGTACGAGATACCGACCTTTGAGGTGCGTACCCTCGGGCCGGAGGAGCTGGACCTGTACGTCGGCTTCTATACCTCTGATCAGATTCCATTGAAAATCACAGTTTCCCGCAATGGTAGTACCTTGAGTGCACAAGCCAGCGGACAAGCTGCCTTCCCGCTTGAAGCGAACGGAAAGCACCACTTCGCCTTTAGCCCGGCGGGTATCGTCATGACCTTTGACCCGGCAGAAAAAACGATGCTGCTCAAACAGGGCGGAGGAAGCTACCGCTTCAAGAAGGAGTGAGTACATCTGCGGGATTGTGTAAAAAGCTCCGTTGATGCTACTGGGCGCGAAACCCGTTTTTCTCCACACAAAAAAATGGTTGCTTCTCATCTCCTTACTCTCGATGTCGGCGCTACTCTACGCCGTCCACTTTACGATGGCAGCGGATGCGATAGCAGCTTCGTCGTACTGGAAAGAACCGATGCAGAACAAAGATTTATCCTGAAAAACGATACGCTGCGCAGCCCTGGAAGTTCCTATGACTTTATGGGAAAATCATTGCATTCGTCCGGGAAAGACTTGAAGCGTATCCGCGCCTACCAAGAGTACTGGCATAGTTGGCGGGAATTTCACCCCCTCACACAGCCACTCGCCGAACCCTTCGCCACAGTCTATAGAAAGAACGAACCGGGGACTGCGCTTTCTATGGAAAACTCGTAGCGCGTAGTGCCTGCCGAGTCCCCGATACCTTTCAAATACTGCCTTCTTTCGGCGTAAAAATCCAGATGCTCTTTGATATCTGCCACAGGAACCCGCGTGTGGAAGATCTCCGATGCGATTTCTTCTGCCGGGCGGTCGTCGCGGGAGGACACTTCGATGTGTCCGGATTCCCCGCCCCTGATGCTTACCCCCCCGCCATCCCAGGGGAATTGGTATTGCTGGGCCATGAGGCCAATGATGTCGGGCGTGATTTTGGTAGGTCTGAGCCAATAGTGGTTCAGGGCAAAGACGATTTGTCCATTTTGTATCCTGGACAGGGCACTGTACCCATACAGCTGACGGCTGGTGGACGCGACGATCAAACAGTCTTTGTTGGCATCTGAGGGGTCATAGAACGCAAAGGGCACGGCAAGCACTTTTGCGAACAGGCGCCCGACAATTTCGGAGTCCCTGTCGTCGAGCGCTGCAACCCCTTGGATTGGAACGGCAAGCCGCTCTATCAACTGCTTCATTTTATCGGCGAGGGACCTAATCGTTTGTGTAGTTCCCAGGGCTACCACATAGCGCCCTCCGGCCACATACATATCCCTGTCGTCGTGGAAATCGAGCATGGTACTCCCATACTGGATATACTGCCAGTCGCGGATATGCGTCCGGCGGTCTGGAACCGTGACGAAGCGCGTGGTCCATTCTCTGATCTCGTCAATTTTCTGGATACAAAGAGCTTTGTCCTCTTCGTCCAGATTGGAGTTCACAATGGCTTCCTCATGGAGAGTAAGCGTCTTATCTATGCTCTCCAGTTCTTTTTCCGAAGTGCTCTCGCGGAAAAGGGCTAATTTGCTCAACAGATACAGCTCCCAGAACCCGGGAGAAGAGGACCTCATCATCGCGTTCAGAGCATCCTCGTTGCGGAATCTCCTTGCCAGGCTTAGCGCAAGGTCATGTGCGGCGCTGTGGTGTTTCGGGTCGAGCTGGAGCGTTTTTTCGTAAAAAATATCAGCGAGGTCGTATTTCTCCCACTCGAAAAAATATTCCCCCAGTTCGTAAAAGGCGCTTGCGTCCTGCATGTTGTCGGCTGCGTACTGAAACAGGCTCTGCTCGCGATAGGCATCGAGTTTATCGGCTGTTTCGGCGGCGAGAAGGTAGAGCGGCTGGTACTCCCCGTCCTTTTTCAACCCCGACAGCAGGGTTGAAAAGCAATCCGGAAAGGCCCCGGCTTCATACTGTTCTTTTGCTTTTGCGTACTCTGCCGCTGCCGCGGACGGGCTTTCTTGTTTTTCAGTGTTTTCGAATGGATGCAATGGTTTTCTGATTTAATTAGGACGTACAACACCATTCGATTTCGGGAAGTTCCCAAACCTGCTTGAGTTGTAGGGGTTTTGTAAAAAGCCCTCATAGCTGCCTGACGGGCAGCTATGAGGGCTTTTTACAAAACCCTTTTATCGTCCTGCTCTTCGCTCCAGGTCGGCCCGTTTCAGGGTGATGAGGTGGCCGATGGGTTTTCCGTTGCGGAAAGTCTGTACGCGCAGGGTGACCGGGCCGTCGGGCAGCGCGAAGGGGGCGGAATACGCCGGGCTGTAGGTGTCGGGCATCGTATCGTCGAGGGTATAGTGAATGGCCAGGTCGGCCAGTTCGGTGCCCATTTCGACCAGGAGTTTACCGCCCTGGGAGCGCGTTTTGACGATGGCGTCATAGACGGCGGTGCTGACATTGATGCGGGCGGCTTCGGCACGGGGGAAATGGGCTTCCATACGCTGGGCGAACTGGGCCCAGTTTTTTGCTTCTTTGGGGGACCAGTACACCTCTGAGAGTGCCCAGGCGCGGGGGTAGGTCATGTATTCCAGGTGGCGCATGTTGGGGATTTGCTCCGTCCATACGTTCCCTTGTCCGCCCAGGATATGCTTGGCGTCCACGCCGTCGGGCACGGGCTCGAAGCTGTAGCTCTTGCTCACGCGTAGCCCGGCATAGATGGGCGGGTCCACGGTCTGTTCGCCCTGGTTGTAGTCCAGATAAGCGAAGGTCGTGGGCGTCATGACCACGTCGTGGCCCAGGTGTGCGGCTTCGATGCCCCCTTTGACGCCGCGCCAGCTCATGACAGTCGCCCCGGGGGAGATGCCTCCTTCCAGGATTTCGTCCCAGCCGAGCAGTTTTTTGCCTTTGGCGCTGAGGATTTTTTCCACCCGGTTCATGAAGTAGCCCTGTAGATCTTCGACGTGGCGGATGTTGAGTTTTTTCATCAGTGCCTGGCAGCCGGGGTCGTTGGCCCAGAAGCCTTTGTAGCACTCGTCGCCTCCCACGTGGAGGTAGGGGTTGGGGAAGAGTTCGGCCACTTCCGTGAAGACTTTGTCGAGGAAGGCGTACACTTTTTCATCGGAGGGGTTCAAGGTGTTGTCCACCAGCATTTTGAAGGTTCCGTTGCCGTACCATTCCGAGAATGGGGTGCCCGGGTTGACCTTGATGGAAGTATCTTTTGAGCAGCTCAGCTCCGGGTAGGCGGCGATGGCGGCCATACTGTGTCCGGGCACGTCTATTTCCGGCACGATGGTCACGTGGCGCTCTGCGGCATAGCGGACGACCTCGCGGATATCATCGTGGGTATAGAACCCGCCGTAGGTGGCCGGTTCCCCGGGTTTTGGGTCGGCGCGATCGCCGAAGTGGCCGGCGCGTTCCACACGCCAGGCGCCTACCGAGGTGAGTTTGGGCAGCGATTTGATTTCTACGCGCCAGCCGTTATCGTCGGTCAGGTGCCAGTGCAGGGTATTGTATTTGTAGCGTGCGATTTGGTCAATATAGGTTTTGACATCTTCCTTGCTGAAAAAGTGGCGGCTCACGTCGAGCATGATGCCCCGCCAGCCAAAGCGCGGATAATCGGTTATTTTGACGACTGGGATGCTCCAGTTGGCGGCGGCAGTAGTTTTTTGTTCGACTTCTTTGGGCAACAGTTGCAGCAGCGTCTGTACGCCGTAAAACAGTCCGGCAGGTGCATTGGCCGACAGGACGACGCCTTTCAGGCCGGCGTCGAGCACGTAACCCTCTTTGCCGATGCGCCCATCGGGCGTATCGTTGAGGTTGAGTTGAAGGGCGGCAGTTTTTCCGGCGGCGGCCTTGAGGGCAAAGCCGGTGGGCGTGCTCAGCTTTTGTGCCAGCATCTCAGCCACCGCTTTGGCGTCCGGATGGTTGTAGGCGATGGTGGTCGTTTTGGTCAGTGCGAAGGCTCCTTTTCCGGGCAGGACCTCTACCGGCTGCGGTATAATTTGGATGGCTTGCCCGTACGCGCGCAGGGTGAGTACAGAAAGCAGGAAGGCAAGTAATCGAAAGGTGTTTGATTTCATTGGAAAATGATTTGAAGATGAGATGGATTAGACTTGTTGCGAGGAGTCAAACAGACCCTTTTCTTCGCGCTGGGATGAGTGGACTCAAGCCCTTGAGGTTCCTGCCAGACGGGCGATTTCTTCGACCAGGATTTCCGGTGCCTCCCAGTTCAGCATGTGGCCTTTGGTGGGTACGCGTACCAGGCGGGATTTTTGTATCCCGCGGTGCAGGTAGTCGGTGTGGAAAGGCGGTGTGGTTTTGTCTTTTTCACCGACCATGATCGTGCAGGGCAGGGATATTTCGCCCAATCTGCCGTAGCGGTTTTCTTTCACAAATGCATTGAGGATGGGCAGGAGTGCTTTGAGGTTGCTTTGGGTAAACACCTCAACGAACGCATTCATCATATCCGGGTGTTTTTCGTCACCTAACAGAGATTTAGACAATGCCAGTGCGATATTGCGGTTGCGGATGAGGATATCCATCCATCCGGATCGGATGAGTGCTATCTGGACTCGGTTTTGCAGGTTTTTCCGATTCACATCGCCGGCAAAGGTGGCCATGAGCAGGCAGCCGCGCAAGTGGTCAGCGATATCTGCCGACTCCTCGATGAGTGCTCGGATTGCAATAAAGCCCCCCATGCTGTGGGCTACCAGGACGCCCCCTTCCACCTCGTATGCGCTCAGGACGGCCAGGTAATCCGATGCCATTTGCCGCGAGCCGATGCCGTCGGAGCCGATGGTGCTGCGGCCATGGCCGCGCTGGTCAAATGCGATGACCTTGTAGTTGCGCGCTACCAGCGATTCAGCGACGAGGTTCCAGCAGTGCATGTCCACGGCGTACCCGTGTGCCAATACGATCGGTGTGCCGGAGCCCGCCGCTATCGTATGGATTTGAGCACCGTCGCCGGTGGTGATTACTTTTTCTTCCCCGACCAAAGGGCGCGCATAAAGGGTAGTGTGTGCCATAACGGAATCTTTTTTTGATAGACCGAACAAATATGGTTTTTTTTAACAAATAATTTATTTTATTTGGTATAAAATACCGCCCTGTTGCGGGGAGGTAGCGCGATAGAAAGGCCTCTCTCTAATCCCCCTTGCCACAAGCCTGACAACCTGCTTTTCGTTTATGACCCAAAAAATCTTTTCAGATGAGTGCGTATTCCTTATTTTCAAAAACAGTGGCCAGCTCTGCTGCACCTGGCTTTCTCCTCGTTTTTTCGATGCTGATGGTTTCCTTTTCTGCTTCCGCGCAGTGTTATGTGGAGCAGTATTCCAACTACCGCAGGGTCTTGCGGGTGGACGACGACTATGTACTGGAATATGCTTCCTACAAGCGGCTTTACAAGTTTGACGGAGAGTACCTGCTCGCCTATCCCGGCTACCAGCGGCTCTTGAAGTTCGATGGGGAGTACATCGTGCGCTACCACAACTACAAGCGCATTGCCCGCCTGGACGGGCAGTACCTGGTCGAATACCCCGGCTATCGGCGCGTTGCCCGTCTCGGCTGCCCCGGTCGGCGCAGTGCGTTGGCGGCAGCGGCCTACTTTCTGCTATAGGCTTCCGGGCAGGTCAATCTCCACTACCACCGGGCAGTGGTCGGAATGCACCGCGTCCGCATAGTGGCCGGCTGCGCGGAGCCCCCCGGCGATATTATCGCTGATAGATTGGTAGTCAATGCGCCATCCCTTATTTTTACCACGGGCACCCGCGCGGAAGCTCCACCAGGAGTACTCTACTTTTGACGGGTGCAGGTGTCGGAAGGCATCGGTGAAACCGCTGTCGAACCACTTGCTCAACCAGGCCCGCTCCTCCGGCAGGAAGCCGGTGGAGTTCTTGTTGCCTTTCGGGTCGTGGATATCTATTTCCGAGTGGGCGATGTTGTAGTCGCCGACTATGACCAAGCGGGGGCGCTCCTTGCGCAGGGCCTGTACCCAATCGTAGAAGTCTTCGAGGAACTTCATTTTGACCTCCTGCCGTTCCTCCCCGGAGGTGCCGGAGGGGAAGTAGCAGTTCAGCAGCGTCCAGTCGCCGAAGTCGGTGCGCAGGATGCGTCCCTCCCGGTCGTAGGGCTCTATGCCGCAGCCTGCGGCGATATAAGTGGGCTCGAGGCGGGTGAGGGTAGCCACCCCGCTGTAGCCCTTCTTCTCTGCGGAGTACCAGTAGTGGCGGTAGCCCATGCGCTCGAAGGGGCCAAAGTCCACCTGTTCCGGGCTCGCCTTGGTCTCCTGCAGGCAGACGATATCGGCTTGATGGCTCTCTAACCACTGCTCCAGCCCTTTGTTCAGCGCAGAGCGGATGCCGTTTACATTGTACGAAATGATTTTCATAGACCTCGCTGGTTTGTTGTGGGACGCTTTCCCGGCCTAAAAATGCTTTTTTTATTTTAGAGTGCAAACTGGCTGCACTATTGGGGTTTAAAATTGCAGGGCAATAGACTTGTGGCGAGGGGGCAGTTCGGAGTGAAAAACGAGTCATTTTTTGTCTGCATGAAGGCTTTTTGAGGGAGTCTAAGCTAGCTATATGACCGAAAAAAGGGGTAGTGTGGGCGAAAAAGGGCCTTTTTGACCCTGCGATGAACCCCCCGCCACAAGTCTAATATTTGGGGATTATATGAAAAACGCCGTCGCTGCCCGCCGGGCTGCTATGTCTATAGCGGGACTGCGGTAGCCCTTCGGGATTTTTTGATTTTGATTCTATCGGCTATTGGGTCGTATCCGGACGGAATATTCCGTCCAAATACACGCCTTTTGTTCTCCTCGTTTCCCTCTTCAAAGAACCGTATGAAAAATATATATCGCTGATTATTGGCGTTTTACATTTTCTAATGCGGGCCTTATCTGTGCACCTGCGCCTATCCCCACCATTCGATTGCCCTCCGCCATTCCAAAATACGGGATATTTTTGGGGAAACTACACCCTCATGGAAATCGCAAACCCCATGTACGATGCCGTATTCAAACACCTCATGGACGACGGGAGGATAGCCAAACTCCTCCTGTCGGCACTGACCG
>CAZSMU010000159.1:0-7904 GCA_964607915.1 uncultured Haliscomenobacter sp.
CCGCCTACGGCGGGCTATGAGTCTATTATGGAAACCATAAAAATAAAAAGAGCAGCCTCGAGCGATGTGGCCCTGCTGCAGGAGATTGGCCGGCAGACGTTTTTTGAAACCTTTGCCGCCGGGAACAGGGAGGAAAACATGCAGAAGTACCTGCAAGAAGGCTTCTCTACCGAAAAACTGGGCGCTGAGTTAGCCGAGGAGAGCTCCACGTTTTACTTCGCCTGGTCCGGCGAGAAAGTGATAGGGTACTTGAAGCTGAACTCCGGCGCATCCCAGACCGAGCTGCAGGACCGAAGTGCAGTCGAGATTGAACGGATTTATGTACTGAAGGACTGGCACGGAAAAAAAGTAGGAGATTTGCTCTTCGAAAAAGCTCTGGAAGTAGCTCGGCAGTCCCATGCCGCATACCTGTGGCTGGGCGTTTGGGAAGAAAACCCCAGGGCAATCCGATTTTACCAAAAAAACGGCTTTGTCGCGTTTGACAGGCACATCTTTAAACTGGGGGATGAGGAGCAGACCGACATCATGATGAAGCTAACGCTGTAACAAGTCTAATATTTGAGCACGGCAACCGACCTCTTTCTGGGTTCTGTCAGGAAGCTTTGTCCCAAGGTGACAGAGGAGGAACTGGCGTTTCTCAAAAGTGGCCTTAGCGTTTCTCAACTCGGGCCAAAGCACTTTTACATCCATGCCAACGCGGTCCAAAAAGAAATCGGCTTCGTCGCGGAGGGCTTGCTCCGGGCTTTTTACGTGGATGCAAAAGGCAATGAAATCACCGTGAATTTTATCCGCGAAAACAGATACGCTACCCACTACGCCGCCTTCATCACACAAACACCCGGTAAATACTACTTCCAGTGTATCGAACCATCGGTAATCGTCAACCTGACCTATACCCATATCCAGAAAGGGTACGACAGGTTTCCCAACCTGGAGCGATACGGCCGCCTGGTGGCTGAAGAAGTATTGAAATTTCAACAGAGGCGAATCGAGAGCTTCCTCTTTGATAGCGCCGAGTCGAGGTACCTCGATTTTATGAAAGACAGCCCCGACCTGTTCAACCGGGTTTCTCTGTCTCATTTATCCTCTTACCTGGGCATCGAGCGCCAGTCCCTGACCCGCATCAGGAAGAAACTGGCAGGGTCGGGATGACGTTTGAAAATACCACCCATACTCTTCCAGAAAAAGTTCAAAACAGCGCCATTCCCCCTCCAAACCCCTCATTTTGCAGTTTTCTTGGCAATTTTTGCAGTATTCTTCATTTCAGGTGTCAGACCTTTGCAGGGTAATCCTGGAGGGAAATCCTCATTTCCGTTCCATTAAACCTGCAAGCTATGCGTCCAAACATCTTACTCCTTCTCCTGCTCTTCGGGGCTGCGGCCACCCCGCTGCAGGCCCAGACCAAGCCCCCCCTCAGCATCCAGGGGACCCTTAAAAACGGCGACGGTACCGCTGTCGCCGACGGGAGGTACAACATGACCTTCCGTCTGTACACTGCCTCCAGTGGCGGCACAGCGGTGTGGACCGAAACCCAGGCCAGCGTGCCGGTGCGTGCCGGGGTCTACAGCGCCCAGCTCGGCTCCGTGACGCCCATCAATATCACCTTTACCGAAAACCTCTTCCTGGGCACCACAGTGGGAAGCGGGGCGGAATTGACCCCCCGTACCCGGCTGACCTCTTCCCCGTACGCGCTGTATGCGTTCAAGTTGGGCAACGATATGCCAGTAGGCTTCGTGATGTCCTGGGCTTCCGGCAGCACTACCGTCCCGGATGGATGGCTGCTCTGCGACGGCCGGGCTTTGAAAAGTACGCAATACCCGGACTTGTTCACCGCCATCGGCACCCTGTGGGGCAACGGCAGCGCCGGCGCTGGCGCCGGCGCCGGCACCGACTTCAACCTGCCCGACCTGCGCGGGGAATTCATCCGCGGGGCAGTGGCCGGGGCAAACGCCGGGGCCCAGCAGGAATATACCACCGCCAGGCCCAGTGGGCTAAGGGAAAATGCCCCTAATACGGCCGTAGCCGTCCAGACAAGTGTGAACGGGAACCATAGCCATACCCTCAGCTCGACCAGTGGCTATAACCGGATTACCTCAATATCCAATGCCCCTAACAATCTCGGAACTGGGCGTTTGAATTCGTACTCAGCCTTTTCCGGTTTTGAGAACCGATGGAGTTTGTGGTATGCCACCGGTACGTTCCCAAGCAGCGGTCTGCATACACATACGGCAACCAATAACAACACGGGTGGGGACTCGGAAACCCGGCCGCGGAACGTGGCGATGTCTTTCTTTATTAAAGTGCGCAATTAAAACATGGACCTATGAAGAAACTGAATTTACCACGGATTGCCCTGCTGTTGATGATGATGGCGGGAGTCCCTGTGCTTGCGCAAGACCTGCCGCTCGTCATTCAGGGCGTGCTCAAAAGTAGTGAAGGTACAGCTCTGCCGGAAGGCACCTATTCGCTTACCTTCCGGATTTATTTGTCAAACGAGAGCGATGCACAGGTGCTATGGACAGAGACCCAGCCGAATGTGCAGTTGCAAGACGGTGTGTACAGCGTGGCGCTCGGCAGCGTGACCCCGCTGCACTTGCCCTTTGACCGCCCGTACTTTCTGGGGGTTTCGTTAGGCGACCAGCCGGAGTTCATCCCGCGCTCGGAGTTGACGGCCGCGCCTTCTGCATTGTTTGCCAGCAGGGGTGGGGGCGGTGCGGAGCCCGGGATGATAGCCCCGTTCGCCGGTTTTCTGGGGAAGGTCCCTTATGGTTGGTTTCCGTGCGATGGGCGTGCCCTTAAAAGTACGGATTATCCTATATTGTTTGCCGTCATCGGTACGACCTATGGCAACGGCACAAGTGGAGCAGGGGCCGGCGGTGGCACGGATTTTAATGTGCCGAATCTCAACGGCCAGTTTCTGCGCGGTGCCGACGCCGGGAGGTTCGGCTCCAGGCCTGCCCTCGGAGTCGTCCAGGCTGCCTCTACAGCAAGCCCCGTCAAGGCCTTGAGTGTGGGAACGACTTCCTCGGCAGGCCAACATAACCATCCCACCATCTCTATATCCCATTTGCTATATAGAGATGGCGCCAAAGGCAATGGACTGGGTAGCGAACGGGTAATCAGCCTTGTCTCGACTACAGAATCAGGTGGTGATCATTCTCATACAGGTACCCTGGGGGGTGGTGATAGTGAGACCCGCCCCAGGAACCGCGCTTTGATTTACTGTATCAAATTCTGAGGGCGCTATAGGCCATATTTTTTCAGTAAAATACTCTAATGCCCTCATGCTTATTTTATGATCAATCCTAAAAATATGAAAAATCTGTTACATAAAACGATATGGATGACCGCCTGCTTTTTACTATGGGTGCCTTTCTTACACGCGCAGGAAATCCCTATCAGTGTGCAAGGGGTCTTGCGGAATACAGACGGCTCGGTCTTCCCTACGGGCAACTACAGCCTCAAGTTTCGAATCTACAATACGGCGACCGGAGGTACGGCCATCTGGACGGAAGAGCAAAGCGATATCCGTATCGAAGGCGGGGTGTATAGCGCTCTCCTGGGCAAGATAACGCCTCTGGGCAACATTCAGTTCAACCAGACACTTTATCTGGGGGTATCCGTGGACGGCGGTACGGAGCTATCGCCCCGTGCCCTTTTTACAGCCGCGCCAGCTGCTCGTTATGCCCTGCGCTCCCCGGGCAGTGTGCCCAGCGGTATGGTGGTCGCGTATGCCGGCCCTCTGACGCAGATCCCGGATGGTTGGCTGCCCTGCGATGGTCGGGCCTTGAAAAGCACAGACTTCCCAACCCTGTTCGATCGAATCGGCACTACTTACGGAAATGGGAGCTCCGGTATGGGGGCTGGTAGCGGTACGAACTTCAATGTTCCGGACCTGCGCTACGAGTTCATTCGGGGCCTCGACCGGGGCCGGGGTGTGGATTCTAACCGGGTGGCAGGATCGTTCCAGGGCTACGCGACGGGCAAGCCCAGAATTCCCTTTACAGCTACGCTAAACCAAGCTGGGGGGCATACCCACCAGAGGATTTTTGTAAATGCCACTGGCTCGGGTACTAACCATGGATCCCGGCCCTTTGACTACAGATACGGGTTTCAAGTATTACATTGCGGTTGTCTCACGGGCGTTTTTATTAATACACTTGGGATCCAATACAATGTTGCCACGCAATCCGCAGGGGCGCATAGCCACCCAACGATTTCGATTAATGGATGGGACTGGGAGGAAACCCGCCCGGTCAATACAGCGGTCCATTACTTTATCAAATACTAAATGAGTAGCCCATTACCATCCTGCTTTTTCATTCACAAAGCAAAACTATTATGAAAAAATACCTACGCATATATGTGGCCATCGCCTGTCTGTTAGGGGCTGTGAGCATCTTGCAGGCCCAGGACGTACGCTACATCCGCGTCGCGCAGAACAGCGCCGGCGTCGGCGATTTTTTGCACCTGGCGGAAATCCGCGCCATACAAAACGGTACGGGCACCAACGTAGCCCTGAACAAGCCCGTGACCACGGATTCCGAGGGAGCCTCGCTGGCGAAAGCCAACTACGTGGACGGCAGCACAACTACAGCTGGCGGCAGTGCCGTAGCCGGCAAAGCAGGCTTTGTCGAAATTGATCTCGGTGCCGTCTTCGACCTGTCCCGCATCGAAATCGTCAACCGCTTTTCAGAATCGGAAAATGTGGCTGTACGGGCGCGGAACCTGCAACTCACCCTTATGGATGCGGATAGGGAAGTCGTTTGGACCAACGCTATTGATGCCTATCAGGGGCAAAACGCGGCCCTGAGGACCTACTGGCGGCAGTTTGAACGCTCACTACTGCAGAATATCACTCGGGGTTGCGCGACCACGTCGAGTGCGAGCCTGTCCTATCGCAATAATACTGCCGGCAGCGCCCTGAGCTTTACCGGGGTGACGGGCCAGTCGGTGTCGGTTCCCTCTGCCTTGCCTATTGGTTCCCAAAGCTTTACTGTGGAAATGTGGGTGAAGGTACCCGTCGTCGGGGATAGCGGCCTGACCGCCTCCGAGGAAGTCGGCAGGCTGATGTCCACCGGCACCAACGGGGCGAACGTCAACTGGGCCATCAACGCCAACGGACGGTTGAGTACGGAGTGGGGGGGGATAGTCAGCACCGGCACTATCGATCTGCGGGACGGGAAATGGCATCACCTCCTCTTTTCCCGGGATAAAACAGCAGATACTTACCAGGGCTTTCTGGACGGTAACCTGGAGCTTAGTGCGGCCTCCGCAGGCAGCGATGTGACCTTTGATAACAATAGCCTGCGCATCGGCTCAGGGCAAACAACCCTTGCGTTTCATGGCCTGATAGACGAACTGCGGGTCTGGAACGTCCGAAAGGAAGATATTCCCAACCACAACCCCAACCGGGAAGCCGCTCCGGGTACCGCCCTGGAGCTGTACTACCGCTTCAACGAATCGCTCTCGGATTCCATCGTGTACGATTACTCCCTGAATGGCCGCCACGGGACTTTATCGAACAGCCTTGTGGATGCCGAGGCCCGCGTGTCGGATTTTCCGGCCCCCATTGCCTTTGCCGAGCTCCTGTGGTCCACCGGCAGTACAGATACGAGCATTACAGCAGACTCATCAGGCGCATATTGGGTCCTGGCCCGCAGTAGCTCCGGGCTGATTGCCGTGGATACATTCACGCTCCAACTGCCCGCCATACAACAGAAAACAGGCGAGTGTGGCTCCGTTGCCCTAATGGCCGTCGGAGGCGATACGTATGCATGGGCAGGAGGAGGCACGGGATCAGATACCACGGTTACGGCCAGTGGCACCTATACCGTGACGATTACTTCGGAGGGTTGCAGTCCCGTAACGGTATCTTTACAGGTGACGATACCGCAGTCGAGCCGCTACTTTCGCGACAGGGATGGGGATGGCTACGGCGACCCCTTGACGTCTGAGAATGCCTGTGCCCAACCAGCGGGTTTCGTTTCCGATTCCACGGATTGTAACGATAACCTCGCCACCGTATATCCGGGCGCTACCGAACTCTGCGATGGCGAGGATAACGATTGCGACGGTACGGCAGATGAGGGAATCACCGTGCCCACATACTACCGAGATGCCGACGGTGACGGACTGGGTGATCCCGGATTTGCTGTACAAGTCTGTACTCGCCCCTCAGGGTACGTCACGACGGCTACCGACTGCGATGACAGCAACGCCAGCATCGGTACCCGCCCGGACCTGGGTACGTTTTATCGCGACAACGATGGCGACGGCTATGGGAACAAAGCCCAAACCATCCAGAGTTGCGCCCAACCAGTCGGTTACGTCACCGCCTCCGGAGACTGCGATGATACCGACCCCAACATCAACCCCGGGGCATCCGAAATCTGCGACAATATAGATGACAACTGCAACGGTATCCTTGTCGAAGGCGCTTGCCCTGGCCTGGCGACGGATGTATCTGGCAACTGTACGACCATCAGCTCTGCCAACGTGCTGCAGGGAGAGTCCTTCTTCAACTACGGCAGCGCTAGCAATGCCATCAACACGGCGGTGCGCGGCAACTTCACCATCGGCCAGCCTTTGGTTGGCAGCTATACGGGCCAGAGTGCCACCGGTGCTTTCGGCTTCTGGGGCCGCTTCCTGTTGGCTCCCTCTGCCCCGGCTATCAAAGCCACGGAAGGCGATCTGCCCGACCGCATCCAGGTAAACTGGAAACCCGACCCCCTCAGCCCGGTGGCCCATGCCTACAAGCTCTACCGAAACGGGGCCCTACTCGCCTCGGTGGACGGGGAATCGCGCTCCTTCATTGACTTCAATGTCATTGCAGGGCAGTTCTACACCTACGAGGTAGCGGGTATTAACAGTTTTGGGGAAGGGTATAAAGGCAAGACGCTCGGCTTCCTCAACCCCAACGGGGTGGTGACCGGGCGCATCACGACCTTCAGCGGAAACTCCGTACCCGGAACGATTGTCACCCTTTCTCCCACCATCGGCAAGTCTTTGTCGTTCAATCAACTGGCTTCTTCATTTGTGGAGCACTCCAGCGCATTTCCCACCAGCGGCAACTTCACGCTGTCCTGCTGGGTCAAAATCGGGGAAAACAACAGCTCTGCCGCTATCTTTGACCTCGGCAGCCACCTCGGCAAAAACTGGTGGCTCCACACCCAGCGCCAGGGCGAGGCTAAAGGTATTGCCTTCGGGGTGGGCCGTAGCCAGGGAGACTCCACTGTCATCCGCTACGCCTTCCCGGCCGCTACCGCCGATGCCTGGCACAACGTGGCCGTCACTTACAACGGATCCTCCCTGCTGCTCTATGTGGACGGCGAACTCGCAGAAACGGTCGTAGCTACCTTCCAGTCGGCCCAGTCGGTGCTCTTCCTCGGCCAAAAACCGACCGGCGGCGGCAACTTCAACGGCAAACTTGACGAACTGCGCTTCTTCAAACGCCAATTGGCCCAGACGGAAATCCAGATGTACATGGGCCAGAGCATCAGCTCCACTACCCCCGGCCTGACCGCCTACTGGAAGTTCGACGAGGGCGTGGGCAGCCGCGCGTATGACCTGACGGCCAGTAAGCTCGTCGCCTACCACTGCGGTACCCAGTGGGCCGACGACAAACCCGAAGTGGTCAATGCCGCCATTTCCAATGAGAGCGGAGCCTATAAAATCGAAGGCGTCAACTACGGTGCCGGCACAACCTTCACGGCCCGTCCGTCTAAGTTGTTCCACTTCAACCAGTCGCTGGAATTCAATGCCGCCAACAACCAATACGCCAACCTGACGAATTTCCCCCTGAGCGACAGCGCCACTGTCACCGTCACCGTCAAAGCCTTTGACTTCCTCAGCAAACAGACTATTCTCAGCAAGGCCGATGCAGGGGGGAACAACCAATTCAG
>CAZSMU010000160.1:0-7693 GCA_964607915.1 uncultured Haliscomenobacter sp.
AAAAATAAAACTTGTTGCAACGGGTCGGACATATCCTTCTGGCAGCCCTCGTATTCCTGGCAAGCTCGGGCATCGTGCTCAACAAGCACTATTGCGGGGGCATGTTCCGTTCCCAGGCGCTGTTTGTGCAGCCGCCGTCCTGCCACGAACAGGTGGCCACCTGCCCCTTCCACGCCAACCAAGCGGATGAAGAGGCCCCCGCCGACAAGGGCTGCTGCGATACCAGCGCCGAACTTTTTAAACTCGACCATCCGCAATGGTATTCCCCTTTCGTCCTCAAAGCATTTGAATGCGCGATAGCAGCGTGTACCATTCCTTCTCTGCCATATTTTCCCCCCCGCGTCGTCTCCTCTTGTTTCAAGTCAATCCGTGCCTTTGACCTGCCCCCACCGGGTGTGCCTATCCATATCCTGATCCAGGTTTTCCGAATTTGATTCGGCAAGGGTTATGCCTCCGTGGCCCCTCGCCCAACCTCTGTATCAGCCCGCTTTGGCTGGTGCAGCGGTTTCTGTTGACTACCATTCCGGACCTGCGCAGCTACCCATATCGGGCAATACCGCACAGAGCTCCTGGGACAAATTCAGGAAACCTTTATGTTGCACCAAATCATACTCTTTTTCCTCCGAAATAAACTGGTATCCTTTATCCTGCTGCTCCTGTTGAGCTTCTGGGGGATCACCAGCGCGCCTTTTGATTTTCATATCCCCTGGCTTCCCCGCGACCCCGTACCAGTGGATGCGATTCCCGATATTGGCGAAAACCAGCAAATCGTATTTACCGAATGGCCGGGCCGATCCCCCCAGGATGTGGAAAACCAGGTCACCTATCCCCTCAGCTCGGCATTGCTCGGCCTACCAGGGATTCGGGATATCCGCTCGACGTCTATGTTCGGCTTTTCCAGTATCTATGTCATCTTCGAAGACGATATTGAGTTCTACTGGGCGCGCTCCCGCATCCTGGAAAAATTGAACGCACTGCCGCAGGGCCTGCTTCCCCAGGGGGTACAACCAGCCCTGGGGCCGGATGCTACCGCCCTGGGCCAAATTTTTTGGTACACCCTCGAGGGCCGCGATGAGCAAGGGCAGCCTACCGGCGGCTGGGACCCGCAGGAGCTGCGCTCCATCCAGGATTTCTATGTGCGCTACGGACTGAGCTCAGCTGAGGGGGTGGCAGAAGTAGCGTCCGTTGGGGGTTTCGTGCGGGAGTACCAGGTGGATGTGGACCCGCAAGCTATGCGCGTGTACGGCGTGACCCTGGAGGATGTCATGGAAGCGGTGCGGAGTACCAACCTGGATATCGGCGCCCAAACCATGGAAATCAACCTGGCAGAATATTACGTCCGCGGGTTAGGCTATATCCGAAAAATAGAAGATATCGAGCAAACGGTGGTCCGGGTAAGCGATAATATCCCTATCCGCATATCCGACGTGGCCAAAGTAAACCTCGGCCCGGCAGAACGCCGGGGTGCCCTCGACAAATCGGGTGCCGAAGCGGTCGGAGGGGTGGTAGTGGCCCGCTTTGGCGCCAACCCGCTGCAAGTGATAGAAGGCGTCCGCGAAAAAATTGCCGAGCTGGAGCCCGGCCTCCCTTCTAAAGTATTGGAAGACGGAACGGTCTCCCGTGTGCGCATCGTGCCGTTCTACGACCGCAGCGAATTGATCCGGGAAACTATTGGGACACTGTATAGCAACCTGGCACAAGAAATTTTGGTCACCACTATCGTGATTATCGTCCTGCTGTTTAACCTGCGGGCTTCTCTGGTGGTCTCAGGGCTGCTGCCCATCGCAGTGCTCTTCACCTTCATCGTCATGCGCTATACGGGAGTGGATGCCAATATCGTAGCGCTTTCGGGTATCGCTATCGCCATCGGCACCATGGTGGATGTAGGGATTGTCATGTCGGAAAGCATCGTACACCGCATGGAAAACCGCCCCTCAGGCGAAGATGTGTTTACGACCGTCTATAAAGGTGCTACAGAGGTGGCTTCTGCCATTGTAGCTGCCGTGCTTACGACCATCGTCAGCTTCCTGCCCGTTTTTGCCCTGGAGGGAGCGGAGGGCAAGCTGTTCAAGCCCCTTGCGTTTACCAAGACCTTCGCCTTGGGCGGGGCTATTTTTCTGGCTATCGTCGCACTGCCGGCACTGGCGCACACCGTGTTTTCTATCCCTACGCCCCGCCGGTTCTGGCGTGTCCTCGGGAATGGAATACTCCTGGGGGCTGCATTCGTCGCCGCTGCGAATGGGGCTCCGCAAATGGCAGTTATCGCTTTGGCAGTGGTCGGCAGCGCCGGGTTACTGGCGGTCTGGCTGGGCTTGCGCGCAAGCCCTTCGAGGGCACGGTATATCGAGCAGGGCAAAAATATCCTCTACGCTGCCCTCATCGGCGTCCTGATTACCCGGATGTGGATGCCGCTCGGGGCAGGACATAGCCTGGGGGTCAACTTTTTATTCGTGGCCCTCGTCCTGGGGGGCATATTGGGCTTCCTCTTCCTGATGACCCAGATATACAGACCTATCCTGCAGTTCTTCCTGAACTTCAAGTTGCTGTTTCTGCTATTGCCCGCAGGGATCCTCGCCGCAGGTATATACATCTTCAAACATACCGGACGGGAGTTTATGCCCTCTCTCGACGAGGGTTCCTTCCTGCTCATGCCTACGTCTATGCCGCATTCGGGTATTCAGGAAAATGTCAAAAACCTTCGCCTGCTGGATATGGCCGTTGCCGCCATCCCGGAAGTGGATCGCGTAGTGGGCAAATTGGGCAGGGCAGAGAGTGCCCTGGACCCGGCACCAATCAATATGTTTGAAAATGTAATCCTCTACAAATCAGAGTATAAAACAGATGCAGATGGTCGTCGCCTGCGCTTTAAAGTGGATTCGGAAGGCAACTTTGTACGGGATGGGAACGGCATGCTGGTAGAAGACCGAAAAGGCCGGTATTTTCGGCAATGGCGCGACCATATTCAGTCACCGGATGACATCTGGGCGGAAATCGCTCGCGTCACCAAGTTGCCCGGCGTTACGTCAGCCCCTCGGCTGCAACCGATCGAAACGCGCATCGTCATGCTGCAAACGGGTATGCGCGCACAAATGGGTATCAAAGTCAAAGGCCCCGATTTAAAAACAATCGAGGCGTTCGGCCTGAAGTTGGAAAAGCTGCTGCGGGAAGTGGAGGGGGTGAAGGATGCCGCCGTCTTTGCAGAGCGCATCGAAGGAAAGCCCTACCTGGAACTTGCCATCCGCCGCGACGCTATTGCCCGCTATGGGCTCACCGTAGAGGTGGTACAGAACTATATCCAGGCTGCCATTGGCGGTATGCCGCTGACCCAAACCGTGGAAGGGCGCGAGCGCTATGTGGTTCGCGTGCGCTATCCCCGCGAATTGCGCAACGACCCGGATGCGGTAGCGCGAATCCTGGTGCCCTCCGCCAACGGCGATGGGCAAATCCCTCTGGGCAGCCTCGTAGATATCCGCTATCTGCAGGGCGCTCAGATGATCAAGAGCGAGGATGGCTTTCTGATTGGCTACGTCCTCTTCGACCGGGAACGTGGCTATGCCGAGGTGGATGTGGTGGAAAAAGTACGCAGCTACCTCGACACACAAATCGCCACAGGTGCCCTGCGGGTGCCTCCCGGCCTCAGCTATCGCTTCGCGGGAAACTACGAGCAGCACGTCCGCGCAGCAAAACGGCTTTCCATCATCCTTCCCCTCACCTTGATTATCGTATTTCTGATCCAGTACCTCGAGTTCCGTTCCGTCCTGATTTCTGCGATGGTGTTTACAGGGGTACTGGTGGCTTTCGCCGGCGGGTTTATCCTCATCTGGCTCTATGGGCAGCCCTGGTTCCTGGATGTTTCGTTCCTGGGGGAAAACCTCCGGGAGCTCTTCCACGTGCGAGCGGTCAATTTGAGCGTCGCGGTTTGGGTCGGCTTTCTGGCCTTATTCGGTATCGTAACGGATGATGGCGTGCTGATGGCGACTTTCCTGCGCGAGCGCTTTAAAACGAGCTCGCCAGACTCGATACAGGCCATCCGCCAGGCCGTACTGGATGGGGCCAACCGCCGCATCCGGCCGGCAATGATGATCACGGCGACGACCTTGTTGGGCTATTTGCCCATCCTGACAGCAGAGGGCAGGGGGGCAGATATCATGGCTCCTATGGCGATTCCCGCCTTTGGAGGGCTGTTTGTTGAAATTATTTCGGTATTTATTGTGCCCGTGTTGTTCTGTATTTGGCAGGAATGGCGCTGGTACAGAAAAAGTAGAGGAAACGCATGAAAAAAACGGGAACCATACTTTTTTTTCTATTGCAACTTGCCGGCCTGTATGCACAATCTCCGGACAGCCTCCTGTTGATCGCCCGACAAAACAACCCGGGGCTCCAGGCAGGATATGCCCTTTACAAAGCTATGCTCGAAAAATCGGCCTCCGTGCGCCAATGGCCCGAACCGGAAGCAAACCTGGGGTTCATCGCATGGCCATCGCCCAACGAATCCTTCCTTCCCACCGCGACCCTGGGCTGGATGCAGCCCATCCCCTGGAAAGGGATGACCGACCTGCGAGGCAATATTGTACAGACCGAGGCCCGCGCCGCCCTGGAACAAGTAGAAATGCAATGGCTGGAAATTCGCTACGAACTGCGCCAGGCATACTGGACTTGCTTCGAAGCAGAACGCCGCGCCGAACGGATTCGCGAAAATATCCTGCTCCTGCAGTCTCTGGAGCGCTTGACCCAAACGAATATCGAACGAGGTGCCGCAGCATTGACCGATGTCCTGGAGGTCCAAATGCGCATCCTGGAACTGGAACGCGAGGAGTTATTGGCAGAGAATGCACGCCGGGAACCCGTCGCGCAAATCAACCGCCTGCTGGGCCGCCCCGCTTCGGAACCGGTCGCCGTGTACAAAACGGCAGAGTTTGCCTTGTTTGCCCTCCACCCGGATTCGCTGCTGGCTCGCTTGCTGCTCAGCTACCCAGGACTGGCAACCCTGGACCTGGCTCGCGAAGCTTCTCGCCAACGGCAGGATCTGAACCGCATAGAAAGCAGGCCCGGTATCAGTGCCGGATTGGACTATGCCGTCATGAGAAGGGCCGGGGGAATCCACCCGAGCGACGGACAAGACATGTGGATGCCCCGCGTAGGGGTGCGGGTCCCCTTGTTCCGCGAAACGTACCGCGCCCGCGACCGGGAAGAACAACTGCTGCAGACCGCCTGGGAGGCCCAGGAACGCGAGGTCCGGAACATGCTGTCGGCTTCCGTCGAACAAGCATTGGCCAAACTCCGGGACGCACAGCTTTCTTTTGAACTGGCCCGCCGGCAACGCCCGCTTATAGAAACGGCACTCCGCGTACAAACGGATGCGTACAGCGCCAACAGTACCGCCCTCGAGACACTGCTGCGCTACGAAGAATCGCTGCTTAAGGTAAAATTATCGGAAATTGAGGCGATCGCCGAAAGCCATAAAGCGCTTGCGGAACTGGAACGCCGATTGAAATAATGGGAATATGAAAAAGTATCGCACCTGGGGAATCATCAGCCTGCTGTCCATTGGCCTCGGCCTGGGGCTGGGATACCTGTTATTCATAGGTAGGGGAAAGGAAAAAATATCCCCTCCTACGGTATCCCCGGCAAAGGGAGCCGTCGAATACACCTGCTCCATGCACCCGCAAATCCGACAAGCCGAGCCCGGGATATGCCCGCTCTGCGAAATGGACCTCACCCCCCTGGAAAACGAGCCCTCAGATGAGGCTACCTTATTGAAAATGAGTTCCGAAGCCGTCAAAATAGCCGATATCCAAACGGCGCGCGTCGGCGTCGGAGCCAATGGGGCTAGGCGCATCCGCCTGAGCGGGAAAATCGCACCCGACGAGCGCCGGGCCTTGACCCAAACCGCCCACCTGGCAGGTCGTATCGAACAACTGTATGTGACATTCACCGGAGAAGAAGTGCGCGCAGGCCAACCTCTCGCACTTCTATATGCACCCGCCTTGCTGAGCGCACAACGGGAATTCCTCGAAGCTCTGCGCATGAAAACGACTAATCCGATACTGCTGGAGGCCGCCCGCGCCAAACTGCGCAACTGGAAATTGCCGGAAAATTTTATAGACGAACTGGAGAGAAGCGGTAAAATACAACGCGAAGTACTCCTCCGCGCCGACCGCAGCGGGGTAGTCACCGCCCGCCGGGTAGCCGTCGGCGACTATGTGGAAGAAGGCTCTCCATTGTTCGAATTGATGGATCTTCGCAAAGTATGGGCCATACTCGAAGCATATGAGCCCGACCTGCCGTTCATTCGACCAGGCAACCGGGTGGAAATCACCGCACCCGCTCTCCCGGGACGTACTTTTTCGGGCAGCATCGCGTTCATTGACCCCTTGTTGGACCCTCAGTCGCGCACCGTCGCCCTGCGGGTCGAACTGGATAATGCAGGGGCGCCGTTCAAACCCCAAATGTTCATAGAAGGAGAAGTCCTGGCAGCAGCAACCCGCACCGGAACGGCTATGGTAGTACCCAAAACAGCCGTTCTCTGGACGGGCAAGCGCTCGGTCGTATATGTGAAGGTGCCGGGGACCTCCATCCCTTCTTTTGAGTTTCGCGAAGTAGAACTGGGCGAGACCACCGAAAAAGGGATACAAGTGCTCTCCGGCCTGGAACCCGGAGAAGAAGTAGTGGTCCAGGGAGCTTTTGTGATTGATGCAGCCGCTCAGTTGAATAACTCGGCCAGTATGATGAACCGCCTGGTAACGCAAGACCCGTCTTCAGCGAATGCTATCCCGGATTTGAAAGCCTTGCTGAACGGCGCGTTCGCCTCGCGCTGGAACTCAGCTATCCAGGCTTATCTGGATGTGAAAGACGCATTGGTGGCAACGCGCCCAGCCGAAGCGGCACGACAGGCAGAACGCCTGCTGCAGCTGCTGAACGCTGTACCCACCCGGGATGTAGCTCCCGAACTCCAAACGTGGTGGCAAGAACGCCTGGGTGCACTGAAAGCCCATTGCCGTAAACTGGCCAATGAACGGGATGTAGAAGCGCAGCGCCGACAGTTCCTGTTTTTGTCAGAATTGATGATTCAACATATTAAGGCACTCGGAGGAAGTGGTACTTCGCTCTACATCCAATTTTGCCCCATGGCGTTTAATAACCAGGGGGGGGATTGGGTGAGCCGACAGCGGGAAGTGCTCAATCCTTATTTTGGCGAAGAAATGCTTCGCTGCGGAGTGGTGAAGGATTCGTTTCCTTAAACAAGTCTATTAGACTTATTATGAGAAGTATACTTTTTTAAATAATTTAAAACTTGGATTATGAAGTACGTAATGTTGTTTGCAGCCGTTATGCTGCTCGCTTGTGCCCCCACAGTGGCACAGTCTTCCGCTAAGGCAAAACCGGAAAAAGCAGTCAAAACAGCCAGTGTCAAAGTGTATGGCAACTGCGGTATGTGCGAGCGCCGCATCGAAGGTGCCTTGAACGAATTGGATGGCGTGCGATCTGCCGCCTGGGATTCTGCGACGGGCATGCTGTCGGTAACCTATGAAACGAAAAAGGTCACCCTCCTCCAGGTTGAGGAAAAAGTGGCTTCCGTAGGACATGACACCGATACGGTGCGCGCACCCGATGCAGTGTACGACAAACTGCACGGCTGCTGCAAGTACGAGCGGCCTGCAAAATTGTGAGCATCTGACTTGTTGTAAGGGGT
>CAZSMU010000161.1:0-5688 GCA_964607915.1 uncultured Haliscomenobacter sp.
CTCCAATGACAATCAGGTCATAGCACCGGCTACTCACCCGATCGAGTGTTTGCTTTCGCAGAAAATTGGCCGTCGTTTTCATAAAACGGATATTAGACTTGTGGGGAAAAAGTCTTAGACTTGTTGCGAGGGGTCAGCGAGGTGGGAAAAAGAGTTATTTTCTTTCCACGCGAAGGCTTTTTGTGGGAGTATAGCCCAGCTATATGACCACAAAAAGGCGCAGTGTGGGAAGAAAAGGGCCTTTTTGACCCCGCGATGATTCCCCTCGCAACAAGTTTATTCATCCAGCCAGTGCATCGTCCGCTTGACCGCTTTTTTCCAGCCGGAGTACAGTTTCTCCCGCACCCCTTCCGGCATGTGTGGTTGGAAGAGGTGTTCTATCTGTCTTTTGTGCGCAATAGTACTCATATCCCAGAACCCGGCTCCCAGTCCGCCCATGTAAGCGGCACCTAATGCGGTGGACTCCAGCACTGTCGGCCGATCTACCGGTACGCCCAGGATATCGGACTGAAACTGCATGAGCAGGTTATTGGCTGCCGCCCCCCCGTCCACACGCAGGGTTTTGAGGGAGGCGCCGGAGTCCTGCTCCATCGCTTCCAACACATCGCGCGATTGGTAGGCCATGGACTGCAAGGCTGCGCGGGCGATGTGTTTTTTAGAGGTATCCCTCGTCAATCCGAAGATAGCACCCCGGGCGTACATATCCCAGTAAGGTGCCCCCAGGCCTGCGAAGGCGGGCACGAGATATACCTGGTCATCGTCCACTTTGCCGGCCAGGTACTCCGAGTCTTCTGCGTGGTCTAACAAGCGCAGGCCATCCCGCAGCCATTGTACGACTGCGCCGCCGATAAAGATGCTTCCTTCGAGCGCATAGGTCGTTTGATCGCCTATACCCCAGGCGATGGTATTGATCAGTCCGTTTTTCGATAGTCCTGCTTCGCTTCCTGTGTTCATGAGCAGGAAACACCCCGTGCCATAGGTATTTTTCGCCATACCTGTCTCGAAGCAGGCCTGTCCGAAGAGGGCTGCCTGCTGGTCGCCCAGCACGCCCCGGATAGCTACTTCCCCTCCGAGGAGCGCACAGGTTCCGAATTCGGCCGAGGAAGCGCGCACCTCGGGCAGCATCGAGGCCGGGATATTCAGGTATTCGAGCAAAACCGGGTCCCAGCGCTTCTGATGGATGTCGTACAGCATGGTGCGGGAGGCGTTGCTCGGGTCTGTAGCGTGTACGGCTCCGTTGGTCAACTTCCAAATCAGCCAGGTATCTATAGTGCCGAAGAGGAGCTCGCCCTTCTCGGCGCGCGCGCGTGCACCCGGCACCTGGTCCAGCAGCCAGGCCAGTTTGGTCGCCGAGAAATACGCATCAATGACCAGGCCCGTCGTGTTTCGGACGTGGGCCTCCAGGCCATCCGCCTTCATGCGGGCACAGAGCTCGGCTGTGCGCTTGTCTTGCCAAACCAGCGCGTTATGTATGGGCTGCCCACTGTGGCGATCCCAGACGACCGTCGTTTCTCTTTGGTTGGTGATACTGACGGCGATCAGGTCGGAGGCCGAAAGGCCCGATTGGGACAGCACATCCCGCAGGACGCCGCTTTGCGTTTTCCATATCTCCTCCGGGTCGTGTTCTACCCAGCCCGATTGGGGAAAGATCTGGGTGAACTCTTTCTGAGCCACCTGGCGCAGCCTGCCTTCTTCGTCAAACAAAATAGCCCGGGAACTCGTCGTGCCCTGGTCGAGCGAAAGGATATATTTCATATCGTTGTTTGAGATTCGTTAAAAAAGAGCCTGATGGCATAGTCCGCCCAGAACGCCCCCTGTTAGAGGCCCCAATACCGGCACCCAGGCATAGGACCAATCCGAACTGCCCTTCCCGGGAATGGGCAGCAGGGCGTGTGCAAGTCGGGGACCCAAATCCCTCGCCGGATTGATGGCAAAACCGGTCGTACCCCCAAAAGAGAAGCCGATAGCTGCAATCAATACCCCTACCACCAGAGGCTTCAGGCCCGATGTGAATTCCGCTCCTCCCATGCACATCAAACCGAAAACCAGAAAGAACGTTGCGATGGCCTCACTCACGACATTGTGCGGATACGAACGGACCGCCGGAATGGTGCTGAATACCCCCAGTTTAGCATCTTGTGAATCTGTAGCCTTCCAATGTGCCAGATAACTCAGCCATACGACTGCTCCTCCGGCAAAACAGCCCAGGAGCTGCGCGAGCAGGTAGCCCGGGACGCTGCCCCAGGAGAACTGGCCGGTTGCCGCAAAAGCTAAGGTAACAGCAGGATTTAAATGTGCCCCACTGATATCCCCAACGGCATAAATAGCTAAAGTTACCGCGAGGCCCCAGGCCACGCAAATGAGCGTCCAGCTGCCGTTTTCCGATTTTGAACCCTTTAACGTGACTCCGGCGACTACACCTCCGCCAAACGAAATAAGGATCAAAGACCCAATGAATTCTGCCAAATACGCATTCATAGTTTTTTTCCGCATAAGGTACGGAAAACAGGGCGAAACGGCGAAATTTATTTTTGGACTTTCAGCAATTCTAATAGCCCGGGACGATAAGGGTCCGCACCGCCTGTGCACTTTCCGATTGCAATCTCAGGAAATACGTGCCTGCTGCCTCGACATCCTGCCGGTGCAGCATGAACTCGTGCTGCCCCTCTCCCAGACGGCCTAAAAACAACTGCCGTACCCTTCTACCCTGCTGGTCGTAGAGTTCCAGCGCCACCCGGCCGGAGGGCCGGGGAAGTTGCACCGCAATTTTAGCTGTCTCCTCCAATAGGTTGGGCGACACCTGAAACCCCTGGAGCAATTGGATATCCGCCGGGGTAGCTGTGACGCTTTGCAGCGATATGGGCACGATATTGAGGTTTACAAACTCGTACTTGCTGCCGTTCTTTTTCCAAATCACCGCTGCGACCCGAAGCCGGTTGGCGTTGTAGGAAGCCGGCACGGCAAATGTCGCCTTGAAACTGGCAGAGGTGCCCACCGCTACCGTCCCCGACGCGAGCGGCTGGCCATAGACCTCCTGAAAGGCCGAGGCTCGCAGCACGTTGCGGTGTATCTCACTCGTTGAACGGGCCGCCTGCTCCATCACCACCGAATCCTCCAAAATCAGCAGAGAAAGGGTGAAACTGCCTTCGCCTGCCTTGAAGAACTGCGCGCGGGCCTGGATATCCAGCTCTCTGCTGCCGGGCGAAAGCGTAGCGGAGACCCCGGCTTGTACGAGCGGCGCAGCTTTGGCCGCATTTTGCACACTCGAAATAATCGAGTTTTCCGTAGTGCTGCCCCCCGAGCCGATGCGGGCCGTATTATAGAAAAAAACAGGCTGGCTGGCCGCAAAATCAAAATTGTTGAGCAAAGCGGCCGCGGTCGCGCTGTACAAACGACTGCTGCTGCTGCTGTGAGCCGCCATGACCAGGGCACTTGCCCCAAGCTGCGACTGTAGTTTTTTCTGGGTTTCCCAGGCAGACCCCCCGCAAATCGAGCACCAGGTGGCCGTCAGCTTGGTCACCAGGGACTGCTGGGTTTGAGGTACCGGCAGGTTCGGCTGCGCACTCGAGCTGAACACACCCGAAAATACAAAGAGCATCAGGAAATATGGCTTCATACCCGTTTGTTTTTTTAAGCAACTAATTTAGCCTTGAAATGTTGCAAGACAGGCGTCTAATTCATCCCAAAGATATTTTTTTCAAAAAAGAAAGTGAATTTTAGGCCCCTAAAGATAGAAATCTGCCCCCGACCCAGGCCTCCTGACAGAAATTTTCACCCGTTTTACACCTTTTTGCCCCAAATTTGCATCCTTGTCACAAATGCAACGCTGCCGATGCAGGAACGCGAATTGATTGAATCATGCCGAAAAAAGGACCGCAGGGCGCAACAGTACCTGTACGAGCGCTATGGCCCCATGCTCTTCGCCGTGTGCAAACGCTATGTGATGCGGAAAGAAGACGCCGAAGATGTCCTGGTAGAGGCTTTTTTCAAAATATTCACCCACCTCGAGCAATACAAGGCGGAAGGCAGTTTCGAAGGTTGGATGCGGCGCATCACGGCCAACGAAGCCTTGATGTTCCTTCGGCGGCGAAACCTCTTTCAATTCGACATCGAAATCGGGGATATGGATTTTGCGGAAGCGAACTCCATCCACTCCGACTTAGCTGCCAGCGACATACTGAACCTTCTGGGAAAATTGCCCACGGGATATCGCACGGTATTTAACCTGTATGTGATGGAAGGATTCAAACACCGCGAAATAGCCGATATGCTGGGCATCAGCATCAATACCTCCAAATCTCAGTTGATCCTGGCCAGGCGTAAGCTACAGGCCATGCTTGGGATGGAATACCAGGAAGAAATGATTTCTACAGACCAAACGGATTGGGAAGCGCTATGAAAAACGACAAAGACATTTTCGACTTGTTCCGCGAAAAGGAACCCTTGTTAGCTGAAAGGCCGGATAGCCATACCTGGCGACGGATAGAGCGCCGGCTCGACCGTCACGACCGCTCTAAAAACAGAAAAGGACAGGGCTACTCGCGCCGCGTCCTTCTGGGCAGTTCCCTGCTCCTGGTCCTGGCACTCAGCGGAGCCCTGGCGGTTTTTGTGCTGCACAAGGCAGCGGAAATCCGTAAGCCGGACAGCGTTTTCATCGTGGAATCCCTGCAATCGGATGCGCTGAGCCCCGCTACGGCGCACTGGCTGGAATACAGCCAAACGACCTATCGGAGTACTTCAATCCGCATTTCGGAAGGTAGCCCAGGACAAGAGTTGATCGTACGCCCCTGAGTACGTACCCGGGGTTTCTTAGAGGACGGGGCCTATTCGGCTTTTCCGAAGGGATGCCGGGGTTCCCACACTTCCACGGGTTCGAGCAGCCCTACTGACAGGGGCACCAAGCTGTTCAACAGCGGGTTGACATGCGCCATGTACACGTAAGCAGGCTCTGCGACCGCCCCGATGGAGCTTTTAATCTCCAGGGCCGTCCGCGACAACAGCAAGCGCCTGGCTCCGACCTGCAGGCTTTCCTCTACCATGCGATACAACATATTCAGATAGAGCTGATGCTGGCTATTGTATGCCGGTAAAAATCCGATAAAGTGTGCTTCCAGGTCCTCCCCCTTGCGGATGGTAGAATAGAACCCTTTCAATTCCAGGTCTTCAAAGACGCCTGTCACTTGGTATCTGTCACCTAGTGCCCGTTTTAAATAAGGGAAATACGGAGCTTCGACCATAGCCATGGCGAAGCCAGAAGCCGACACCACATTTTGGTACAGCGATGCGATTTGCTCTGAAAAGAACTCTATTTCCCTTTCGTCCAGGTTCCTGAATTCCAGTCCCTCTGCTTTTTTGAACGCACGCTTTTGCCGAACCCGGTACTTGGAGCTCATCGCTTGCTGATAGTCTTCAAACGAATGCCAGTTTTCCCGGATGTTCAAAACCATATTAGGTTGGAAGTGAAGGGGGTGTAGGCAGCCTCTTTCCGCGGGAGTCCATTTTTTTTTAAAATCTTTGCAAACGACTACCTGTGCACCTTCCCGACGGGCCAAGGTGCGCAGGACGTCCCCCAGGGCCCGGGTAAAGGAGGATTCTTTTGGCTGCCAATCCGGGCGGAGCAACCATCCATTTTCCCCTAACATGAACAAACTTCCGCAAATCAGGAGCCGGAAGCTGGCCAGTCTCCCC
>CAZSMU010000161.1:5698-7691 GCA_964607915.1 uncultured Haliscomenobacter sp.
CCCCAACATACGCTTCCATTGACTCTGCCAAACCGAGTCTTCCCGGATATGATCCAGCGCCCTGAAATCCACTATTTGCAGGGCCAGCCATGCGAAGGGCCCGGCTTCGTCTTCCAGTACCAAAAACCGGGGGCGCAACCCCTCGGGCAGGGCTTCGGCTTGTACTGCCAAATACTCCCTGGACAAGAAAACCCGGTCGGCTGCCTCCGGCCACAAGGCTTCTACCTGGCGGAAATCCTCCGTATAAGTTGCAGTCCAGTCCTGCAAGCGCAAGGATGCGGTTTTTTCGCTGCTCACGGAGGTCCAACACCCCGGAAGGCTCAGTTCTCCGGCGCATGCACCGCCCATCCACGATGAAACATACTTTAAAGGCATAGGTAAGTCGTATCGGTTTAAATCGCGACTCGTTAGATTTGTTGCGAAGAGCCACCGAGAGGTCGAATGAAACGTTGGCTTCCGCGCTGACTATCCCAGACAAAACAACCTGTTTCCGCTTTTGTTGTATTTCGGACGGTGGTTGCAGTTCAAAATGTCGCGGTCTATCCGGGAACCAAACGCATTCGCCTCTGACCTCTTTGGCTGCCCTGCGCAACCCGCAGCCTGCTCAGCGCCCTTAGAAGTTACGTAGGCTTTTTGCGAGGGGTCAGCCCTTTTTCTCAAGGATACAAAGCTGGTTGAAACCAAGCTGGAAGGTCTTGTACTCGACGACCTCCATACCGGACGCGGACGCGAGCCGGTACAACTCCGTTTTCGACCAGTAGTGTTGGTGCTCGAGGATATTCTCCCGATCCAGTAAGCGCAGGGACGCCAGCAGTTCGAGTACGGGTTTTGAGGCGGGCGTCGGGGTAGTGAGCACTACGCAGCCCGAGGGGAGCAAGTGTTCTCCAAACTTCTTAAAGATGGAAAAAACCTCCTCGAAAGGGATGTGCTCAATGACTGCCAATGCGATGATGTGGTTGAAGGTTTTACCTTCCAGGGGTGAATGGTCGTAGTTCACCACGGTATAATCCCCCTCCACGTATGCTTTGAGTTCGCCCTCGTTGCCACCGAAATCCAGTATTGACCCGCGGAGGTATTTTTTTTCAACCCGCTTGAAGCGCTGCCGTTGTAAGAATTTCTCCAGAAAGAGTTTTGTGTTGATCATAGTAATCCTTTTGGATGCGTTCCCGGCGGAGACTCTGCAAAAACCCTTTTCTTAGCCCCGACAAGAAATGTCAGACTTGTTGTGAGGGGTCTAAAACGCATTTTGGACCCCTCACAACAAGTCTACCTAAACAAAGCATATTTGACAATACAATAAATGGCGCGAAAGCCGTCTTTCCAGCCGATTTTTTTTCCTTCCGCATAGGTGCGGCCGTAGTAGGAAATGCCGACTTCGTAGATTCGGATATTGGGCACCCTGGATATCTTAGCCGTCACTTCCGGTTCGAAGCCGAAGCGCTGCTCCCGTAGGGGGATTGCCTGGATGATTTCCGTCTTAAACAACTTATAGCATGTTTCCATATCAGACAAGTTGAGGTTCAGGAGCATATTGCTCAAAAACGTCAGGAATCGGTTGCCGATGGTATGCCAGAAAAAGAGGATACGGTGGGCTTTCCCGCCCTGGAATCTCGAGCCATACACCACATCCGCGTGGCCGTCGAGGATGGGCTGCAGTAGAATCTTGTACTCCTGCGGATCGTATTCCAGGTCGGCATCCTGGATAATTAGATAAGCCCCGGTGGCATTGGCAATCCCCGTATGCAGGGCGGCCCCTTTTCCCCGGTTGTTATCGTGCCTGAAATACCGGATATTCGAGTCGGGGTACTGATAGCAGAATCGGTCTATCTCTGCCCGGGTATGGTCGGAGGAGCAGTCGTCCACGATGATGATTTCTTTTCCGATACGTTCCGGCAGGGTGGCCAGTCGTACTTTATCCAGGATCAACGCAATCGTATTTCCTTCGTTATAGGCGGGTATGACAATGCTAAGGTCTGGCATGGGTGGCTTTTGG
>CAZSMU010000162.1:0-7646 GCA_964607915.1 uncultured Haliscomenobacter sp.
ATACGAAAAAAAATCCGAAGAGGGGTGATTTTTATTTGACTTGTGGATGATTCTCTTTAGGGTTGCGTAAAAAAGCCTACAATACATCTGCCCCCCGCAGCCCGGAGGCGAGAAAAAAAGCCGTCCCGTAGGGTCGCCTTATATATTGAACGGCGGCTACATAACCCGAACAAAATACGACGCTGCCCCCTCCGCCGTTCAAGATATACAAGCGAAGGCTTTTTTTCGACGCTGTTAGGGCGAAGGGGCGCCCTTTTTTTGTTTCTTTTTTTGGGCGAGCAAAAAAAGAAAGTAAGCAGAGAACAAATGGTCAGATAGTGTACAAATGCCCGGGGATGTAAAAGCAACTTTTCACACAATCCCAAGTTGCCCTACTTGAGCAACACGAACGTATACTGCAGGCGTTCGATGATAGGGCGGCCTGTATCGGGTTCGGTATTGTCGAGGATAATGTCCACATCAATCGTTTCGTCGTGCTCTTTTTCGGTGCTGTCGAAAATCACGAGGATTTTGCCTTTGCCGCCAGGGGGTACCGGGGCGGTGTCGTATTCGGTCGTGGTACAATCGCAGGCGGAGATGACGCCAATTTTGACGGGTGTATCGCCCAGGTTGACGAATTCGAACGTATGGCGGCGTTTTTCGCCTTTTTTCACTTCTCCGAAATCTACTGTCCGCTGTTCGAACTGCATGATGGGTACACCTTTCAGGTCGGTGCGCCCGCGCAGCGTGGACATAGGGCTGATGGTTACCTTTGCCGGCGGGTACGTCGTATCCGGGGCACTTGGTGCGGGATAGGCATTTTTGACCGCTGCCTTTTTGGGTGGCTGTTTGCGCAGGCTGGTCCGTTTGATGGTAATCGTCGTGGGGCCTTTCACGATTTTGAACTCTGTACGGCGGTTGATGCTGTGGGCGCGTTCGCGGTCGGCTTCCAGTTCCAGGGTGTCTATGTACGCTTGGGAGAGCACATCGCCTTCGCGGAAGACCGAGTCGGCCTGGGCCATGCGGGCGGAGATGGTTTGGGGTACTTTTTCGCCATAGCCTTTGGCTACGATGCGATCAGCGGTGACGCCTTTGGCCACGAGCCATCGCTTGGCCGAATCGGCGCGACGCTGGGAGAGTGCTTCGTTGTACTGGTCGTTGCCGCGGTAATCGGTATGCGAGCTCAGTTCGATGACCATTTCGGGGTACTGGTTCATCAGGTCGAACACCACCTGGAGGTCGGATTCCGATTCCGTTTTGATTTTATCGTCGTCGAAATCGTAGAGGATATTTTCCAGTACGATTGCCTGTTGGAGGGTGATAGTATCGTACTCTGGCTCGACGGGCGGGGGTGGCAGTTGTTTCAGGTAGAAGAGGTGCTGGAATGTTTTGGACTTGGACAACCCCGCGGTATTCACCGTGACGCTATCCGGGAAAAAGCCCTGTCGGCTGACGCGGATTTTGTACGACTTGTCGAGTTCCAGGGGGAAGTCGAAGCGGTTGCCGGAGGGGTTGGATTTTGCGGTGGGTGCATTTTCTCCCAGGGCTTCCACGACGATGACTTCTACGGTAGCGCCGTTGAGTTGTTTTTTCCGGGCGTCGAATACCCCTATGACGAGGTCTGCCTTTGTTTTTTCGATGGTAAACGAGTAGATATCGTCGCAGCAGGTGCGGCCTCGCACATAGCCCCCGCCCATGCGGTTGGAGGTCAGGAAGCCGTTGTAGCCGTCCTGGTCGAGGGAGAAGAACTGATCGTCTTGAGCGGAGTTGAACTGAGGGCCCATATTGCGGGGTTCGCTCCAGACTGCCCCGTTCCAGGAGGAGTAGAAGATATCCTGTCCGCCCAGGCCGGCGTGGCCGCTGGAGCTGAAGTACAGGGTTCCTTTGAAGAAGAAGGGGGTGACTTCATCGCCGGGGGTGTTGATTTTAGGGCCGAGGTTGACCGGTTCACCATAGACGCCTTCCCCTTTAGCGGTGGCGTAGTAGAGGTCGAAGCCGCCGAAGCCGCCCTCCTGGTTGGAGGAGAAGAGCAAGACCTCTTTTCCGAAGAGCTCCCCATAGGCGGGATGTTTGACTACGTACTCCCAGTCGTCGTTAAAGCCGGTGACAGGGCTAGCTGCCTTCCAGGCGCCGTCGCCGCCCACGCTATAGTATATTTTACTGGAATCCAGTTCATTGCCTTTCAGGCGTGCCCGGGTAAAGAACATGCGGTTGCCGTCTGGCGAGAAGCTCAGGCCGGCGGTATGGAATCCCGGGCGATTGATGTCCTGTGCGAGTGAATCCGGTTTTTTCCAGCCGGCGTCGGCTTTGGTATCTTTGGTGGCGACATAGATTTTGGCGTGGTATTCCTGGTTGTCTTCGTCCACGATGATGACCTCTTTGCGGTTGAAGCCTCCGTAGTAGAGTTTGCCGCTGCGGTTCATTACCGGGGAGTACTCCGAGAAGGGGGAGTTGACGTCTTTGTCCAGGATTTTCAGCAGGGGCGTTGTAGTTTCGCTGGAGTAGGAAAGGGCCAGTTCGGCCCCTGCGATTTCGTATTCTGCCAGTTCGCGCAGGGAGTCGGGCGGGTTGGTGGCCAGGAATTTCTGGAGTTCCGGGATGGCCTCTGCGTATTGCCCGCTCATTTTGAGGGCGCGGCCGTAGTCGTAGCGAAGCGCTGCATACTTATCCGCTTTGTCGCGGCGCAGGGCCTGTCCATAGAATCGGATAGCGCGGGCGTAGTCGCGCAGTTTGAGGTTGAGTTCTGCAATAAGAGGCAGCAGGCTGGCATCTTTGCGTTCTTCGTACGCTTCCTCGAGCAGGATGGCCGCGTTATAGTAGTCCTTTTCGGCGATTTTATCCTTAGCGACGACCACGCGCATTTCGTAGGAAGATTTCCCGATGGGTTGGGCCAGAAGAGCGTATTTCTGAACGGCTACCATCAGGAGCAGCAGGACGATGCTTCTCGATATATACATAGATTGCCGGATTTATGACGTTGAGATTCCAGATAATTACAGTTCCATGCATTACAACTGAGGGCAGAGGATTGCGGGACTGATTTTCGGTTTCTTATAAATTTTGATGATGTAATACGCGGCCACTTCGAAGCCCCCTTGCAGTTTACTGACGCCGCTCAGGGAAGAGAGGTTGATATCGTAGCTTGCGCCCACGCGCAGTTCCTGTTTATAGTCGAGGCCGAGCAGGATTTGTCCGGCATCGCCGACGCGGTACCCGGGGCCGAGGCGCAGGGTGAACTCTGGGTTGACGGTATAGCCGGCCAGGGTTTGGACAGCCACTTCGCTCGCACCTCCGGTCATTTGGAGGAGAAAGGTCGGCTCGACATATAGCTTTTCGCTGAGGCGGTGGTTGAGGCGCCCGTGCAGGGCGATGCGCATGGGCCTGCGGCTGCCGTCGGTTTGACCGTTGAGCAGAGCGTATTTAGGGCTATTGACGTGGGCAAAGCTGAGGCCTACTTCGCTTTGGTCCTTTTCTGAGAGGATAGAGCGGAGCATAAAGCCGGCATTGATGTCGAAGAAAGAGGCTTTGTCTTTGAGCTGGCGGTCTTTGCCATTGCCAAACCCCAAACCGCCACCGCCGACGTCTTTGGAGAGCTCGTCTTCGAACTTTAGGTCTTGCGCTTTGGTGTCCAGGCGGCGTTCGATGGAGCCGCCCTGTAGTCCGAAGGTAAAGCGGTGTTTGCCATCTTTGCCCACCCCAGCGTGGTAGGCGACGGAGAGCATGGAGCCGGTATTGGTAAGCTCGGCCGTACCCGCCTTATCGCTGAACATCATACCGCCCACGCCTACCCAGTCCTGTTTGCGCAGCCCTCGGATAATAGGGGCATCCACGTAGAACGAAGGGGTGACATACTGGTTTTTCAGGAAACTCGCCCACTGGTCGCGGTAAATCCCGCCGATGCGCGCAGTGCCTTCGAAAGAGCCGGTCAATGCCGGATTAAGCGTCAAGGGGGACATGTTGAACATGGAGAAATGCAGGTCTTGAGCCTGCGCTGCCCTGAGCATGCCAAACAAAGACAGGAGCAAGTAGAGACGAATTTTCATACGCATATTTGACTATTAGCAACCAGGATTGCAGGGTTATCGGCGAGGAGGGCGGCATCGTTCCGGCATTTTTTGGCTTCGATAGCCTTCTCGCCGCTGTAGGGCGGGGCTTTCTACCCTCTTCGCCCACAAAATAACGGATTATCGCAAAACCAGGGCTTGTTTTTTATCAGACTTGCCGCGATTTTTTGCAGCAGGGATCTGATGTCGTTTTGGGGTTTGGTCTTTTTGTGTAACGGATTTCATCCGTTTGAATTGCAGTTATCCACCCTCCGCGACGGATTTTTTCCCGGCCAGCCTGGCGATTCGTTCCTCGTCGAGTTGGCGCATGCACGAAAAATGGCCCTGAGGGCATTGCTGAAACCCGATTTTTGAGCAGGGGCGGCAGGACAAGCCCTGTACCTCTACGCTCGCATTGCGGGACATGCCCTTCGGGTAGTAGGGGCTCATCCCAAATTCCGGCACGGTACTGCCCCACAGCGAAATGATTTCCTTGTGGAATGCAGCGGCGATATGCATCAAACCGGTATCGTTCGCGATGACTTTGCTCGACTGCCGCAAGATGGACGCCGACTGCTGGAGCGAATACCTGCCGCATGCGTTGAAGACGCCGGGGCACTCTGCGGCGATACGCTCTCCTTCTTCGCGTTCCGGTGCCCCCCCCAGGAGGACGATGGGTTTGGGGAGTTTCCGGCACAGGGCGATTGCCTTTTCAAGGGGCAGTCGCTTGGTGGCATGAGCAGCACCGACCACGAGAGCGAGGTACTGCCCTCCTTCGATGGCCTCGCGCAGCGCGTCCCCGGCCTGCATTTCTGTAGCCAGCCGGGCCAGCTCCAGTTCCTGATCGGGCGGGATAAAAAAATCGAGCCCCTGCCCATCGGGTACGATACCGAGGCGGGCGGCGGCGGCCAGGTAGCGGTCCACGACGTGCGGTATCTGCACAGAGCGGGACTTCAGGCGTACCAGGCCCCATTTGGCTATATTTTGCTTATCGAACCCAAAGGACGGCGTACGCCACAGCAAGAGGCGCACCTGGAAGCTGCGCAGGTTGCAGTGCAGGTCCACCACCGCTGTGTAACGCGTTTCCCGGAGTTGGGCAGCGGCCTCCCCCACCTTGTGCCGGATAGAGATGACGCGGTCCACGTAAGGATTTGCCTCCAGGATGGTGCGGAAGGACTCTTTGGTCAATACGTGGACTTCGGCTCCCAGCTGCTGTTTGAGGCAGCGCAGCACGGGGGTAGTCAGTACGATATCCCCGATGGAGGAGAAGCGGATGACCAGGATTTTTGCATCCCTGGCAGCGTCAGGAGAGGGCACACATGAAATCATAGACTATCAACATGCTCGGCGGTGTATAATCGCGCGTGGGGTCTATGCGTCGGCTATGCGCTTCCTGCACCGCCGCATCGTTTTGGAGGAACTTGAACAACGTGCGGCTCACCTTGTCGAAGCGTTCCAGGTCGTGGGTGGCGGGGATATCCGTGGCCCCGATGCGCTGTAAAGCACGGATGAAAGCAGCGTAGGAGTACGGGCTGTGCGCTTCCGGGTAGCGGAAAGCCAGGTAGAGGGAGGCGATTTGGTAGCCATCGCCGTGGTAATGAGTAGTTTGTTTGTCGTGCGGGTGGCGCTCCTGGTGGTCGCGCAACAATTCGTCGCAGGCGAATACGAAGCGGGCCATACGGCCATCCACAGACTTGTCCTCCCGGAACAGGTCGGCGAACATCTGGCGCGTAAAATCTGCTTGCTGTTGCATGAAGCGGATCATGACCTGCCTGGGCTGGTAGTCGTCCCGGCTCCAATAGCGACGGGTCTGGGTACTGTCGAGGCTGGCTCCGTACATAGCGGCGAGATCCGGCGCATCGAGGTTCCAGTGCTCTTGAAAGATGCGCTGGGCTTCCCAGAGAGGCCAGTGTTGCAGGGCGCGGGGTCCGTTGAGGAACGCTGCATATTCCGAGAGGGCAGCCTGGAGGTCTTTTAATCGCATGGCAACTATCAGCAAGAAGGGTCTGGTATGCGTTTATGGACGGCCTCGATAGCCTGGAGCACTTCATCGGACAGGTCGAGTTCAATGCTGGCTATGTTTTCCTTGAGTTGTTCCAGCGTAGTGGCCCCGATGATGTTGCTGGTCAGAAAAGGGCGGGTATTCACGTACGCCAGGGCCATCTGGGCCGGGCTGAGGCCGTATTCCCGGGCGATGCGCACATACTCGCGGGCTGCTTCGCGGGTGGGGGCAGCGTTGTAGCGCGTGTATTGTGTGAAAAGCGTGAGGCGGGCGCGGGAGAGGTCTGCATGGCTGTTTTCCTCGTATTTTCCGCTGAGGACAGCAAAGGCGAGAGGGGAATAAGCCAGCAGGCCCACGTCTTCGCGGATGGAAATTTCGGCGAGGCCCACTTCGAAGAGGCGGTTCAGGAGATTGTACGGGTTCTGGATACTGACCGGACGGGGCAGACCCTGCGTTTCAGCGAGGTGCAGTACGCGCATGAGGCCCCAGGGCGCTTCGTTCGACACGCCCCAATGGCGTATTTTGCCTTCCCGCATGAAGGAGGCGAGTGTTTGGACGACTTCGAGGAAATTGTCTTGCCAGGGATCGTTGGGGTCGTACTCGAAGCCGCGTTTGCCGAACATATTCATGTTGCGTTCTGGCCAGTGGAGCTGATACAGGTCTATGTAGTCGGTTTGCAGGCGCTGCAGGCTGCCTTCCAATGCCTTCCGCAACTGGGCGGAGGAAAAGTCGAGCGGGTCGCGCAGGTAGCGGAAACTGGGACCGGGGCCGGTCGCTTTGGAGGCCAGCACAATTTTATCCCTATTTTTGCGGGCGGCGAACCAGTTTCCGATGATTCGTTCCGTGTCGCCCTGGGTTTGAGGGCGGCTTGGCACCGGGTACATTTCTGCCGCGTCGAAAAACTGCACCCCCTGTTCCAGGGCGTAATCCATTTGCGCGTGGCCTTCCGCTTCGGTATTTTGCTCGCCGAAGGTCATGGTCCCCAGGCAGATTTTGCTCACCGTTACATCTGTTCTTCCTAATTGCGTGTATTTCATCCAGGTAATATGGTTTTCGAGTAATGTAAAAATCGGGGTCGAAGCCTTTCCCGGGTCTCTCCTTTGTCCGAACCGACCCCTCGCAACCAGTCTAAAGTTTTCTGAACGCGTTTCAAGGTTGCGGCAAATATACCCAAATTCAAGAAAACGGGGGCGGACAAGCTGCTTCCCACATGCGGATAATTCCCCGATAAAATCAAGCCTCTTCCATTGCCGGCAATACATTCCCCAGGAAATACTCCAGTGGACATATCTGCAGGCCGTCTGCCCGTTGCAGATATTCCCCGCCAGGGGTGATGACGTATCGGTAATCGGGGCGCAAATCCTCCAACGCCGTATAAAAACCCCTGGAAATAGTGGGTGAGACAGAGAATTTGATTTCGATATACACCTTCCTGCCCTTCGGCGTGATCATCAGCAGATCCACTTCTGCACCGTTCTGGGTGCGGTAGAAAAAGAATTCGCAGAACTCCGGGGCTTCCCGGATGATTTGCTCTATCACATACCCCTCCCAGGAAGCGCCCACTACTGGATGGCCGTACAAGCTCTCCATGCTATATGACCGAAAAAAGGCACAGTGTGGGC
>CAZSMU010000163.1:0-7584 GCA_964607915.1 uncultured Haliscomenobacter sp.
TCAGCGATCGTGCAAGCCTTTGCCGGCCAGGATCCGGGGGATAGCTTTTTCAATCCTGGACGTGCGCGTCGCAGATTGTTTGGGCTGTGAAAAATACAGCATATACCCCCTTCGCCTGCCGGGAGTCAATGCCTCAAAAGCTGCTCTCCACTCGGGGGCCGACTCCAACAGGTGCAGCAGCTCTTCCGGAAATATCTGTTCTTCCTCCTGCTGGAAATCTACCTTCCGGCCTGCTTTTTCGATTTCTATAGCTTCTGCAATATAGGCGCGCAGGATGGGCTCCATATCCAGAATGGCCTGTAAATCCACAAATCGAAACTGCCGCGCAGCCCTCGAATTTTCCCCGGGCAGGGTGAGGACCCCCCGGGTATCCTCGAGCAGAGAACCCTTAAAAAAGCTAAGCGAACAGTATTCTTTAAAAGCGGCTATAATTAGTACATTATTCTTATTGTACGTATAACAGGGGACTCCCCATTTCAATTCTTCCGTAAGCCCACTATCGAGTACCAGCATCCGCAGGACTTCCAAGGCTTCCCTCCATCGGTGCACCTTGCATTGGGGGGTATCTCCCAGCGGACAGCGGCCGCAGCCTGCTATCAGATATCGGTCAACCTTTGGATTCATTTCCATATCCGTATAGTTTGCGCCCGGCGCACTTTCCTGCGCAGGGAAAAAATAATTTTGCAAAAAAATGATTAATTTGATTAACTTTTATACCTTTAGCAGGAACGAAGGTGTAAAAAAATGCAAGATACATCATGGGAAAAAAATATTCAGCCTGGCTCATGCTGGGGGGACTTTTTGTCTGTTACGTCATAAGCAATGGCGTGGTACTAAATACATTGCCTATTTTTTATCCGGAGCTCATCTCCGAATTTAGCTGGGACCAGGCCGAGGTGACGCGCCCTGCGCAGTTGTTGTTCTTCACCGTTGCACTCATTTCCCCCTTCATCGGGATTGCGCTGGACCGCGGCAACCCCCGAAAGGTCATGCTGGGCGGGATACTTTTGATGATAGCAGCCTTTTTCTGGTTTGCGAATATCCGGAGCCTGGTAGAAATGACAGGGGTGTACCTATTGTTTTCAGTGGGTATCGTGATGGGGGGTATCATTCCGAGCATGTATATCTTGACAAAGTGGTTTGTGCGGTACCGGGGTATTGCGGTGGGGATACTTTTGGTGGGCTCCAGTTTCGGGGGCACCCTTTTCAATCCTCTGGCGGCATGGGGCACGGCGTCGTTTGGATGGCGGGGGTCCCTGCTTTTGCTCGGCGCCATAGCGGCAGTCTGCATGCTGGGTTCTCTCTTTTTTTTCATCCGCAACCGGCCTGCCGATATCGGTCTTGGCGTAGACGGACGGGAGGGAGGCCCTCTACAAGAAGATGCGACAGCGTCTGGTGTATCCCCGGAAGGCCCTGCATTAGCCGATGCGCTGCGGAGTCCGTCCTTTTACCTGCTCATGCTCGTCACGGGGGCGATGTGGTTTTGTATTGTCGGAGTCATTCAGCACCAGGCTTTGTATTTTAAGGATATCGGCGACCGGCTGCCCGCCTCGGCAGGCGTGTTGAGCGCTTTTTTCTTCTGCAGCATCCTCGGCAAACTGCTTTTTGGCAAACTGGGGGATCGATATCCCAAGAAGGCCATCATGGCTATAGCAACCCTCAACCTGGCCCTGGGTGCCCTACTTTTGTATCTGCTGGGAACGTATCCGGGCATGGTGTGGGCCTATGCCGTAGTATTTGGCATCGGCTTCAGCGGAACCTTTACCATGATTCAGGTATTGGTAGCTGAATTTTACGCAGGGAAAGCGTACGGGAAAATCCTGGGCATCGTCACTATGGTGGATACGCTGTCCGGCGTCATGGGTATCCTGATCCTGGGGCAGTTGCGAAGCGCCCAAGGGGACTACCACCAAGCCTTGCAAATCCTCCTGGCAATGAGTATCCTTGCAGCCGTTTCTGTACCCTTTTTGAAAAACCCGGTAAAAGAAAGCGCTACAATCGAAGCTATATGAACACAAAAACCGACGGCCCAACCGTACCCCATCCCGTACAGATTGAAAAGCGGATGGAAGAAACCCTCATTTTGACTCTGATTACCCTGGGCGAACGCCTCAAAAAACGACGCGACATCATCAGCCAGGAACTCGGGGTTTCTACCCAGCAGTGGCTGATACTGCTCCACCTGGCCAACGACCCCAACATCCCCTATCTCCAGAAAAACCCCCAGACCAAGGCACTCATGGCCTCCGAACTCGCCGAATCCCTGGACTCCTCCCGGCCCAATATTTCCAATATCCTGAATACCCTGCTGGAAAAAGGACTCATCGAACAAATCGAGGACGACGAAGACCGGCGCAAAAAGCGCCTGGGCCTGAGCGCCCGCGGCGCAGAGCTCGTCAGCCGCCTCCAGCCGGAACGCAGGTTCCTGAACGAACTGCTCTTCTCCCAGCTCAGCGACCCTGAAAAAGAACAGTTCCTGCGCCTCGCCGAACTCGTACTGGAACAACTGGATGAGTACCTCCAGTATAAAAGTGTGGCCGAACCCCTGGAAACCGACTAACTGCAAGTCTATGCGCTACAAATCCCTGGCCCTGCAAGTCACCTGTGAGGCCGTCAACCGGTGCGCCTCCCGCGCTTCGGCAAGAGAGAAAATGCTGGCGTCCTGTGCGCGCATCGGCCGGCAAACACGGGCCTCCAAATTGTTTATCGGACAGGATACCCGACTGGTCGTACTGCCGGAGTACTTCCTCAGCGGATTCCCCATGGGCGAAAGCATCCCGGAATGGCAAGACAAAGCCTGCCTCGACCCCGACGACCTCATCTACCAGGAGCTCGGGAATATCGCCCTCAGCAACCAGGTGTTCCTGTCCGGAAACGCGTATGAACTGGACGCCCGCTTCCCCCAGCTCTACTTCCAGACGAGCTTCATCCTCGCCCCCGACGGAAAACGCATCCTCCGCTATCGCCGGCTGAACTCCCTCTTCGCACCCACCCCACACGATGTATGGGATGAATACCTCGAAGCGTATGGGCTCGAAGCCGTTTTCCCGGTAGCAGATACCGAAATCGGGCGCCTTGCCTGCATCGCTTCCGAGGAAATCCTCTATCCCGAAATCGCCCGCTGCCTGATGATGCGGGGTGCCGAGGTATTCCTGCACTCCAGTTCGGAAGCCGGCAGCCCGCTATTGACCCAAAAAAATGTGGCCAAGCTCGCGCGCTCCATCGAAAACATGGCCTATACCGTCTCCGCTAACTCCGCAGGGATACAGGGTACAGATATCCCCATGTCCTCTACGGATGGCGGCTCCAAAATCGTACACTTCGAGGGCCACGTCCTCGCCGAAGCCGGCCCCGGCGAGAGTATGGTCGCACACGCTACCCTGGATTTGGATGCCCTGCGCTCGGCCCGCCTCCGCCCCGGAATGTCGAACTTCATCGCCCGGCAACGCTGCGAACTGTTCGCCGACAGCTACGCAGGCTTCCGCGCCTACCCGGCCAACAACCTGGATGGCGTGACCCCCCAACGCCCACATTTTACCAATACCCTTCAAGATGCCATCGCGCGCTTGCACCGCCAGGGAACCATCGCACCCGTCTGACCATTAAAAACCCGCACGATATGCCCCCAAACCGAACGCACACAGCACGCAACCCACGCACGGGCGAGGGCGACTATTCAATTTCCCTACCTACAGAGGAAGACCTGCAAATCCAGTGCAAGATCCTGCGGCAGGGGCAGTCGTCCTGGGCAGCCCAGGACGTAGAAGGCCGGATAAACACCCTGCAACACTGGAAAGCCGAAGCCCAAAGCAGACAGGATGCCTTAGTGTCCGCTCTGGCCACAGATACCGGGCGCCTCCGGGAAAGTACGTTGGAGGTCCAACTGCTCTTCTCCAGTATTGACCGCTGGTGCGGGATTGCCCGCGATTTTTTTTCCGAAAAAATCAGCCGCCCAACCAGTGTCCCCTTCATCGAAATCCACCAGGAGACGACGCCCTACCCTCTGGTCGGTATTATCAGCCCTTGGAATTTCCCGCTCCTGCTTTCTATCATAGATGCCATACCGGCTCTCCTGGCAGGCTGTACAGTCCTCGTAAAGCCATCCGAAATCACCCCGCGCTTTATCGAACCTTTGCAGGCCAGTATTGATGCCGTTCCGGAGCTATCTTCCGTTTTCAGGTATATAGCAGGCGACGGCCAAACCGGCCAGTCCTTGATTCCGAAGTTGGATCTCGTATGTTTCACCGGCAGCGTGGCCACCGGAAAAAAGGTCTATGGTTCAGCCGCAGAGCACTTCATCCCCTGCTTCCTGGAACTGGGAGGCAAAGACCCCGCACTCGTTTTTGAAGGGGCCGACCTGGAACAGGCTAGCTCTTCCATCCTCTGGGGGAGCTGCGTCAACTGCGGCCAATCCTGTCTTTCTATCGAACGTGTCTATGTACAGGAAAGCATACTCGGCGAATTTCTCGAACGACTCACCGCCAAGGCCCGGAATATACGGCTCGCATATCCGGACATCGAAAGCGGGGAATTGGGCCCCGTGATTTCAGCCCGGCAGGCCGAAATCCTGAACGCCCATTTGAAAGACGCCATAGAGAAAGGCGCGCTCCTGCACTGCGGGGACGAAGCCTGCCAAACCCTCGGTGGAGGGCTCTGGCTCCGGCCCACCGTGCTCTCCCGGGTGGACCACGGTATGCTGGTCATGACGGAAGAGACCTTTGGCCCCATCATTCCCGTGATGCCCTTCCGCGACGAGGAAGAAGCCATCCGTCTGGCCAACGCCACGCAGTTTGGACTAAGTGCTGCCGTTTTTGCCGCTACCTGGCAGGAAGCAGAGCGCGTAGGCAGAAATATCGAAGCCGGCGCCATCAGCATCAACGACTGTGCGCTCACGGCCATCATCCACGAAGGGGAGAAGCAGTCGTTCAAAAACTCCGGCATCGGCGGTACCCGGATGGGACCGGGAGCCCTGCGGCGTTTTTTCCGTCAGAAAGCTATGATTATCAAGAAAACAGCGGATACGTCCCCCTGGTGGTGGAAGACATGAACCTGCCCGAGGGACAGCAGAGATTTTTACGCAACTACCGCCAAACTATAAAAAGCGACTTTCCAAACATGCGCTCAGGCGTATATCCTTTCCAGTATTTTCTCGGTCAGGCACTTAAAATCAGCGTACGCACTGGATACCGCCTGGTAATGCGCCCCAATAGCCCCATCTGCAGGCTTTAACTGAAAAATAGGCTTCTTAACTTCCATGGCCATGGGAACCAGGCTGTGGTAATGCTTTAACAAAGCCAGGCAATTATCGTCCATTTCCACCATTTGGGCAGCACCGGCGGGATTGCTCAGTACATATTCATTAAATACAGCGGGTATCCTGTTGGCCCATTTCAGGTAAGATTTCACCGGCCTGCTTTCCTTGATGCCGTATTGCATGACGACATATCCCAGGGGCTTAATATCCCCCTTAGGCAGGGAAATATCTACCGCTCGGTTTCGGGAGGCCCTGTCCCGCCATTCCGTTTTCCAAATTTTCAGCCGTGCGCCCAGGTTTCTCAAGCCTTGCAGTGAAAATAAATCAGCAGCCATGGGTACTACTACGAAGTCAGCAGCTATGAGCGTAGCCCTGTTCAACGCACCAAAGTTCGGCCCTACGTCTATAGCGCAATAATCAGCCCCAAAAGACTTCGCTTCATTTTCAATAATCCTTGAAAAGGAAGAAACAATCCGAAACGCAGCTTCATCCCCATCTATACATTTACTCCAATTGGAACTGAGCTTATCCTCAAATAAGGACAAATCGAGATCACCGGCCAGCAATCCGATCTTATCCGTAATCTGGTGGACTTTGACCGGGGCAATATCGCCCAGCCCTCTGTCAAGGGGTTTTATACCCGTAACAATGGTTTCCCGGTTGGTATCTTGCTGATAGATCCGTTCCAGTTCGTCGTCGGACAGAAACATCGAGCTTAAGTTCGCTTGGGGGTCTAGATCAACTGCCAGACAGGTATAACCCAGTTCTGCCAACATATAGGTGAAATGATAGACCAATGTAGTCTTACCAACCCCTCCCTTATTGTTAAAGAATATGATTTTTTTCATGTCACTGCCTTTTGAAAATCTTCACCAGAAAGGAAGTAGGCTGGTTGATGACGAACTCCGGTTCCGGATTCCCATTTTTTTGCAAGGCTGCTTTCGCTCTTTTTACCCCAATATTGAACTGATTTACAAAACCCAGATTTTTGACTGCCTCCGCCAGCGCAGGATTGCGGTAATCGTTTTCATCGGGAAAATTTTCCGGCCTTGCTTTTCCGTATAGACCTCCCGCGTTGGAAATTTCAATTCTATCGGAGAACTCGTAAAAGCGGATTGGGCCATTGGATTGATAGTCCTTGTGGATCACCGCATTGAATAAAAGCTCCTTAACGGCGCTCAGGGGATAATTGGCCACATAGTCCCCTCCCAATTCAGGCAACACCATCTTGACGATATTGGCCTTTATGAATTGCTCCATTTGGCCTAATTGCGTGGTCAGGTCGCCATCAAATGTATGTTCAAATTGAACATCGCTTATCTCATCCTCGCCCTCAAATCGAACATATTGCACATAGGCACCTGGTATATAATACCTCGGATTCGTTCCGAACATTAATATGCCGGCATACGTAGGGCAATCTTCTTTTAGGTCATAAAATTTCAGGGAGGCCAGTTGTTCTTTCAGATCCCGGCCATTTTCCGCCAGGATATCGGAAGCAATGGCAGAGGGTAAGTAGCGCAGCTTAAAAAGTTCGATACTGATGTCCTTCAACGTACTCCCTTTGCACGGCAACACATCGAAAGTACGTGCGAAGGCTGTCCGCTTTTCCGTCAATATCCGCTCATCGGCTTCGTTGGCAACCCCTCTCCTTATGCCTGCCCTGATGAATACACGCCCATTGAAGCGCACCGGCGGCAAAAAATGTGGCTGCACTTCCACAACCGCCAGTTCACCCTCTGCAAACTCAAATTTGGAAACAATCAAACTCGGAGGAGGAACAATCCGTCCATCCGTTCTAAAACTCAGCAAAGTTTGCAGGTTTTGTTCGGTGATGGTCATGCCTGCCTTGGCACCATCGTCACGAGCGCCTATGATCAGATACCCCGGTTGTTTATGATTGGCAAGGTCATTTGCAAAAGCGCAGATGGCTTCCCCAAACTTTTGCGCATCATTCACCGAAACCGTCTTTTCTATTCTGTCCTGCTCCAGTTGCGGAAGCAACTTTTCGAGTTCCTCTTTGGATATCATGAAGGTTTTGTTTGCGCTAAAAAGACACCATCGAACGCACAATAAGGCTAAAGCCAAAATTAAGCGTTGTTCGCGACATTGGGTCAAAAAATCTTTTGCCTGCAGGGGGGACCCAGTTTTTTCGTATCTTTGGCCATAACATTCCTCCCTCTCATCTCTAAAAAACTACCGCTCGGCCTGCAGGATTTTCGTGGCATCATTGAAGACGGCTACAAATATGTGGACAAGACCCGCCACCTCCATCTGTTGGCTACGTCGGGAAAATACTTCTTCCTGTCCCGTCCCCGTCGCTTTGGCAA
>CAZSMU010000164.1:0-7479 GCA_964607915.1 uncultured Haliscomenobacter sp.
ATGCTATAAAAGCGAGAGGGGGCGGCACCGCGGTGCCGCCCCCTCTCGCTTTTATAAGAAATTTCAGTCCTACTTCCAATTGCCGGCCCAGTCCACGCCCCAGCGGGAAAAAGGATCAACGCTGCGGTCGAGCAGGACGGCTAACTCGCGCCGGGTGATGGGCCGGCTGGGATCGAATGCGGAGAGGCCCCAGGCATTCCAATCCCGGGCAACCTTTGCCGGCAATGCAGCTTTATCGGTGGGTTCCAGGAAGTTGGCAGCCAGTTCTATGGCCTCCCGGACGAGCACCTGCTCCGTTGGTCCCGGACAATCCAATTGGGAGGGAAGGCTGGCGAGCGCGCTGCGGAGCGCTTCCCGCAAAACGGGTTTTTCCGGGTCGAACCAGGTGCGGTTGGCCCACTGATACGCCTCACCCCGTCCCCGGAGGATACCGGTAGCCCCGATTTTTTGGATAGAGGCGAAATGCGGGTCGTCCGCTTGCACGTCAAAGAAAGGCATTAGCCATGCGCCAGCGGCGAGCAGCTCCCGCTGAATACTCCGCACCGCCAACCGGGAGGGAGGAATGCCTTCCCGCACCGCCAGGGCGGCCATAGCCCCGGCCGCCTGTCCGATTTGCAGGACGACGGGTTGCAGGCGGCTGGATCCATTCACGATATTGCTGACGGAGATGGCCTTGTCCGCCATGAGCAAGCCTTCAATATCTTTGGGGATCAACGCTCCCAGCGGGATGTTGAAGGACGGGACAGGCGGGAATTTGATTTCAGGGGCAGCCGGATATTTTTTATGATGATGATCAATCGGGTAATCCCCTACGATAGCGCTGCTGCGGTACAGGTTCTTTTGGAAAGGGCTGAGGATATGGTCGGCATTGACCCGCACCAGGCCGTGGATGCGCCTGCCCTCCCGGTAGTAGGGATAAAACGCCAGTCGGTCGGGGGTGGGGAACTCGTCGTCGGCCAGTCCCAGGTGCCGGTATCCCAGTTCGTGCTGGATGAAATATACGTAGCGCAAGGTATGCAGGCGGGCTGAGTCGATTGCTTTCCGGGCCGCTTTGGGGGATTTTCCGATGGTGTTGGCGTAAAAGTCGTTTCCGGCGGAGGGCCAGTTGAGCATGTACTTGTTGTTGGGCAGCTTGCCGTAGCTGAGCATCTGCGCGCACGGCGTGCCGCTGGAATCCGGGCATACCTCGCGGCAGGCACAGCGGAACTCGGCAGGGTCATAGCCGGCGGGGCGGGGGATGGTTTGGTCGCTGCCTTTTCCGTAATCCTTCAGCACCGCTACGAGGGTCAGGTCCTGGATGATGTCGTTTGCTCTTTCCGGCGCGAAGGATTCCCCTGTCGCGGCGGCGGCTTCCATGCCCACATCAAAGCCTGCCCCGACCCGGGCAGCAACATCGCCCAGGTCGGTAGCATCCACCAGGATATTGGCTTTGACCGTCTGGGAGCTGCCGTTGCGACGGATTTGGGCCGTCCAGCCCGGCCCTGTTTTCTTTACGGATATGAGTTCGCTCTGAAGCCATAGCTCCAGTTTTTTTTCCCTGTCGGCCATTTCCCGAAAAATGCGGGCTCCGACATGCGGTTCGAACAGCGTATTGCTGACCCAGCCCGTTTCTACGGCGGCTTTTCCGCCATAATGAGCCCAGAGCCGGGAGCGGAATTCACCCCAGATGCCGGCGGGCATTTTGTGGTTGCCGTCGGTAGCACTTACGCCGGCAGCGGTCAGCATACCGCCCAGCCAGGGCGTCGGCTCCACGAGGAGGGTGCGGGCGCCCGAGCGGGCAGCCTGGAGGCCTGCCGCAATCCCGCCTGCGCCCCCGTTGACGACCAGTACGTCCACTTCGACGGCTTGGGCAGGTAGGAGGGAGGAGGGGAGGCTGCAGCACAGCAGCGTACAAAAAACAAGGGCGTGGTGTTTCAGGGAGCCTGATGGATTCATAGCATTTCTTGTTTTTCCGGAATCCGTGGTGGGGGAGTGCGCTTAGCGTTCGTTCAGCGTCATTCGGATCTTTTTCTCCAGTTCGGAAACGGTATCTTTGAAGTAGATATCGGTTTTGATCATTTCCTGCACGGTGCGGCAGGAGTAGATGACGGTGCTGTGGTCGCGCCCTCCGAAGTTGTCGCCGATCGCTTTGAGCGACTGGTCGGTGAGGTTTTTGGCCAGATACATGGAGAGCTGGCGGGCCAGTACGATGCTGCGTTTGCGATTTTTGCCCTGCAGCGTGCCGACGTCCACCTTGAAATGTTCCGCGACGAGCTTCTGGATGTACTCGACGGTGATTTCCTTGTTCATCTCGCTGACGAAGTTCTTGACCACCTCCTTGGCCAGTTCGAGGTCAATATTCCGGTTGTTGAGGGAGGACTGGGCAATCAGGGAGACCAGGGCACCTTCCAGTTCGCGGATGTTGTTGCGGATGTTATAGCAGATAAATTCGCTGACGTTGGGCGGGATTTCGACCCCTTCGCTCATGGTTTTGAACTCCAGGATGGCCATGCGGGTCTCGAGGTCGGGTGCCTGCAGGTCTGCCGACAGCCCCCATTTGAAGCGCGAGATCAGGCGGTCTTCGATCCCTTCCATAGATTTGGGGGGTCGGTCGGAGGTGAGCACGATTTGCCGCCCGCTCTGGTGGAGCTGGTTGAAGATGTGGAAGAAGATTTCCTGGGTCTTTAGTTTGTTCGACAGGAACTGGATGTCGTCCACGATCAGGACGTCCACGAGTTGGTAGAAGTTGACGAACTCGGTGACGCTGTTGTTTTTGATGGCGTGGATGATCTGGTTCGTAAATTTTTCCGCGGAGACGTACAAGACGGTCTTCTCCGCGTTACTGGCGATTACCTCGTTGCCGATTGCCTGGGCGAGGTGTGTTTTGCCGAGGCCCGTCTCGCCGAACAGGACGAGGGGGTTGAAGGACGTCTGCCCGGGTTTGCGCGTGACGGCGAGCCCGGCCGAGCGCGCAAGGCGGTTACAGTCGCCTTCGATATAGTTGGAAAAGCGGTAGTTGGGATTGAGCTGCGGGTCAATCCGGACCTTGCGGATACCGGGGATCACAAAAGGGTTTTTGATGGATTCAGTATCCATCTCCATGCCCTGGGGCATCCAGTCGTTCGAGGAAGAGGCCTGTGTGGCGGCGGACGCAGCAGCGTGGGCACCGGCCATAGGAGCTGCAACCGATACGGCAGCATTGTCGTGGACCAGAATCTGGTACTCCAGGCGTCCTTTTTCGCCCAACTCTTTGCGGATAGTCGTTTTGAGGAGGCTGACGAAATGCTCTTCCAGCCATTCGTAGAAGAATTTGTTGGGCACCTGTATCGTCAAGGCATAATTATCCAGCCGTACCGGTTTGATGGGCTCAAACCAGGTCTTGAAACTCTGCGCATTTACGTTCTTGCGAATCGTTTGCAGACACCCTTCCCATACGGCGTTGTAGTCCTTAATCATGCTCTCAAAGTATATATCCCAACAAAAAAATGCCGCCTTCCTCTTGTAAGGGGAAGTCAATTATCAGTAAGTCAGAAAGGTATCGTTCGGAAGAAAATTCTACCGGTAGCCTCCGGTGTCATTGCCTACATCCGGGTGACAAAGGTGCATATTTTTTTTGGCGGCAGGAAATCCTGGGCATAGGTTTTAATAAATTTTTTTTTGCGGCACAGCTGCTTCTGACCGGGTGTTACGCCAGGATACTGGCTCCGGTGGGGATGTATTCCTGCCGGGTAATACGGAAAGTGCCCTCTGTGTTTTGTTCCAGGTCAATACGCCCGAGGAGCAGCCCGCCACAGCCTGCGTGTGAAACCACTACTCTTTGATTATCTGTGTTGTATATAGTTTTAGGTGCTTCCAGGAAAGTGTGGGAGTTCCCCCCCAGGATGAAGTCTATACCGCTGCTTTGCGTTGCCAGGTTCACATCCTGGTACGACTGGTTTGCTGCGTTGAATCCGAGGTGGGAAAGGCATATTACGAGGTCGCACTGCAAGTCGTCGCGAAGGGTCCGGCTCAGGGCATGGGCGGTCTCCAGCGGGGAATGAACGGAAACGTTACAATCTATATATTTGAAAACCATTGAATTGTAGTAGTCGTTCAACGCAAAGACACCGACGCGCAGGCCTTCCCGCTCAAAGATGCGGAAAGGGGCTATTTTTTCCTCTAAAGCTGTGTTTTTCAAGCAATAATTACTGGATAAAATCTGAATTTTATCGTAATTATATTGTTTGAAAAGGTTTGGAACCCCGTATTTCAAGTCCTGGTTGCCGAGAGCAACGGCATCGTAGCCCAGGGCGGCCATAGCCTCTATTTGCCGGGATTCGCCCTGAGCTGTGCCCAGCTGGTCTCCGCTGTCGAAGAGCAGGACGTTGCCGTCGAACGCCTGGCGCGCCTGGCGGATCTGTTCTTCGAAGACGTCTTGCAGGGCTCTGCCTTGCGGGCCCTCGAAGCAGCCGTGCAGGTCGTTGGTGTGCAGGATGCACAAGCGGGTAGGGCCCTTGACCGAGCGGGCAAGGGCGGGCAGGGGGAGCGCCCCCAGGCCGAGGAGCAGTGCACCTGCCCCGGATTGTTTCAAAAATGTTCTTCGCCTCATCGTAGCCCTGGGTTTTAAAGGGGCTGTTGTCTTACTCGTTGAACTCGAAAAGCGTGCCTGGTTTGCCGGGCAGCGGCACGCCGAGGTGCCGATATGCTTTTTCGGTCGCTTCGCGCCCCCGGGGGGTGCGTTGCAGAAAGCCTTCCATAATCAAGAACGGTTCATGTACTTCTTCAATTGTGCCCGGTTCTTCTCCGACCGCGGTGGCTATGGTGTTGAGTCCTACAGGGCCGCCTTTGAACTTATGGATGATAGAGGACAGGATTTTGTTGTCCATCTCATCCAGTCCGTAGGTATCTACGCGTAGGGCGGAGAGCCCGAACTGGGCGATTTCCTCATCAATTGTGCCATTCCCCTTGACCTGTGCGAAATCGCGCACTCTGCGCAGCAGGGCGTTGGCGATGCGCGGGGTACCCCTGCTGCGGCGGGCGATTTCCAGGGCTCCCTGCCCGGTGATTTCGACCTTGAGGATATCTGCTGAGCGGTGTACGATATTCGAAAGGGTGGCGACATCGTAGTAGTCCAGATGGCAGGTGATGCCGAAGCGGGCGCGCATGGGCGGGGTGAGCAGGCCCATGCGGGTAGTGGCCCCCACCAGCGTGAAGGGGTGCAGGGAAATCTGGATGCTGCGCGCGTTTGGCCCGCTGTCTATGAGGATATCGATGCGGTAGTCTTCCATGGCGGAATAGAGGTACTCTTCGACCACGGTGTTGAGCCGGTGTATTTCATCTATAAAAAGGACGTCGCCTTCCTCGAGGTTGGTGAGCAGGCCGGCCAGGTCGCCGGGCTTCTCCAGTACGGGGCCGGAGCTCATCTTGAGGTTGGTGGCCAGTTCGTTGGAGATGATGTGCGACAAAGTGGTCTTGCCCAGGCCAGGGGGGCCGTGCAGCAGCACATGGTCGAGCGCTTCGCCCCGTTGTTTGGCAGCAGCGATGAAGACCTTCAGGTTCTCCACGATGCGTGGCTGCCCGCTGAAATCCTCCAGTGCTTTGGGGCGCAGTGCCCGCTCGACCTGCTGCTCTTCCTGGTCTTGCGCCGGGCGCTGTGGATTTATGAGTGGGTTCATAGATAGTTGTCAACTTTTGAAGGTGGAACTCTTGAAGTTTTGTTATTTTTGCGCGTCATTTGCAGGGGTGCATTTGATTTCAGGCGAGGTGCCTCGACAAGACCGTGGGGGCTTGATCCCTGAAGCGGGCCCTGTCTGAAATGCCTTTTCCGAATCCAAATTTAAACGCAAAAAACAGAAGATTCAATGAGCGGTTCAAAAGTAACACTTCAAAACGGGAAGTTGGTAATTCCCAACGACCCAATTATCCCTTTTATTGAAGGCGACGGCACAGGGCCGGATATCTGGGCAGCCTCGGTGCGCGTCCTGGATGCCGCCGTTGAAAAGGCATACGGGGGCACGCGCAAAATCCACTGGCTGGAAGTGCTCGCAGGGGAAAAGGCTTTCAACCTGACGGGCAACTGGTTGCCCGACGAAACGCTGAGTACGATCTCCGAATATATGATCGCCATCAAAGGGCCGCTCACCACGCCGGTCGGCGGTGGGATCCGCTCCCTGAACGTGGCGTTGCGCCAACAACTCGACCTCTACGCCTGTGTGCGCCCGGTCCGCTATTTCACGGGCGTCCCCTCACCGGTCAAGAACCCGGAACGGGTGGACATGGTGATCTTCCGCGAGAATACAGAGGACATTTACGCGGGCATCGAATACCTCCACGGAACCCCGCAGCTCGAAAAATTGAAGAAATTCCTTATCGAAGAACTCGGCGTCAACCAAATCCGCTTCCCGGACACGGTGTCGCTCGGCATCAAACCGGTTTCGGTGGAAGGTACCGAGCGACTGGTCCGCGCCGCCATCGAATATGCCCTGGACAACCGCCTGCCTTCCGTCACCCTGGTGCACAAAGGGAACATTATGAAATTCACGGAGGGCAAATTCAAGGAGTGGGGCTACCAACTCGCCGAGCGCGAGTACGGAGATAAGGTCTTTACCTGGGCTCAGTACGACCGCATCGCAGCCCGGGAAGGCGCCGACGCTGCCAATCGCGCCCAGGACGCCGCTGTCGCCGGTGGGGCTATCATCATCAAAGATGTCATTGCCGACGCTTTCCTGCAGCAAATCCTGCTCCGCCCCTCGGAGTATTCGGTCATCGCCACGCTCAACCTCAACGGCGACTACATCTCCGACGCCCTGGCTGCGGAAGTGGGAGGGATTGGCATCGCCCCGGGGGCCAATATCAACTACGTGGACGGCAAAGCAATCTTCGAAGCTACACACGGCACCGCCCCGAAATACGCAGGTCTCGACAAGGTGAACCCGAGTTCGGTCATCCTGTCGGGCGAGATGATGTTCCGCTACATGGGCTGGAAAGAAGCCGCTGACCTGATCATCAAAGCTATGGACGGCGCTATTGGCAAGAAGCGGGTCACCTACGATTTCCACCGCCTGATGGAAGGCGCTACCTTGTTGAAGTGCTCCGAGTTTGGCGATGAGCTGATCGCCAATATGTAAGCAACTTCTCTGACGCGCCCAAAACAAAAAGGGGCGGCCCGCCGGGCCGCCCCTTTTTGTTTTGCTTGAGGAAGCGTCTAAAAGTTGAGCGCCAGGCGGGCGAAGAAGCGCCGTCCGTTGCCGCCCATCTGCACGGCGTCCCAGGGGCCGCCGGTTTCGTTGTTGAAGGCCCAGCCGGCGGCGCCGGGGGCGAAGCCCAGGTCGGGGTGTACGTTGGCGATGTTGTCCACGCCGAGGTTGAGCGCGGCTTTGTCGCTCAAGCGGTAGGTGAAGTAGAGGTCGGGCACCAGTTTTGCGCCATAGACGAATTTATCCTCCACGTATTTGGTTTCATCGGCGTCGGTGGGCACCATGGGGGCTATGCCGGAGCCGTCTTCGCCGTATCCCAGCAGGG
>CAZSMU010000165.1:0-7398 GCA_964607915.1 uncultured Haliscomenobacter sp.
AGCCCAGAGACTCCGATAAACCGTTTGCAAAAAAAGAATTTCCCCGCGACGACAAACCCCGCAGCGAACGCAAAAAGTGGGAGCCCAGGGACTCTGATAAACCGTTTGCAAAAAAAGAATTTCCCCGCGACGACAAACCCCGCAGCGAACGCAAAAAGTGGGAGCCCAGGGACTCCGATAAACCGTTTACAAAAAAAAGGTAGTTATTTTGAGGTTATGTGAAAGGCTATGTCGCTGCCCTGGGCATCTGCGTAGTATCTGACCATTCGTTCTTCGCTTGCCTTTCTTTTTTTGCTCGCCCAAAAAAAGAAACAAAAAAAGGGCGCCCCTTCGCCCTAACAGCGTCGAAAAAACAGCCTTCGCTGTATATCTTGAACGGCGGAGGGAGTCAGCACCGTTTTTTACTTAGGCATTTTCGCCGCCGTTCAATATATAAGGCGACCCTGCGGGACGGCTGTTTTTTCTCGCCTCCGGGCTGCGGGGGGCAGCGTAGGGATGAACAAACCAGGAAAGAGGATGGTATGCATTTAAAGTCCTTACGAGACGGCTGTTTTTCTCGTCTCCGGGCTGCGGGGGGCGGCGTAGGGGGTGAACAGATTAGGTTATAGACAGTGGTAAGCACATGCCAGGGATGTTCGAAAGGCTATGTCGCTGCCCTGGGCATCTGCGTAGTACCTGACCATTTGTTCTTCGCTTGCGGGAGGGCCCCCGCGCTAATCCCTCGCTTTCTTGAAGAGAAGGCCCGTATCCAGCCGGAACCCGGGCAGTACCTTGCTGACGAGCACCGTCCCTTCGGTGAAGGGTACGCTGCCGACATATTGCCCGGATGCATCGGGAGAATATACCAGGACGAATTCGTGGTCGGGATCCACGACCCAGTACTCGAGGACCGCGGCGTTCTGATATAGTTCCAGTTTATCTTTCATCTCTCTGCGCGTATTGCCCGGGGAGAGGATTTCCACCACGATGTCAGGGGCACCGATGCAGCCCTGGGAATCCAGTTTTTTCGGATCGCAGATGACGCTGATATCCGGTTGTACGACCGTATCTATCTTTTCGCTATTCCCTTTTTCCGGAGGCAGTGGAAGCCGCACATCAAACGGTGCGCTGAACACCTGGCAGGGGCTATCCGCAAGGTAGTGGTACAATGCACTGAAAATAGCCCCGCTGATGCGTTGGTGCTGTACATTAGGTGCCGGGGACATCTTGAACACCCAACCCCGGAGCAGCTCAACCCGTTCATTGAACTGCCAGCTGAGGTAATCCACATACGTGTATTGCTTGCTCAGGTCAAGCTGTTGGAAGTCGGTGATCATCGCAGATTTTTATCAAACAGGCTTGCTACGAGGGAAATCCTCGCAATATAAAAACAAAAGCAGGCAAAAAAAGGTTTTTTGCAGGGACAGAACCGCTCCGAACCCACTATGAAAACGCATTGGACTCCCTACCTCTTTTCGCTAGTCGCCTGCCTGGCAGCAGGCCGCAGCCTCGGTCAGGCACCCGGCAGGATCGCCGGAAAATCCATCGTGGCCCTGCGGCAGGAAGCATCTGTACCGACGCCGCAACGCCTTTTCCAGCAGGGCTTTGCGCTCCTGCCCTACCCTCTTCCCGGCTTTCGGGTGAATACGCCCTGGATTTCAGCAGTACCCCGCTCGAGTTCACCCGTACGGGCATTTTCCCCCGGCGATTTGGCATTCTTTTGCCGCCTGGAATTCAAGTTGGAAAAGACGCTGCGCTTCCCGCTCAAGATACGACTGGGCGAGGTGCAGTATGTAGATCAATTAGAGGGGAAATAGAAGGCCCGATCAAGCCAGGGAAAAGAGGTCCAGGACGCCCGGGGTGCGGGCCACATTGAAGCCCTCGGCAAATTCAAAGCCCGCTTCCCGGCCGTAAGAACGGCCTTTTGCCTTGAGGAACTCAAAGAAATCGCGACCAGAGATCGGTGTCTGCGGTTCGTCTGCAAACTCCGCATCCTGGGGCTGGTAAAACTGGGAGCGGAACGCCAGGACCAGTTCCATTTTCTTTTCGATGAACGGGCTGATATCCACTACAAAATCCGGCACGAGGTTGTGGTCCTGAATGTAGTGGTATAGGGCGCGCGGGCGCCAGGGCTCCTGGAGGTTCCCATGTTCGCCGGCGGTTTCGATTTTGGCCAATCCGGAATAGAAGCAGGCATCGGCGACCAGCTTAGCGGCACGGCCGTGGTCGGCGTGGCGGTCTTTGAGGGCGTTGGCCAGGACGATTTCGGGGCGGTGTTCCCGCAGCACCTGAATGATGGGAAGCAGATGGTCCCTGTTGACTTCAAAGAAACCATCTGCCATACCCAGGTTTTTGCGGAATTGCGCGCCCATCAGGCGGGCGGAGTCGGCTGCTTCCCGATCGCGGATTTCGGCCGTACCCCGGGTGCCCAGCTCGCCCCGGGTCAGGTCGAGGAGGCCCACCGTTCTACCCAGCGCGATGTGGCGCAGCAGCGTGCCGCTACAGCTCAGTTCGACATCGTCGGGATGTACCCCGACCGCTAAAATATCTACTTTCAAAGGAGAGCTTCTATAGCTTTGGCAATCTTTTCAGCATCCGGCGCAGTAGGGCTCGCGAAGAAATCTACGACTTTGCCGTCGCGGTCCACGAGGTATTTGTGGAAGTTCCACATCGGCTTGGCCGACACTTTGCCGTTGCGCGCTTCGTCTGAGAGGAACTGATAGAGCGGGCAGGCACCGTCGCCCCTCACCGACACTTTGTCGAAGACCGGGAACGACACGCCGTAGTTCTTTGTGCAGAACTCCGAGATCTGGGCGCCCTCGAGCGGCTCCTGCCCCCCGAAATCATTGGAGGGGAAGCCCAGGACGACCAGGCCGCGGTCCTTGTACTTTTGGTACAATGCCTCAAGGCCTTTGAGCTGCGGCGTCAGTCCGCACTTGGACGCGGTATTGACGACCAGCAACACCTTGCCCTTGTAGTCTCCCAGGGAGACCTCCTGACCGGCCAGGTCTTTCACCTTGAACTGGTAGATGGTCTCTACCACTGCGGGGGCAGTATTCTTTTTCGCAAAGAACGACAGCATGTTCGATTCGTTTTGGTTGAGCGAATACAAGGAGGCACCCGTGAACCCACTCAGTCCGAGGACGAGCAGGAGCAGTGCCGGATAGCGGAAGATGTACTTTTTCATACGCATTTCATGTTTAGCAATGGGTGCGAGAGGATTAGCCCTCTGTTCACAGGCTATGAAACGCAAAGCGGCCCGGAAGGTTTACGCCCGGGCCGGGGAAGCGAAAAATGTATAATTTTTTTTGCCCAGCAGTTGTACATTCCGAAAAGAACGCCTAATTTTGCGTCTCTGAAATGAGCCGGCTGCCCCAGGCAGTCTGCCTGCAGAACGGTGAAGTGGGTGAGTGGCTGAAACCACCAGTTTGCTAAACTGACGTACTCGCAAGGGTACCGCGGGTTCGAATCCCGCCTTCACCGCAACAAAAAACCCAAGTATCTGTAAATCAGATACTTGGGTTTTTTATTCCTAGAATAGGACAGGATTTTAGCCTTTCAAATACAGGGTTAAAAAAAAACGAACCCTGGAGGGACTGCATCAGACCTGCAGTTGAGCCTACCAGAGTTCGTCTTTTGAAAGGGCTACTGGCTAAAGGAGTTGTAGGTGGGTTGTGGGGGGTTGGGGGGTTAACGTATGATGCCGTCCATATTAGCGTCCGTTAGGTCAGACCCCATTAGGATAGCACCACTTAGGTTAGCCTCCCTTAGGTCCAGCGGTTCTCGGTTTAAAAAAAATAAAATATAAAGTTAGTTTCTATATCTAAGGGTAAAAAAGTTGGATGATAGATACCATAACGCCAAAGGAAGGTTCGGAGGCGGCGAATGGCAGGTCATGTAATAAGAGTTTGATTTACAGAGTCTAAGATTGGGGAAATATAGGGGAAATGGCATTTCCCCTATATTTTTTGGAAGGATAGGGAGATCGTGTTACATTAGAGGGTTTAAATTTAGGTCGGTTCGGGCATGCTCAGACAACAAAATATCGGAGTAGCACGAACTTCTTTTGACCCCTGACTATTTATAATAAGAAGTATTATACCCTTATATCAAGCCTGTTATGCTATTGATTCCTTCAAGCCATCTCTCCAGTAATAGAACAGATAGGATCCATCATCCGACGGCTTACAGAGTACTATCATGGCTTTCGAATCCATGCTCTCCCCGGTAAACAGGGTATAATTATCATATTCAGCCAGTACGGTCGTTGTAAACTCATTAGCCGCTTTTTGAAAAATAGCGGCCCGGTCTGGATGGTGATTTTGCAAGTATGTTTTAATCGTACTCAAATACTCTTTAAGCTGATACATATATCCCTTCTTATCATATCCAGCTCCCTCTTCTAGTTTGTGGGCGTGTACCAAGTCTATGACCTGAACAGGCTCATCCTCTCCCGGCAAGCTTATGTATTTAGCAGAAACTTCCCATACGCAGCCATCTGCGATTTCCCTTCTAGGAAAGGCATCGGACAATATCAAATCGCGACTGATTACATCTTCAAAAAATACCATAGTTGTGTTTTATTTTAGAAATGATGAAATATACAAAGGACTTCCATTGCGCTCCAAAATCCGACAAATAGACATACCAATCATATTACTGGACATTTTTGAAAAAGTGCAGAGCAAGCGGGATATTTGGGTGCTAAACAAAAACAACATCCATGCGCACTCCACACTTGTACAAGTGTAGCGATTGATACGCTAGCTACGGCCTGGAAGCCGTAAAAATATATGGTTGCTGACCTACGGCTGTTGAATAGACTTGTTGCGAGGGGAATCATCGAGGGGTCAAAAAGGCATTAGAAGTGCTTTTCCTTTATAATGAGAGGGGAAACTTGAGCCTATTCGTTCTGCTCTGGTTTCTGCTTCGTTCATTTTATTTCTAATTTTCTTCGTAGTAATAGGAATAATCAATTCCTTTCATAAACATTTCTCTGCTATCAATTTCGGTAGTTAAAGCATTTTTAAGTAGTTTTTTCAAAGTGTTACTGTTTACAGGACTTTTTACCATTGCATTCATGTATTCGGTTTTTCCTATTTTACTCCAATCCACACACTTTTTCAGGCGTTTTTTCATTATCAAATCCAACCAAATTCGGGTACTTCTGCCATTGCCTTCCATAAAGGGATGGGCTACGTTCATCTCTACATATTTGGCTACAATTTCATCAAAAGTGTTTTCAGGCATTTCATCTATTTGTTTCAGCGTTTCACCAAGAAAGTGTGAAACGGCAAATTGAAAACCACCTTTTGAAATATTTTTCTGCCTTAATTGCCCTGCAAAGTCATACAATCCGCCAAATAAATATCCGTGAATTTGCTGCAAGCCTTTCGTTGTGCCTACTTCTATGCTGTTGATAAAAGAACTATCGAATAAGGCATACGCTTTGGTTTTACTTTTCCCGTCAATCGTTTCACCACTATAAGTAAACCATTCAATAAAACGGTTTGCCTTTGTTCCCGGGAATGTTTTGCCCAATGCAATAATTCCGTTGTAGTCCAGCATATCCGACAAGCGTTTTTTGCCGTCAGGAGCGAGTAATTTCAACTGGGTAGTGGCACTAACCACTTCACTGCCTTCTTTTTTTAGTTTGGCTTTCAGGTATTTCCAATAGTTACGGGTTTTATTGTAGTCGTTTTGATCGGTAAGCACCGCAACAATATCCAATACCGAAAACCACCACTTGGCACTTTCTTCGTCCCATAAGGCACGTACTTCGCGGTCGTCAAAAAATCGTATGGATATTTTTGTGTTGCTCATTTAAATTATTAGACTTGTTGCGAGGGGGGTTGGGTTTGCCGTTCCCGGGCAGGGGCTTGCGGCCTTTTGGCGCCGTGGCCTTCATATCAGACTTGCTCCATCTCCCCATACCGCCCTACCTCAAACCGCGGCGCACAAATCGCCAAAAAGACCAAATCCTCGGTTCCTGTGTTCGTTATCCGCTGGGGTGTATCGGCAGGGATGCGCACCAGGTCGCCGGGGTGCATCGTGCCGATGATCTCGCCGCCGATCTCCACCTCGCCCTGACCGGAGAGGATGTAGTACAGCTCATCCGCCCCGCGCACGATATGTAGTACCGTGGCGACGCCCGGCTCTACACGGGCACGGGCTATGGACACGCCCGGGCAATCGGCGCTATTGAGTAGTTCGGCGATGTGGCAGCGCTCCTGGAAATAATACTCCGGTGTCTGGCCGTTTTGGATAATTTGCGGCATGAATAGCGATTTTTGGGACAGAAGGGCTACAGATATTTGGTCGCAGACTCATTTCTCCTTGACAATGCCATCATAGTAATTAAAAATTTCAAGGGTTCTTTTGACAACAAGGTCAGCATACGAACCGGTTGCAATAATGGATTGAATGGTCCCGCCACCTGAATATTCTTCTTTAATCATGGTACCTATGAGCTTGGCCTCTGCGTCGCGATACGCAATCCAGGCTCTTTGCGCGGCTATGAGTACTTTCTTGTCTTCTGGCTGAAGCATACTCAACAGCTTGTTGTAATACTTATTCAACAGTTTATCATAGGAAGAAGTCATTTCGTCAACTGTAATATTCATACCAACTGTGGTATAGTCCATTTCCATACGTATAGCCCCAATTTGTTCAATGCGAAAGGTGTCTACTGAAAATTCAATCTGGTCAGCGGTCAAATCTTGTTTAGAAAGACTTTTCTTAAAAGCTGGAACGAGTTTTTCTACATCCGCTTTTATTTTTTGTAAAACTTGGGGGGTTATTTCTTTGGGTCCATCATCTTGGCCAAATGAAATCTGTCCTGCCAAAAGAAATAATAGTAAAAAGAATAGACGATTTGCTTTCATTTTGTTTGAATTATTGGTAAAAGTCTAGAATCGGATAATGCGGCTGTTCTGTGTCCAATACCTTTCATATACTCCTTGTCTGATTCAAAAGCGATGAAGCTATTCACACTATTTTGTTTGACGAGTAATATGGCGTCCCACCGTTCAGTAGCCGGTCCGATTAAGAAATCGCCGCCTTCGCCCATAAATAAAATTTCGCCGCCCGACTTTGTCAAGAATGGCAAAGTATGTTCAATATACAGCTGATACGCTTGTTTTCCACTTAATGGTTCTTTGGGCATAAGTTCGGGACTGTCTGAATAGTCCGCTGTGTCCCGAAAGCGGAGCAAGTTGAGCATAACGACACTACCTTGTATTTGCCGCATAATAAACTTTCGTCCTGCTTCTTGTGTCGGCATTAAATATTTTTCGTCCATATTTCATTTTGTCTTGTTATCAAACTTGTTGCGCGACCGGTCCCCGGGGGGGCAAAAAATTATTTTTGCTATTCCCGCTACCCTTCCGGTTGGTTTTGGAACCACAGTTCCAGGGCCAT
>CAZSMU010000166.1:0-7345 GCA_964607915.1 uncultured Haliscomenobacter sp.
CCTGAAAGCCGCCGACGTGGGCATATCGGTACAAAATGCCGTGGATGTCGCCAAAGAATCCGCAGATCTGATTCTGCTCGAGCAAAACCTCCATGTCATCCTGGACGGTATCGCAGAGGGGAGGAAAACGTACCAAAACACCTTGAAATACATATTCATCACGATAAGCGCCAACTTTGGCAATATGTTCAGCATGGCTGGCGCCTCCGTTTTCCTTCCCTTCCTCCCCCTGCTCCCGGCACAGGTCCTGCTGAGCAACTTCAGCACCGATCTGCCAGCCCTGGCTATTTCCTCTGACGAAGTGGATCGAGAGCTGCTGGCCAAACCCCGAAGATGGAACAACCGCGTCATACGCAACTTCATGGTTATCTTCGGACTCGAGAGCTCGCTCTTCGACTACCTCACCTTCGGCGTACTGGTATTCTTTTTCCATGCTTCCGAAGCCGTATTCCAGACGGGCTGGTTCATAGAGACCGTCGTTACCGAAGTGTGCATCTTACTCATCATCCGCACGCGGCGCAGTTTTTTCAGAAGCCGGATCAGCAGAACCCTGTTCTGGACGAGCGCGCTCGTTGTGGCTCTGGTGCTGGTGCTGCCCTATCTGCCTTTTTCCTCCGCATTGGGGTTCACCCCGCTCCCTGCCTCCGTCATCTGCGGGATGGTAGGGGTTGCACTGGCATACGCGATCGTGAGCGAAATGACCAAACGGTGGTTTTTCAGGCGAATGCATTACTGAGATCAAAATTCCGGCGACCTCCCTGTATTTCATAATATTATTACCTTTGAGGCCTAAAAAACAGTGTTATGGCATTTTCAAAAAAATTGGATTGGGCACTCCTGGCCCTTCGCCTGATGTTTGGCGCTGGTATGCTCTATGGGCACGGCCTGCGGAAGTTAGACCGCTTGTTCGGGGATGCAGAAATCAAATTCGCAGATCCTTTCGGCATCGGTCCGGTTCCTTCTCTGGTCCTGGTCGTTTTCGCAGAAGTGCTGTGTGCGGCCTTGATTGTACTCGGCCTATTCACCCGCTGGGCGACCATACCCCTCATCATTGCCATGTTGGTAGCTGTGTTCTACGCCCATGCCAGCGATCCCTTCAGCGACAAGGAAATGGGACTCCTCTACCTCACCGCATACGTGAGCATAGCCCTCGCCGGACCAGGCTGGTACTCGGTGGACGCGCAGTGGAAAGCCCGGAAATAAAGCACTTACCAAACATGCCACACCGTATGCCGGTTATATTTGCCGACTGCTTCTCCCTGCGCAGTGCCCTCCTGGCCTGCTTGCCGGGGATATGCCTGCTTACTTTTTCCTGTAACAAAGCGGACAACCCGGAAATATCCTATCAAACCATCGAAGGGGAAGCCCAGGGTTCCTACTACCGCGTCACATACGCCGACTCCGCAGGGCGGGATTTCACTCCTCAGATAGAACAGTTGCTCGACGATATGAACGCAGAGGTATCCACCTACCTGGATAGCTCTATCATCTCCCGCTTCAACACCGCACCAGGCACGGATTTCACCTTCTCGACCAAGTCTCGCTACTTTTTAGACAACTACCTGAAATCCAGGGAGGTATTTCGAGAAAGCTCAGGGGCGTTCGACCCCACCGTGATGCCTTTGGTGAGCTACTGGGGCTTTGGAGCTAAGCCGAAGCACATCAGCACCGTAGACAGTCTGAAAGTGGACTCCCTGCTCCGCTACGTCGGCCTCACCCGAATCATGATGATTCCCAAAGGCAGGGACTCGGTCATCCTACGCAAAGAGCTTCCGGGTATACAACTCGATTTCAACGCCATCGCACAAGGATACACGGTGGACGAGGTGGGCCGCCTGCTCGAGGCCAACGGAGTATTTCACTACCTGGTAGATATCGGCGGCGAGGTGCTGGCCAAAGGTGTCAATCCACGAGGAAAAGACTGGACCATAGGGATAAATACCCCCCGGGAGGATGGTAAAACGGAGGAAATCTTCGCCACCGTACCCCTGCGAAACCGCGCTTTGGCTACTTCGGGCAATTACCGCAAGTTCTACGAGGTGGATGGGGTGAAATACAGCCACACCATCAACCCCGGAACCGGGTATCCGGAACGCAGCGCCTTGCTCAGCGCTTCGGTATTCGCTCCCGATGCCATGAGCGCCGACGCATACGCCACCGCCTGCATGGTGTTAGGTGCCCAAAACGCCATGCCTATGATCGAAAGACTCGAAAATATCGAAGCGTACTTCATCATAGGAAATCCCGACGGCTCCATGGGCGTACAGTACTCCAATGGCCTGAAATCCCTTTTTGACCGTAAAAAATAAGCCTCCCAAACACATGATTTTCAAATTAGACCGCGACCTTTGTTTCCTCGATATCGAATCCACCGGACTGAACGTGGTCAGCGACCGCATCCTGCAGCTCGCCATGATCAAATACCCCAAAGACGGCAGCGAACCCCGGGAACTGTCTATGTTGATCAACCCAGGCATCCCCATCTCCCTGGAAGCTATGCTGGTACACGGCATCACCCCCAAGGACGTGGCGAATAAACCGACGTTTCAACAGGTGGCTCAAAAAATAAGGGATTTCATTGGCGATTCGGATTTCGCCGGGTACAACTCCAACCGCTTCGATATCCCCCTACTCATGGAAGAGTTCTCCCGGGTCGGTATCGAACTGGATATGGCCCGCCGCCGTACCGTGGACGTACAGCGCATCTTCTACAAAATGGAGCCCCGAACGCTCAAAGCTGCTCTAAAATTCTACTGCGACCGCGAACTCGAAGATGCCCACGACGCCATGGCCGACGTTCGTGCTACTATTGACGTCTTTTTTGGCCAGCTCCAGCGCTACGAAGGCCAGGACTTCGTGGACGACCACGGCGCCGCACAGCCCTCGCCCGTGGTCAGGGACGTACAGGCCCTGCACGACTTTACCAACGATATGAAATTCGTGGATGCTACCCAGAAGCTGCGCTACGACGCAGACGGCACGGTCGTCTTCAACTTTGGCAAGTACAACGGGCAGCCCGTCGCCGAGACATTGGCCACCGACAAGCAATACTACCACTGGATCCTGGCTAAAGAGTTCACTTCCCAGGTCAAACAGACGGTAAAAAATATAGTGCGGGACTATGAAAAAAACCAGCGCCCTAAGGAAGATTAGTCTGCCAGCGCTCGCCCTGCTGCTGTCCTCCTGCGCCCAGCTCGAAGAAGGCTGCCTAGACGCTTATGCAGTCAACCTGACTATTGATGCCGACAAGACCTGCGGGGATTGCTGTACCTTTCCTCAGCTCCGCCTCGATTTACTCCACAAAGTACAAGTGCAGGATAGCCTGAAAAATCTCACCCTCGGTACTGAGGTCTATACGGATGGCGCCGGAAATCCCCTGCGCATCTCGGATATACGCTTCTACCTCAGTACAGTAGAAATGGTCAAGCCCGATGGCAGTACCGCAGCCACACAAGGCAAAGTATCCCTGTACAAACCGGATAAATCGAAGTTTGAAGTACCGGACTACTACGCCCTGGCTACCCCTTCTTCCCTGGCCCGTATCGTGGCTTCTACCTTCCGAAAAGCCGACCAGGTAGTAGCCCTGCGGCTGCAGTTGGGCGTAGGAAGCCCCGCCGGGCAAGCAGACCCCGCCTCTGCCCCTTCCGGGCACCCCCTGGCAGTCCAATCGCCTTCTATGTGGAATACAACCAAGGGATACATCGCCCAGCGCCTCGTACTACTTCCCGGCACCAGCGATACTGCTGTGGTAGTCTATGAAACTACAGGGACAGCCGCCCTGCGCACCATAGAGCTCCCTCTGGCATCCCCCTTGTCCGTACCTGCCGGGCATCACGTCGCCTTCACGCTGCGCATAGACTACGCAGCCTGGCTGCGCAACGTGAATATCCTCAAAGACTCCCGGGAGAGCATAGTCCAAAAACTGGGCGATAACTTCGCCAACTCACTCGCCATTGTTCAGGTCAGTACTTCAAAGAACTAAAGCGTTAGGGGGATATCCTCAGGATTTTATCGCCCGCGCAACCAGTCTAATATTTCGATCCTATACTCATAAAGCAACCCTCTGCGTTTAGCATTTTTTTACCTGCTTTTTTCAAAATAATTTTTTAAAATCAGAAATTATTTTGAAATTTTAGCGTGAAAAGTACCTTTACAGAACTATGGGATGGGGTTTTCCCCATTTTTTACCATACGACTGGTTGCGAGAGGAATAGTTGCAAGGGTAAAAGCGTTCTTTTCCTCGCAAATACCCTCTCTACAGGAAATTTCATCCCGCTCGTTCTGCTTTTTAACACCATTAACACCTAAAGCGATATGCCAGGCGAAACTTCTCAGGCCAACCTCAACACCCGGGCTGAAAAACAGAACACCTACGATGCCATCGTCATTGGAAGTGGTATCAGCGGTGGCTGGGCAGCCAAAGAACTGACCGAAAAAGGACTCAAAGTGCTCATGCTGGAACGCGGAGGCCCCTACGAACACGTTAAAGACTACAAGACCGCCAGCCTAAAACCCTGGGAATTTGAACACCGCGGGCGCACCACTGCCCAGCAGCGCCTGGACTATCCCGTCATACACCGGGGCTGGGCAGCCAGCGAAGCCGTCATGGACGCCTGGACCAATGAAAAAGATTCCCCCTACACTGAAATCAAGCCTTTCACCTGGTGGCGAGCCTACCGCATGGGGGGACGCAGTATCCTTTGGGGGCGCCAAAGCTATCGGCTCAGCGACCTGGATTTTGAAGCCAACCTCAAAGACGGCCATGGAGTAGATTGGCCCATCCGCTACAAAGATATCGCCCCCTGGTACGACTATGCGGAGCGCTTCGCCGGTATCAGCGGTAGTAAAGAGGGCATCCCGCATCTCCCCGACGGCGAATTCTTACCGCCTATGGAGTTGAACTGTGTGGAAAAAGACGCTGCAGCCAAAATCAAAGCGCATTTCAAAGGCCAGCGCCACCTCATCATAGGCCGAGTAGCCAACCTCACCGCGCCGCTGCAGAGCCGCACCAACTGCCAGTTTCGCAATCGCTGCTGGGAAGGCTGTCCGTTTGGCGGCTACTTCAGCACGCAGTCCTCTACCCTGCCCGCCGCCCTGGCAACAGGCAACCTCACCGTGCGGCCACATTCCATCGTCACCAAACTGCTGTACGACAAAGACGCCCGAAAAGCCTCCGGTGTCGAAGTCCTCGATGCCGAAGATATGCAGACCTACACCTTCAAGAGCAAAATCGTGTTCGTCTGTGCCTCAGCCCTCAACTCTACCTGGATCCTGTTCAATACCGCCACCGATATTTGGCCCGGCGGCCTGGGCAGCAGTTCCGGCGAACTGGGCCACAACGTCATGGACCACCACTATAACCTCGGCGCTTCGGGGCTCGTAGAAGGCTTTGAAGATAAATACACCTATGGCCGACGGCCAAATGGCTTTTATATCCCCCGCTTCACCAACCTCAACGGCGACAAACGGGACTACCTGCGAGGCTTCGGCTACCAGGGAGGAGCCAGTCGGCAGGGATGGAGCCGCGAAGTGGCCGAACTCACCATTGGGGCTGCCTTCAAAGAAGCCCTTACCGAACCCGGCAGCTGGACCATCGGCGGGGGCGGCTTCGGCGAAATACTTCCCTACCACGAAAACCGGATCTACCTCGATACCGAGCGCAAGGACAAATGGGGCTTACCCATCCTCGCCATGGATGCTGAACTCAAAGAAAATGAGTACCGCATGAGAAAGGATATCGTCTCCGAGCTTGCGGCCATGCTCGAAGTGGCGGGTGCCAAAGACATACAAACCTGGGACAATGGACATGCCATCGGACACGGCATCCACGAAATGGGCACCGCACGCATGGGGCGTGACCCCAAAACATCCGTGCTCAACGGCCACAACCAAGTCTGGGATGCCCAAAACGTATTCGTCACCGATGGAGCCTGCATGACGTCGTCGGCCTGCCAAAACCCGTCGCTGACCTATATGGCCATCACCGCCCGCGCTGCCGATCATGCCGTTTCACTGCTGAAAAAAGGAGAACTGTAGAGAACCTTTGCCGTTTTCACGCGTCCAATGGAGGGCTGTCCAAAAAGAGGTTTGCCACCAAGGCAGTTGGCCGTGCCAAGTCAACTGCCTTGTGACGGGACAGCCCTCCGTACCAATCAAAATACCCCTCATGGAAACCCGGCAAGAAGAAATCAGCGAAACTTGCAAAAACTGCCAGACTCCCTTCAGTGGAAAGTTTTGCCCACAGTGCGGACAGTCCGTGAAGTTATTCGAAAAACCGGTCGTCGTCTTTATCAATGATTTTCTGGGTGACCTTTTTGCCTTCGATACCCGCTTCTGGCGCACGCTGAAAGCTATGTTCTTTTTTCCCGGAAGAATGATTTCCGAGTATGTGGGCGGCTGCCATATCCGCTATACGCCCCCGTTCCGGGCCTATGTGTTCACCAGTTTCTTCTTCTTCCTGGCCCTCAACGCCACCACGAACCGCACCCTGGAAGCCAATAAGCAGCAGCTGATCAAGGCTTCCAGCCAATTGCAAAACCTGGATTCCCTGCAATCCCTCCAAAAGGATACGAGCATTCAACTAGCCGGGGACCTTCTGGTGATTGAGCCGGCAAAAGATACCTCGCCCGTACAAAAAAAGGACGCCAAGGTTTACATCGGCCTCGATACCGACCGGGAGGAAGACCGGAAGCGGTTGCGTGAAGTCATCTCTGAACCAGGGCCGTATTTATCCCGCTTTTACAGTACCTTGTCCTGGGCACTCTTCCTTCTGATGCCCCTACTTGGCTTTTTTCTCTGGCTCGCCTTTCGCAAGTCGCGCCCCTACTTCGTTCCTCATTTCCTGTTTGCCATCAATTTACACACCTTCTTATTTTTGCTACTGACCCTGGCCATGGCCGCCGGTCTGCTTTTTCCCGGTCGTGAAACCGCCCCGGAATTCCGCCTGCTCACCCTTATGCCCCTGTATGCCTTTGCAGGTGCCGTTCAGCTTTACCGAAAAACCTGGATAGGCACGACACTGCGCATGTTGGGTGTCCTTTTACTCTATCTGACCACTACTGCTACGGTATCTGCCTTTCTTCTGTACTTCGCTATCATCGGAAAGTAGTATTTTACCCCTCGCAACAAGTCTGTTCATAAAATCTATCGCTATGTTCCGCATCTATTGCATTGGACTCAGCATTCTAATCGTCGCCATCTTTCTGAATGCCGCCATTCAGAAACTCGGCATTATGGGCTGGTACGAGTTTTTGGAAAAGCTTCAGTCGGAAGGGAGGAAGACCTTCGCCGCGATGGGGCCAATAGACTATGTATGGCTGTTCGTCGCGTATCCCTTCCTGTTGGG
>CAZSMU010000167.1:0-7320 GCA_964607915.1 uncultured Haliscomenobacter sp.
GGGCGAAAAAGTGCCTTTTTGACCCCTCGATGATCCCCCTCGCAACAAGTCTATTCCCATGTCCGATAACATTTTTTTAATGCCCGGCCCGGAAACGCACCTTGCGGAATACCTCCAAAAAACCGTAGCTTCGTATCGGGCTTATTGCGAGGGGTCAGCGAGGAGGGGAAAAAGAGTCATTTTCGACCCTCGATGACCCCTCTTGCCACAAGTATGTTCAAATTCATAGGGTTATGCGAAAAGTAAATCAGGTTCAGAACGCTGTTGTATTCATTGTCTTGTGGCTGGTGCTGTATGCGTGCTACACACCCGCCAAACTGCTGGAACGCGGCGACTACGATGCTGCTATCCAACTGGCAGTGAACCAGTTGGTAGGAAAAAAAGAGAAAAAAGAAGTCTATGTGGCTGCATTGGAGGAATCTTTTGCCAAGGCTACCCAGCGGGATATGGAGCGCGCTGAGCGGCTGAAATCCAGTGGCAGACCGGAAGACTGGCAACAGGTCTATCAGATCTATCGCGGCATAGATGCCCGCCAGGCCCTCATCGAGCCGTTATTGCCTTTGGTGGATCGCTCCGGCAAAAAAGCGAATTTCCGCTTTGTGCGCACCGATGAACTGGCAAAAGAAGCCAGGGAAGAATCCGCAGCGTTTCTGTATCGCGATGCCCTTCGCCTCATGGACCTGGCCCGCCGAAACCGCGACCGGAATGCGGCCCGCGAAGCCTTGCAGCAGCTCGACAAAATCGAACAGTACTACCGCACCTATCGGGATCGCGATGCGCTGATGGCGGAAGCCCGGGTGCTGGCAACTACCTTCGTACTAGTCCATATGGAAAACCGTGCTCCGGTGATTTTGCCTGCCGGCCTGGAACAGGAAATACTCCAGTTGGGGTTTGGCAACCAACAGGGGCAGTGGCGCGTTTTCCACAGCTCGCCCCAGGAAGGTGTTCGGTACGACTTCGTGGTTACTTACGAGTTGCTGAGCGTGGAGGTGAGCCCAGGGGTAGTCAAAGAGCGGCAGTACGAAGATACCCGCGAAGTGGCCGATGGCTTTTCCTATGTACTCGACGAGCGCGGGAATGTGAAGAAGGATACAGCGGGCAACGACATAAAAGTACCGAAGAAAAAAACCATTAAGGCGCTGGTGTTGGAGAACTACCAGTTCAAAACTGCGCGCCTCGGTGGCCGCTTGGTTTTCTTCGACAACCGCACCAATAGCCTGGCGGAAGTACAAGATCTTGGGGCGGAAGCGGTCTTTGAAAACTATGCGTCCACGTTTAAGGGCGACGAGCAAGCCCTGAGCGAGGACTCCAAACGCCGTATCGGGAACCGCCCCATGCCCTTCCCTTCTGATGAGTATCTGGTGCTGGAGGCCGCGCGCCGTTTGAAACCGGTATTGCGCGATAAGCTCGAGCGCACCCGCCTGTTGCAATGAGGTACGGCTGGATCGTGGCCTGCTGCCTGTTGTGCCCCTGGTACGCCGCATCGCAAGACCATGCCTGGTGGGCCGATAACGTAGGTTGGGACGGCATTTCTCATTGGAAATCCTACCTGATTTTTTCGCCGGCCTATCTGGGCCCCAACGCCTTGCCCATTCCGGACATGAGCGGGGGGCTTACTCCTGCTGTCCATTCGCTTTCTTTGGAGAGCCACGCGCATCTGCGTCGGGGGGAGCAGACCCTGAACGCGTATATCCGCGGGTGCTATGCGGCGGTACCTGAAAAGATAGCTTTCTCCCTGGAGTTCCTGCCGGTGGAGTGGTTTGCCGTTAGCCATGCGCTGAAAACGGAGCGCCGGGTTTTTCATAGGAACTACCATGAGCGCTTTGCCACCGGCGACGTATATGCGCATACCTGGCTTCAGTTGTCGCGGCAGGAGCAGGGCTTTGCCGATGTGGCGCTTCGTGTGGGCTACCGATTCCCCACGTCCAACGGGGTAGGGTCGGCACGGTTTACGGATTCGCCGGGCTACCACTTTGACCTGTCGCTGGGGCGCTCCCGGGCTGCCTGGCGCTTTTTCGGCATGTTGGGTTTTTTGGTCTGGCAGACGAACACATACACCCATGTGCAAAACGATGCCTTGCTGTGCGGAGTGGGCAGTAGTTGGGGGCACGCGGCCTGGAGCGTGGAGGGAAGCCTGCGTGCCTACTTTGGGTATTTGCAAAACGGCGACGACCCCATGGCAGCCCGCGTGATACTGACGCGCACCGGCAGCCCTCTAGGCTGGCGCATCGGACTGGAGCAGGGCCTACTGGATTTCCGGTATAGCAGTGCTTTTATGGGGTTGAGGTGGTCCTGGCATTAGGCATTTTCTTCCCAGACCATAGCCAGGTGCACCAGGGTTTCCGCTGCTTTTTCCATATCTTGTACCGAAACCCATTCCTGGCGGGAATGGAACGCATGTTCACCTGCAAAGATATTGGGACAGGGAAGCCCCATAAACGACAGGCGGGAACCATCTGTGCCGCCTCGGATGATAGCGCGCACAGGCATCACCCCGGCGCGTCGGATGGCCTCTACGGCATAGTCCACCACCTGCGGATGCTGATCGAGTACTTGTTTCATGTTCCGGTACTGGGGCCTGACTTCAAAACGGGCACTGGAATGGGGGTATCCCATCAGTACCTCGTCGAGCAGGCCCTTCAGGAAAGCTTCGTGCTGTATGAGCCCTTCTTCGCTGAAGTCGCGGATGATAAAGGATAGCACAGCGGTCTCCAGGCCGCCGTTTAACGCGGTAGGGTGTACAAACCCTTCCCGGCCTGAGGTGCTTTCTGGGCAGAGATGGTCTTTCGGAAGCCGGGAGATGAGTTCGGAGGCAATCTTTAGGGCGTGTTCCATTTTTCCTTTGGCAAACCCCGGGTGGGTGCTCACTCCATAAAAGGTAATGGTTACAGCGTCAGCGCTAAAGGTTTCATCTTCGATCGTGCCTTTTTTCTCTCCGTCCACCGTATAGCCGAAATCTGCGCCGAGTTTTTGTATATCCACTTTATCCACCCCCCGGCCAATTTCTTCGTCGGGAGTAAACAGGATCCGAATTGCACCATGCGGAATGTCCGGACGGCGCATAAAGAAAGCGGCAGCCTCCATGATAGCGGCCACGCCGGCTTTGTTGTCGGCTCCGAGCAGAGTGGTACCGCTTGCAGTGACAATATCATTTCCGAGTTGTTCCAGTAGATCGGGGTGATCGTCTGGATGGATGATGACGCCCGGGTCGTCGGGGAGTACCAACGCAGAGCCGGTATAGTTTCGGTGTACTATCGGGCGCACTCCGTTGCCTGGGCAATCCGGTGAAGTATCCACATGCGAACAATAACAGAGGACGGGTACCTTTTTGGGTGAAGAGGCAGGAATAGTGGCATATACGTAGCCATGCTCGTCGAGATGGGCATCGTGGACACCCATTTCGAGGAGCTCTTCTACTAAGAGGCGGCTCAGGTCTTTCTGCTTTTCCGTGGAGGGTTGTGTACTGGACTCAGGATCGGATTGCGTGTCTATTTGCACATAGCGCAGGAAGCGATCCAGCACGGTATGCGGCATATCTGGTTTCATGATTTGGGCTATTTTACCGTTCAAACTCGACGAGGTATTCAGAAAAGTATTTGCCGGTATTGGAGTACTTGAAAAACAAGCGCGCTTTTTTACCCAGGCGCAGACAGGTTCGGCGTGCGCGAATATCTTCTTCGGTGTTCAGGGGTTGTAAGGATGGATACCAGAGTACATTTCCGGGTTTTTGTACCAATAGCTGCGGAGCGGACCAGTCTTGTGCATTCTCTCCGGCTCCGAGATCGCGATGTCGGTTGAAAGAGATGTAGAGCTCGTCGCCCACCCACGACTGGCCCTCCACTTTTCCCATCAACATTACCCAACATTCTAAATATTCATTCCAGCTCACCGAGGGACCCCAATGGAAGCCGCCAGTAGGGGAAGAAGCGGGTCCACCGCCTTTGCCTCGGTCGATTTGGAGGGTGCGGATGGGCTTGCCGACCCCGTCCCAGGGAGCGTTGAAGCCGACCCCGTCCCAGCGCCGCGCCTTTCCCTGAGGGTTATCGAGGTCTCTGAGGGCAATCCGCGCCACGCTGATACACTGTCCGGACGCCTCTTTGTCCGGGTCGTAGGATTCCCGTGAATACTCGCCCGGATACCCGTATTCGCCGTAAAACAAGTACAGGTAATCCCCAACAGCAACTGCCGAGGGGTCGCCGACCCCTCCTGCAAAGGTCTTGGAGATATTATGCGGTTTCAGGATCATGCGCGGCTGTTTGTCTTCGATAAACAACCCCTTGTTTTCCCAACTCCAGCCCCCATCTACGGATTTCATGATGCCTATGCGGCATACCGCTGCAGGGGTGATGCGCTCGGTGAGCCCCAGCGGCCAGTCGCGGTCTATGTAGCCCTCCCCGGTCGCAGCGTCAAAAGGTAGCGTTTCCGGGTAGTTCTCGTTGTGATATACCGCGTACAAGGTACGCCCGGAAGGGTCTTTTTGATCCTGATAAACCGTTTCAAACCATACGGCACCATGCAAACCCGGTTGCCCCGTAGGAGCATTCGGAGGCATCTTAGGCGCTATGAAATCTTCGGCCCGCGCCCGGAATGCCTCGTCCGGGTTCAATCCGCTGGCAAACTTCAGGTCCCGCGCAGTTCCCCAAACGGGATCTTCGCCGTATTTTCCCGGGAAGATCCGAAAGGTATCTCCCACCCACGCTTCTGCCATGTTGCAGTCTACAAAATTATTGAACGGAAACGTATCCGTAGAAATCAACTTGAATGAAGGTAGCTTTCCGGAGGGGCTTCCCTCATTTGAACAAGAACTCCCTGTCCACAACAGAGCGGAACAAACCATTATAAGGAAGCCGTACCGGTGCCTTGCAGCAGATTTGCCGCCATCTTCGGGCCATACCCGTATTTCTTTTGTCATCATATGGATAAAAATAGACCTGTAGGGAGGATCCGTGCGGAGGAAAAAAGCGTCGCGTTTGACCTCTCGGTGATTGCCCCTTGCAACAAGTTGAATGAACAGGTTACGTCTTTCTACGCAAAAATGGATTCTTCTGTAATTTTCAAAAAAAAATTGATTTTTTAAGATAGGTAAGTTGAAAAACCAAAGAAAATATGTGGAAGATGCGGAAAAAATAGTAGACTTGTTCTGAGGGGTCAGCGATGAAGATCATAACACTCTTCAAGACGCAGAGGACGTATCGTATAAAATTATATCACAATGTATCCATGGATAGAAGAGGAGCTTCGCAATCCCGGTGCGACGGCCGTAGTAGATTCCGGGGGCAGTTACACCTACCGCGAGTTGTGGGATGCCTCGGCAGCCGTTGCAGGCGCTTTGCTCGATGGTGCTGCGGATTTATATTCAGCGAGGGTAGCGTTTCTGGTCGAACCGGGGTTTGACTACGTCGCGACCCAGTGGGGGATTTGGAGAGCCGGAGGGGTAGCCGTTCCCATAGCGGTCAACCATCCTCTTCCTTCGGTGGCCTACGTCCTGGAAGATACGGGGGCTTCCGTACTGGTGTCGGACGCAGAATACTTCGATTTTTTACAGCCTTTGGAAGCCCGCTTTCCCGACCTTCGTCTGCTGCGGGTGGAAGACTTGAAACGAGACAGCGGCGCGTCGCTTCCCGCAATAGAGGGCCAGCGAAATGCTATGATTCTCTACACGAGTGGTACGACGAGCAAGCCTAAAGGTGTGGTGAGCACCCATGCGACGCTGCATGCCCAGATTGCGACCTTGGTCGAAGCCTGGCAGTGGAGCGAGGGGGACTACACCCTTTGTGTCTTGCCGCTGCACCACGTACACGGCATCGTGAACGTCGTCTGCTGTGCCTTGTGGAGCGGGGCAACGGTATCATTCCTTCCGAGGTTCAGTGTCGCGGAGGTATTCCGGGTATTCCTGGGAGGCAGTTTGACGGTCTTTATGGCAGTACCTACGATCTATTTCAAGCTCATCTCCGGCTTTGCGGAACTTTCTGAAGAGGAGCGCCGCCGCCTGTCGGCCGCCCTGCGATTGCTCCGCCTGATGGTCTCGGGGTCGGCTGCATTGCCGGTGTCGGTGATGGAACAGTGGTACGCCATCTCCGGGCATTCCCTGCTGGAGCGCTACGGCATGACCGAAATCGGTATGGGCATCAGCAATCCCTACGAAGGGGAACGCAGGGCGGGGTACATCGGGCTGCCGCTCCCCGGGGTGGCCGTCCGGTTGGTGAATGAGGGAAAACCCGTAGTGCAGGAAGGGGAGCCGGGAGAAATCCAGGTTAGGGGAGAAAACGTGTTCAAAGAATACTGGAATAAGCCCGAGGCTACCGCTGCGGCCTTCACTCCTGATGGCTGGTTCAAAACCGGCGATATCGCTGTTGTCGAGGACGGGTATTTCCGGATGCTGGGCAGGGACTCTGTGGACATCATCAAGTCCGGAGGGTACAAAGTCTCGGCACTGGAAGTGGAGGAAATCCTGCGCAGCTACCCCGGAATATCGGATTGTTGCGTTGTCGGCATACCGGATGAAGAATGGGGGGAAGTAATCTCGGCTGCTTTAGTACCGCAGGACTTCCCTTTGGATCTGGCCCACCTGGGGCTTTGGATGAAAGAGCAGTTGCCGGCTTATAAGACGCCGCGCAGCTACCTCCTTGTGTCGGAGCTTCCCCGGAACGCCATGGGCAAAGTAACTAAAAACGAAGTAAAAAGTCAGTTTATATGCAAGCAATGATGTACGGCCTCGGGATGCTGGCCTTTTCTTTTCTGCTCGGGCAATTTCTGGGGGAGACGCTGGGGGTATGGCTCGGTGTAGAAGCAAACATTGGCGGGGTTGGGTTTGCCATGCTTTTGCTTATCCTCGCTAAAGACTTTTTGGAAAAAAACAAGGCGATGGACAGCCATTGGGCCAGCGGCATCGAGTTCTGGAACCAGCTCTATGTGCCGGTGGTGATCGCCATGTCGGCGAGCCAGAACGTGCGACTGGCGGTCTCAAGTGGGTTTTTAGCCATCCTGGCTGGGTTATTGCCTACGGTGCTGGCATTTTTCGGGCTTCCGGTTCTCCTCAGGACCTTTAAAGCGTAGCGCCGATGGAACGATGGATAAGCTTATTGGATAAAAATGGCTTGGTTGCCGGCTTTCTATGGGTCGCGGCCATCTTGCTTTTTGCGGATATTTTTACCAAAAAAATTCTGAAAAACCGCATTCCTTCCTCTGCGGTGGCCATATTGCTCGGCTTGGTGCTTGCTTATGTCGGCGGCTGGATTACCAAAGGCGAAAAAGGCATGGCCGACTTGGAGTGGTTTAAGGGAATAGGGGTGCTGGGGGGATCTATGTTCCGGGATTTCT
>CAZSMU010000168.1:0-7316 GCA_964607915.1 uncultured Haliscomenobacter sp.
CGTGCAGGGTGGATACCGTGATGGATTTGCCAAAGCGACGGGGACGGGACAGGAAGAAGTATTTTCCCGACGTAGCCAACATATGGAGGTGGCGGGTCTTGTCCACGTATTTGTAGCCGTCTTCAATGATGCCACGAAAATCCTGCAGGCCGAGCGGTAGTTTTTTAGACATGAGAAAGGGAGCTATGTTCCGGCCAAAGATACGAAAAATCCGGCAGCCCGCGCACGCGACCGACGGGATTGCCAGGGGTAGCGGGTTTAAACTGGTTGGGGATGGAGTCTTACTCCGAGCCCCCTCCTTCCGTCGGGTCGAACTCCACCATCAGCCAGTCTCGGACGCCCCGGATGGGATAAGCCCCGCGCGGCACGACAATAGATTCCTTTCCCAAGGCAGCGGCCATACTTCCACCGAGCACAAACTCTTCCTGCATGATAAAGGAAGACCCCTGGAATACCTCTTGCAGTAACTCCGCGCTCAGCGCCTTTCTGCGTATCCAGAAGACGAGGAAACCCGACGGCTGCACCCCCATCATGACGGCGGCCCGACGGGGGCTTTCCCTCAACCTGCGGGCACCAATCGTGGTAAATACCCGACAAATACCAGAACCCCGGCAACCGTCTTTCGGGGAACCGAATTGTACCTCGGCATAGACTTTTGGCAATCCCGCCGGGGATTCTACTAATTTTATACTGCTTCTCATTCGTTTTCCATTCAACTGTTGACCAAACTTATTGCAGACAGCCCCCAGAGCGTGGATATGCACACGGCTCACCGGCTCCCATCCGCACCCTACCAAACAGGCAGGCAAGATAGCCACTCAAAGCGGTATCCCTTAAAAAAAAAACGGCAGTTTGTGAGGTGGAAAACAAATTATATTTATGTAGAAAATATGTATAAAAAATTGATTAAAAGTATTTTAAAATTAAATAAGTTGTTCTGAAATCAACGAATAGAGGCTTTCGTAAGGGATGATTTCATAGGTGCTGTTCTGAAAAACCGAGTTGGAGGGGGTAGATTCCAGGCTGTACAACAGCTCTTTGGTCTTGTCTATAAAATTTTCCTTATTGAAACCGCAGAGCGGGATCTTCAACAGTATTTTCATAAAGTAGTGATTGCGCATATTGTGCTTGTTGCGCAGGTACTTGTAATTGTACTGCTCCAGCGACTCCAGCTTGTCGAGATACGCCGTTTTTTTGCCTTCTGCGAGCAGCAGCAGCAACTGAGCGATGAGGATGGGGATGTTCATCCCCTTTTTATCCTTGGAATAGAGGGGGGTTTCATTTTGGAATCGGCTGGCTTTCAAAGTCTTCAGTCGTTCGTTCTGCACGGTGGCGAGCTTTCCGATTTGCGCCAGGTACGCCAGGTAGGCGGCGAAGATGGTCCAGATCTCCTGTGCGCTGTCCGGGAGGTGTGCGAAGTACTTATTCTTGGAAACCAGAAAATAAACCTTGTAGGCGGCCTGGTACTCCCCGGTGTGCATAGATAACAAAAACAGGGACTCTTGGTACTTGAACCAGTTAAAACTCCCTTCTTTTACCAACTGGCCGCACTTGTCGGCGCACTTCCGGCCTTCCTCGTATCGCTTCAGTTGGATATGGCACAACAGTTCCTGGTAGTACAACACTTGAAGGGGCACCTGGGTCTCGTAGTTTTTTTCTTCGAAAAAAGAAATGTACTTCTTGCACACATCCAACGCCTCGGCATAGGCGTGTACGGACGTATGGCTCGCCAGCTCTATGAGTGCCCCGTAAAAGTACAGGCGGTAGGTCCGGTATCGTTCGAGGCCCGGCTTCAGGGATTCTAAAAATTGCTTGCTCAGCCCGGGGATATCTTCCCGGGTGGCCTTTGCGTTGACAAATGCCGAACTCAGTTGGATGTAATATTCTTCTGCCAGCGACTCCCAATGGTGGATTTCCCGGAGCTCGTTGTACTGGGCGTTGTATTCCTCGAACCGGGCCATATTCCCCAGGCGGGCCCCGTAGTACAGGCGCAAGATGCCGCATATATCCTGCGCGATTAGAGTAAACTCGTACTGGTAGGCCTGCTTGAGCAGCTTTGTCGCCAAATCCGCCGCCACATCTCCGTTGCCGTGGCTCATCAATAACTTTACCGCCGCCCACTCCTTGTGGCAACGGAAATACGCCTTTTGGTGCCCGTTGTATCTCCCTCCTTCAAACCGGAGCGCCAGGACCGCATCGAGCATGCGGTCCTTCAAGTCCGACTTGAGCTTGCGATAAGGTACCGACGAGGGTTCGTCCGGATAAAGCGCCCGCGCAGCGTCTTCGTCCACCTGCCACTCGTCCTTCAATATGCCTTCGTACAGGTTCTGAAGCTTGGTGGCCGTACCCGTCCCCCCTTTTCTCAGGGTAGCGTGATCGAATCCATTCTCATGGACAAAGAGAACCAGTTCCCTCAGTTTCTTCATATGCAAAATATAAGACTTGTTACTCGATAAACTCGTTGCAAAGGGGGCGCTGCCCCCCGCAACAAGCCTAAACCCACAACCTCTCAGTCAGCTACGCCAAGGTCGTGCCCAAACCCCACATCAGAGTATAATCCCGTCTCAATTATGTTAGAATTTTTCATTATATATCTAAACTTGTGTAAAAACCCGCTCTTCGTCATTTTTTTGTTCGTATCCGTCTCAAAGTGTGTGTTTACGTCTCATTATCGAGCCTCTGTCTATTTCCCAAAGCCTCTTTGTCCATTATCGAAATGGCAGGATTATATTTGTAGCAGGCTCCCCTGGTATATGTTCCCCAGGGCTATTCCCTACAGGCCTAACTCCTGAATTTCCTTTCCAGAAAGCACCAAACACTGCCCGCACATGTCCTGCACACGCCCTTTCCATACGCTTTGCCTCCTCCTATTCTTTGCGACAGCCCAGTCTCTGTTTGCCCAACAGTTGCCGGTCAAACACCTGGGCTCCAAAGACGGATTGTCTATGGATTACGTGACCACCCTGTTTCAAGACAGCCGCGGGTATATCTGGATGGGTACCTTCTTCGGGCTGAACCGCTACGACGGCAACGACATCAAAGCGTACCGACCCAATCACCTCGACCCCTGGGCCCTGCACGGCAATCAGATAAACTGGATACTGGAAGACCCGCATGGCCTCCTGTGGGTAGGCATAGACAACGGCATAGCTATTCTGGACCCCCACACGGAGCGCTTCGTCCACCTCGATCAGATCAACGAGGAAATGCCCATCCACGAGGTCCGAAAGGCTATTCTGGATAAAAACGGATGGGTGTGGTTTTTTCAGGGAGGCCGCGAGGGCCAGACCCTGCTCGGCATAGAGAGCAACGCCGCACTCAAACACCAGATTCGCAAGGGAGTCCAGCCTACCCGTTTCCGCACCCGCAGCATCCCGCTGCCCAACTTCTTTGCAGGGGGCCTAAACGCCTTGTTGCAAAACAGCGACTCGACCTGCCTCGCCATCAACTTCGAAGGAAAGGTCACCGCGATAAACCTGCTAAGGGGAACGACCACCCCAAAAGACATCGCACGTTCGGGAATCCGCCTGTCCCCACTCGTGCAAGCCTTCCCCGAGCCCCTGCGGAAGTCCGGCACTCTGCTGCCTCCCGGGTACGCGTTTCAAAATGGCCTCCACATGGACCAGATGCACCAATACCTCCAACTACCCGATGGAGGATACCTGGTGTTTCGTTTTTTTGACAAAAAAATATACCGGCTCGAACACCTGCAGGATTTCGAAAACCTCCAGGGTGAAAACCCCCTGGACCAGCTCCCCGTATTCTATGAACTGGAACACCCCACCACCTTCTCCCGCCTCATAGACCGCAACGGAGACCTGTGGATAGGTACGACGGGCTATGGCGTGTTCCGCATCTCCACCCAGACCAAAGGCTTTGCCCAATTGGCCCAGGGTATCAGCATGTACAATTTCTCCGCCCTCCCCGACCAATGGCTCTGGACGGGCTACCTCAGCCCCGAAACGACCCTGAACCTGCGCACCCAACAAGTTGCAAAAGCCCCCTGGCTACCCTTGCTGGCACCCGGCGACCAACTCAAAGCAGTCCTGGCCAATCGCCGAAAAACCGTCGCGTACTTGGTCCTGCAACGAAAAGACAGCCCGTCGCTCCAGGTATTCCATTATGCCTTCGACAGCGGGATCCTGCGCACGCTACCCCTGCGCCTGCCGGCCGGCGAAACCCCTCCCGTCGTCCTCGAGGACAAAGACGGAGATATCTGGGTCTCCGGCAACCAGGGGATACTCCTGCGCCATACCCCGGGAACCGATACCTTCTCCACGCTGGACCTGGGCCGCTTTTTCCCCTCCGAAATCGCCCGCCAACTGACTACGACGGGCTTGATACAGACCCGCAAGGGCAGCATCTGGGTCGCCAATAACTACGGCCTCGTCAAAATAGAAGCCCAACCTGGGGAAAAACTGGCTTTCAAAGCCTTCTACAACTACTCCGGAAAAAAGAAAGTCTTCGCCAACAACGGCCTCTTCGCCATCTGCGAAGACCCCCGCGACCCCGATATCCTCTGGCTCGGAACCCTGGGCAACGGCCTCGCCAAGTTCCACATCCCCAGCGAAACAGTTTCCTACCTGCCCCAACAAGACGATCCCCTCCACGGAAAAATCGTGCTCGGAATCACTCCCGATAAAACCCGCAAGCTCTGGATCAGTACCGACCAGGGAATCTCCTGCTTCGACCCCGAACACCAGCAGTTCCTCAGCTACGACCTGCAGGAAGCCTTGCTGGAGTCGCAGTACAACGCTACTTCGTTTGGAAAAACCGAGGGGGGCGATGTGCTGTTCGGCAGCGCAAACGGCCTGTTCGTGCTATACCCCGCCCAGTTGCTCGACGAATCTCCCCGCCCGCTCTCCCACGCCATACAAATCAGCCGGGTGAGGGTCAACTCCCTCTCGCTCCGGGAACTGCTCGAAAAAGGCAGCGTCTTCTTCTCCGCCAACGAAACCCCACAACTCCGGCTAAAACACAGCGAAAATAATATCGCCATTGATTTTTCAGCCCCCTTCGCGCGAAACCCGGGCAGCCTGTACTATCGCTACCAGGTCAAAGGCCTCAGCGAACGGTGGATCGGCCTGGGGAAACAACGCAGCATCAGCCTCACCGGGCTGTCACCGGGAAAATACGAGGTCCTGATCCAGGTCGCTACGCCCGAGGAAAACCAGCCCAACCTCCAAACCGCCCGCCTGCTTATACAGGTGCGACCACCCTGGCACCGCAGCAAAGCCGCTTACTTAGGCTATCTCCTGCTGCTCGGGGTCGCCATCCGCAGCGCCCTGCTCTCCTACCAACGGAGAATAGCCCAAACCTATAAAGACGAAGCCAAACAGCAGGAAATGAAACGCCTGCAATCCCTCGACCAGTTCAAAAACAAACTGTTCGCCTATATCGCCCACGAAATTAAAACCCCCCTGAGCATCATCCTGGGCATCAGCGCTAAACTACGCCAGGAATCGCCCCAGGGCAAAGCCCACGCATACCTGGATTCCATCGAATACGAGGGCCGCAACCTGCAGGGCCTCATAGACGAAATGATAGATATCACCAAACTCCAGGAGGGCAGCCTGCACCTGAACTACCTGCATGGGGACATAGCCCTCTTCCTGCACCAGGCCTTCTCCGCGTACCGGCCTTTGGCAGAATTCCGGGAAATCCAGCTCCTCTTCCACGCCGACCCCCCCGAAATCCCCGCAGATTTCGATCCTACCCGGGTGAAGCATATCCTCAACAACCTCGTCAACAATGCCCTGCGGCATACGCCGGCCCGGGGAACCGTGCGCCTCTCCCTGTCCCAGCCCCACCCCGACGAGCTACTCCTCACCGTCTCCGATACCGGCGTCGGCATCCCAGACGAAGACCTGCCGCTTATCTTTGAAAAATATTTCCAGGGAGCCTCCTCGGAAAAGGACGACCACAGCTTCGGACTGGGCCTGAGCTACGTCAAAGACCTCGTCGAGTGGATGCAGGGCAGTATTTCCGTGACAAGTACCCCCCTGAGCGGCACCACCTTCCGCATCTGCCTGCCGGCAAAAACCCCTGCGGAAATCGTCCCGCCCAGACACCTACCCTCCGATTCCCCAGCTTACCCCCCCCTGCCCGACGAAGCACAGCCCTCCGACGAAGCACCCCTGCTGCTCATCGCCGAAGATAACCCCATACTCGTCTCCGTGCTCAAATTGTCGCTGCAACCGCACTTCCGCCTCCTCATAGCCCGCGACGGGAAAGAAGGCGCAGAACTCGCCACCCGCGAAATCCCAGACCTCATCCTCACCGATATCGTCATGCCCGGCATGGATGGCCTGGATATGATACAGCAACTGAAAAACCAGCCAATCACCGCCCACATCCCCATCGTCGTCCTGAGCGCCAAAAACGAACTGCAAGACCGCCTCGACGGGCAAGCGACCGGCGCCGACGCCTATATCGGAAAACCTTTTTCTCCCCAAGAGCTCATCCTGACCCTGCAAAACCTCCACCGCCTCCAGAGCCGCTGGAAAGCGCGCTACGCCCTCTTTATGAACGGCAACACCCCCACAGCAGACAACCCTAAGCACCCCGAGACCCGGGATGCCGCCGGCACCTCCGCCTCCGATGCCTTCATGTACGCCCTCTACGACGCATTCAATGCCCACTACGCATCGGAAGGGTTCGATGTGCCCCAGCTCTGCCGGACCCTGCACGTGAGCAAAGCCCAGTTGTACCGCAAACTCTCCGCCGTATCCGACCAGGGGCCCATGGAACTGCTCCGCGATTTCCGCCTCCAAAAAGCCATGGAACTCCTCGAGAACAACCCGGGCCTCAATACCACCGAGGTGGCCTTCCGCACCGGGTTCAAAGAACGGACCTACTTCTCAACGCTCTTCAAGAAAAAATTCCAGATCGCCCCTTCCGAAGTGAAAAAACGCCAGGGGTGAAAAATCTCCCCCCTCCCTCTTTTGGCAAGATGCCCGATTTCTCGCTCCCACCCATAAAAAGCCCCCCGCACCGGAAGAAAACGGCTCTGTGAACCCGCCACGACGCTCCGGGACGGCTCCTCATACCATGCCCCCGCACAACAAATCCTATATATAGCTCCCGTATATTCGGATATATACAAACCTACACTCCGTAGCCGCTCAAAAAGGCCCGGATATATCCGAAAAAAACGCCCGGATATATCCGAAAAACCAAGAGCTCGCAAAGGAAAAACCTTCCTATATATACGAATTTTCCCGCTCCACACAACCCTATGTGCAGAAAGGGGGGCTGCGCACCGCGCAGCCCCCCTCACACCAAAGCCCAAAAAATGCGCTTCGCAAAAGGTAAAA
>CAZSMU010000169.1:0-7268 GCA_964607915.1 uncultured Haliscomenobacter sp.
TCCAGGGTTCGTTTTTTTTAACCCTGTATTTGAAAGGCTAAAATCCTGTCCCAAATCCTGTCCCATTCTGAAAAACAAAAAACCCAAGCACCTGATGGACAGATACTTGGGTTATTCTGTTGTCGGGGCACCAGGATTCGAACCTGGGACCCCCTGCTCCCAAAGCAGGTGCGCTACCGGGCTGCGCTACGCCCCGAAACTTCTGTTGCTGTGTTTAGCGGGCACAAAAATACAAATGTTTGCGCGATTTACAAGAGAAAGCTGAACTTTTGCAAACGTTTTATGCAACAGGCTTGTTTTGAGGTATGGAAAAAAGCTATTCTGTGATGATCCCATACGCGGCCCAAGGGCATTCCCCCCTCCGGGAAGAGAAGGAGTGGTTCGAAAACTGGTTCGACTCCCCGGTGTACCATATCCTGTACCAAAACAGGGACTTCGACGAAGCCCGGCGCTTCCTCGACCAGCTCGAACACCGGCTGGAGTTCCATCCGGACGACGAGATCCTGGATGTGGCCTGCGGCAAAGGCCGTTTCTCGGTATATCTCAACCAGAAAGGCTATCGGGTCACCGGGGTGGATATTTCCCCCAACAGCATCCGCGAAGCCTCGCGTTTTTCCAACGAGCGCCTCCGCTTCCTTCTGGGCGATATGCGCGAGCTGAAGGTAGGGAAGCATTATGACGTGGTGCTGAACATGTTCACGAGCTTCGGGTACTTCGCTTCCCAATCGGAAAATGAGCGGGCGATCTGCTCCATGGCCTCCTGTCTGAAGGTAGGCGGAGTGCTGGTCCTGGATTTCCTGAACACACTGCGCGTCTTGCGCCACCTGCCGCTGAGGGAAACGGTCCTGCGCGACGGCCTCCGTTTCGATATCTACAAATATGTGCAAAATGGGTTTATCCTAAAAGATATAGACTTCCTCTGGGAAGGGCGCCAACACCATGTCCAGGAGCGGGTAAAAGCCCTGGAGCAGCCGGACTTCGAACGCCTCTTTTCCGCCTGTGGACTCGAAGTAGAGTTCCTCGCAGGAAACTACCGGCTGGAACCCTATACCGCAGATTCAGAGCGCATGATCTTTTTCGCCCGCAAGAAAAACAAGAAGCGCTAATCCCTGTCTCTCGGAACCTGTACATTGACCAGGAACACACTTCCAATCATGAAAAAGGCGCACAGCACCAGTATGCTCGTGCGCATGCTGCCGGTCAGTTGGTCCAGATAGCCGAACGTAAAGGAGCCGAGTACGATGGCTACTTTCTCCAACACGTCGTAAAAGCTGAAAAAGGAAGCGGTATCCTGCGTGGAAGCCGGTAGCAGCTTGGAGTAGGTCGAGCGCGACAGCGACTGTATCCCGCCCATCACGAGGCCTACGCAGGCGGCTACCCCGTAAAACTCCAGGGGCGATTGCATAAAATAGGCATATACGCAAATGGCTATCCAGATCAGCAACATGGCGAGCAGAGAGGGCTTGTTGCCATAGCGCTCTGATAGCCGGGCGAAAAGGAAGGCACCGCCAATAGCGACGAGCTGGATGATGAGCACGACGAGAATCAGCTCGGCGGTGGCGAGCTTCAGTTCTTTTTCCGCAAAAGTGGCCGCCAGGAACATCACGGTCTGAACCCCGGCACTGTAAAAGAAAAACGAGGCCAGGAAGGTCTTGAGGTTGGGCATCCGGTTCGCCACAGCGGCTACCTTGCGCAGTTCCGCTACGCCTTTCCACAACAACTCCTTCGACAGGGGCAGTGACGGGGGGCTGGGCAAGGCCCGGAAGGGGATGAGGGCAAACCCGAACCACCAAATCCCCACCATCGCAAAGGACAGGCGCGCCGGCAGGGAACCCGTGTCCTCCAGCCCGAACCATTCCGGCTTTTGAATGACGACCAGGCTGAGAATCAGCTGCAGCACACTGCCGATATAGCCCATCGCAAAGCCTCTTGCGCTCACCCGGTCGTACTGCGCCGGGCTCGCAATTTCGGGCAGATACGAGTTATAAAACACCAAACCGCCCGCAAACCCGATCAAACCCAGGATGAAGGCCCCGATGCCGAACAGCAGTTGGTCCATGCCCTGGAAAAAGAAGAGGGCCATGCAGGACAGGGAACCCATCCAGGTGAAAAATTGCAGAAAGCGCTTTTTTTGCCCCCCGTAATCGGCAATCCCCGACAGCAGGGGCGAAATGAGGGCTATCAACAGGTAGGAAGTAGAAATCGCATAGGCGTACAAGGCGCTGTTGCTGACCGTCATCCCTCCCAGTCGTACCTCCTCATCGGTCACCGCGAGGTAATACGCGGGGAAGATAGCGGTCGTAATGACCAGGGAGTAGGCCGAGTTGGCCCAGTCGAAGAAAGTCCAGGCGCGGATCGTGCCGGGATGGTCCAGGGGGTGTTGCTGCTGTCCTTTCATATCGTTTCAGGTGTTTGCTGCCACAAGGTACACAGAACGGGGCAAAGGCCAATTTTTTTCTATCTACCTTCCCGCAACAAGCCTTATAAATATATTGTAACTTCCCGCCCTGATTTTAGACCATCGCTATGCGCATTGCCATTTTGTCAAAAAGCCCGCAGTTGTACTCTACGCAGAGTTTGTTCCGCGCCGGGACGGAACGCGGTCATTCCGTGCAGATTATGGACATCTCCCAATGTGCCCTGGGGATGTTCAACGGACGTCCGGAGGTGTTTTACGAAGGATTGACCCTGCTTGGACTGGATGCGGTCATCCCGCGAATCGGTACCTCGGTGACGCAGGAGGGGATTGCGTTGATCAGCCAATTCGAGAACATGGGCGTTTTTTGCAGCACCTCTTCCCAGGGCTTGTGGCAGGCGCGCGATAAACTGCGCTCGCTGTTGCTGTTGCAGCGCTACGGCATCCCCGTACCGAATACGATGTACCCGGTGGCGGGGCTGGACCTCGAGTCGGTCGTGGACAGCCTGGGAGGCTATCCGGTGGTGATTAAAATGATAGAGAGCACGCACGGCATCGGCGTCATGCTCGGGGAGACGCTGCAAAGTACGCGCGCCACCCTGGAGGCCTTCCAGCAACTCAACACCAGGGTCGTGTTGCAGGAGTTCGTCCGCGAGGCCCAGGGTACGGATGTGCGGGCTTTTGTGGTGAACGGGGAAGTAGTAGCGTCCATGCAGCGCATCGCGCGCGAGGGCGAGTTCCGCTCCAACCTGCATCGGGGCGGCTTCGCGGTGCCCATCCAACTGAGCGCCGAGGAGCGCCGCATAGCGATCCAGGCGGCCAGCGTCATGGGCCTTGAAGTGGCCGGGGTGGACCTGCTGCGCTCCAAACGCGGCCCGCTCATCATGGAGGTCAATGCCTCACCGGGCCTGGAGGGCATAGAAACGACGACGGGTGTGGACGTGGCAGGGTGTATCATCCAATTTGTGGAAGACCACGCCGAGGTCGATCATTTTTCGGCCCGATCCCCCCAGACCCATTAGAGGGCAGTGCGTGTCAGTTGCCGCTTGCTTTGTCTTGCCGCGAGAATACTTTTTTCAAAAGCTCGGAGCTTCGGGCGGATACGTCCGTGCGTATTTTCAATTCCTTGGCTTCGACGAGTTTGAAGAGGCCGTCCAGCGCTTTGCGCGTCACATGGTCGTCGAGTTCGGTATTTACCTTGGTGACCAGGGGGATTTTGTTGTAGGCCGTGACCGCGTCGCGCCAGTATTGCCGGGCGTTGACCTCGTCGAGCGAAGTGCCTATGACGGGCTTGAACTCGCTGTAGAGCGAGTCGGAGGTCGTGGTCCGCAAGTACTGGGTAGCGGCATTTTTCTCCCCCATCAGGATTTTTGCCGCATCCTGGAAGCTGAGCCGTGTGATGGCCTTGACCAGGATGGGCTTGGCCTTGGCAGCGGCAGATTCTGCCGCGCGGTTGAGGCGAAGGACGAGTTCCTGCTCGACATTTGCAAAGCCGGGTACCATTTTGAGTTTGGCCACTACTTTCTGGGCTTCTTCCGGCAGCAGCACTTTATAAGTGCTCTCGTAGTACCCGTTCTGCTTGGATAGGGAAGCTACGGCTTCCTCCGCGCCGAGTTGCAGGGCTTCTTTGAGGGCTTTCCCGGTCTCTTCGGCACTGAGTTCGCTGGCGCCGGGAATCTTGGCTTTCACTTTGTTGAGCACGCCCTTGAGGTCTTGGGCCCCGGCGGCGACGGCACTAAAAATCAACAGGCTGAGAAGGCTGGTACGAATCATTTTTTTAAATTTAATCTGATAGATTTGCTGCACGGGGAATCATCGCAGGGTCAAAAAGGTCCTTTTTCCTCCTCGCCGACCCCTCGTAGCAAATCTAATAAACGTCGAATGCCGTATTTGTTTTGTTAAAAAAGAGATAAAAAAATATGATTCGATATCTTTTTGCAGTCCTTATCTTCTTCTCTATGCAAACGACGACAAGCGGACAGCGGCCGAGGCTTCGCGAGCTCGGCATTTCCCCGGGGGTGTTGCACCCCGGCAAATGGAATGCCATCACCGATGTGGCGGGCGTGAAAGTAGGGCATCGCACCCTGATGCTGGGGGACAATGTCCGGACGGGGGTGACCGCCATCCTCCCTCACGGCGGGAACCTGTTTCAGGAAAAGGTGCCCGCCGCAGTTTTTACAGGCAATGGATTTGGCAAATTAGCGGGCTCTACCCAGGTAGAGGAGTTGGGTAACCTGGAGACGCCGATCGTCCTGACCAATACCCTGGGCGTGGCAGCGGCGATGGAAGGGGTCATCGCCTATACCCTGTCCCAGCCCGGCAACGAGCACGTCCGCTCCGTCAACGCCCTGGTAGGGGAGACCAACGACGGCGGCCTGAACGATATCCGAAGCCTTCCGCTAAAGCCGCTGCATACCCTGGAGGCTATTGCCGCCGCGCGCGACAGCGCGGTGCAGGAAGGGAATGTAGGGGCAGGGACGGGCACCCGCTGCTTTGGCTTCAAGGGCGGTATCGGCACCGCTTCGCGGGTCCTTCCGCCCAACCTGGGGGGCTATACGGTAGGCGCCCTGGCCCAGACCAACTTTGGGGGAGTGCTGCAGGTGGACGGAGTGCCCATCGGCGAGTTGCTGGGTCGCTTCTACCTCAAAGAACAACTCGATTACAGCCCCGATGGTTCCTGTATGATGGTGCTGGCCACGGATGCCCCTTTGGATGCGCGCAACTTGAAGCGCCTGGCACAGCGCGCCATGCTGGGGCTGGCCCGCACAGGCGGTATCGCTTCCAATGGCAGTGGGGACTATGTCATCGCATTCTCTACGGCAACGGGCCTGCGCGTGCCGTTTCAAATGAATCATCCGCTGCTGAAACAGGAAGTGCTGCACAACGACGCGGTCTCCCCGCTGTTCCTGGCAGCAATCGAAGCCTGCGAAGAGGCTATCCTCAACTCCCTTTTCGCTGCGCAAACCATGCAGGCGAACAAGGTCCTGGCCGAGGAGCTGCCCATAGAAAAAGTACTCGAACTGATGAAAAAATATGGAAGGCTCAAAAAGTAAACGCGCCGTCGGAGCGGTCTTACTGGCCGCCGGACAAGCATCCCGAATGGGCAGTCCCAAGCAGTTGCTCCGCTGGAAGGGGAAACCCCTTTTGGGGCATGCGCTGGAAACCGCGCTGCACATCGTCCAGGCAAATGCCTGTATCGTGGTGGGCGGTGCCTACGCGGAAGAAATCGAAGTGCTGGCCGGAGGATATCCCGGTGTGCGGACGGTCCATAACCCCGACTGGGCGACGGGTATGGGCAGCAGCATCGCTTGCGGTGTTCGCGCCCTCCTGGCAGCCGTAGCCCCCCTCGACGGCATCCTGATCATGTTAGCCGACCAGCCTCTCGTGCAATCCCGTCAGGTTGAGGCTCTTCTACAAGCCTGGGAAACAGCAGAGGTGGACTTTGTGGCGGCCTCCTATGAAGGGCAGGCAGGAGTGCCCGCCCTGTTCTCTCAAAGTTTGTTTTCTGCCCTCTTGGGCCTGCAGGGGCAGTCGGGCGCCAAAGCCCTGTTCAAAAAACCGGGCCTACAGGGCGTTTTGCTCCCTATGGCAGAGGCTGCCTGCGACCTCGATACGCCCGAAGAGTGGGAGCGCTTTCAGCAGGAACACGGAGTTTAGAGGGGTGTTTACCCAAGCCCGATTTCGTTGAGGAGCGTTGCGGCGCGCAGCATGTCCTCTTCTGTATTGTAGAAGTGGGGGCCGATGCGCAGGAAGCCGCCTCGTTGGGTGACGGAGATGCCATTTTCTGCCAACGACCGCACGAGTTGCGCCGCCTCCGGATGCGGTATGGAGAGGATGCCCGAGCGATGCGCCGCATCGAAGCCCAGCACCGGGTATCGCCGCGTGTCCAGTTGCTTCAGGAAGGTATCCTGCAGGCGGATAACCTCTTCAAAGATCGCTTCCATTCCGTAGCGGTTGTGTATCTCCCGCATACAAACTTCCAGCGCCGCGATGTGGCTGATGGTGGAGGTACTGTATTCGAAGCGCTTGGCCGTAGAGTGTGGCGCCCAGGTATGGTCGAGGTAATCGTAGCCCTGAAGCATCGTTTCGGCGCCGATCAATACCGGGCCTAATTTTTCCCGGAAAGCAGGGGCGGTATAAAACACGCCGCTGCCCATAGGGCCGAGCAGCCACTTCCAGCCGGCAGAGGCCAGAGCAGAAATATGGCATTCCTCCGGATAAAGGGGCATTCCGCCGAGGCTTTGTGCGGCATCTACGACAAAATCAATCCCGTGCGTATGGCATAGGGCGCCGATGGCCTTGAGGTCGGCGGCGAAACCACTGGTGAACTGCACATGGCTCAGCGCGACGATGCGGGTGCGGGGCGTAATGAGCCGTTCCAGGTCTTCCAGGAGAAACTGCCCGACCAGGTCGGGAGACAAGCCCGGCCGGACCGGGTGGTTCGGCAGTTGTACGACGCGTACCCCACGGGCTTCCTGCATGACCCAGGGGTAGTAATTGGCCGGGTACTCATGGGTAAAGGTGATGACCTCGTCGCCCGCTTGGAAGGGGTACCCCTGGGCAATCATGGACATGGCCTCGGAAGTGTTGCGCACCGCGGCGATGTGGTCGGGTGTGGTGCGCAGGAGCGCAGCAGCCTCTTGCTTGAACCCGTTGAGCACCGCATCGTAGAAGCTCCCCACCCGGGAGCCGCCGAAGAGCATCTGCTCCCGCAGCAGGTCGTTGGCGCGTTCCCAGGCCTGGCTGTAGAGGGGGGATATCCCGCAGTGGGCGAGGTAAATCATATTTTCTTTGATAGGGAATAGCTCTTCTGATTTTTCAAACCTAGTCTGCATGACGAAATAATATTTTT
>CAZSMU010000170.1:0-7211 GCA_964607915.1 uncultured Haliscomenobacter sp.
GTTTCCGGAGGGGGAAGGCCGTATAAACGCCTGGGGCGCATTGGCGAGTATGGGCATGCGGGTTTTATCTCCCAGGATACTGCCTTTGCTGAGTTGGCTGCTGGGGTCTATGGCCAGAACAGCCACTTGGTGGCCCGACTCAATCAGGGTTTCTCCCAAAGCATCAATGAATGTACTTTTCCCGGCCCCGGGTGCGCCGGTGATGCCGATGCGCGTGGAGTTACCACTTTGGGGCAGGCAGTGTTCGATTAGATAGTGCGCCTGTTCGATGTGTTTGGGCAAGGTGCTTTCTATCAGGGTGATGGCCTGGCCCAAGGCTACACGGTCGCCTTCCAGTAGGCGTTCTGTAAGGGATTCATAGCTGGGCGTGCTGCTTTGTCGGATAAAACGCCTCCATCCGGGATTGAGGGAGGAAGGAGGGGTAACCCCTGGCCGGGCGCTCTGGGCCGTATTTTTTTTTGGGGTATCTTTTTTCATGAGGAGCTGTGGGAGTCGAGGTGAAAAAGAGGCCCCTGGATGGAGGTGGGCTCTATCATCCGGATCATCCAGAGGTAGGAACGCACAAAAGCGGGGAGGGAATCAAAAATGAGCAGTTCGATGGGTATCTGGAGCAGGGGGTATTTGTCCTTGTTTTCTTTTTCGATTTGGGTCACTGCCCTCAGGATCAATTTCCGGTCCAGGCGCTGGTTTTGGGAAAAGGCATTTTCCCAGCCGATAGCTTTGAAATAGTCCGGTTCGCAGATGGCATAGTACAATTGGAGCAAGTCGCGCACTGGTTTTGGAGGGGCGTAGTTAAAAAGGGAGAAACCGACGATATACCCGGGTACGGCCATTGCGATTTCCGGATGGCCGTTGTCGAGATACCAGTCCATATTGCCTAACTCGCTTTCTATGAAGCGGATAATCTGGTCGTGTTGTACCGGGGAGGTGATACCAAAGGTAAAGGAGGCGCGGTACATCTCCTTAAAGAAGTCGGCTTTTGGTCGGGCTGCCAGCTTGTCGAATCCGCGTGCCAGGGCCTGATTTTTTTCTATAGTTGTTTTGCCGTCGTTGCCGAAATACAGGCGGTGCATACGTTCCAGGGCCTCCATCGTATGCCCTTCCGGTTGGATCAGGTAGTCGAGTTGGTAGATGAGGCTGAGCAGTACATAAGCGTAGCCGGAGGGGTATTGTTCGCGGTGCAGGGGGCCTTCGTTCAGTAATTGAAGGGCCTGCCGTATTTTTTCCTGGACGAACTGATACCTGGCCTCCTTTTGGGTTTCAGGCAGATGGTGCAGGTGTTCATCGTCTGCGCGGCGCAGCACTTTGAACTCATCGAGCAGCAGGTCGTCGAGCTTGTCGGCGTTGGTGGCGGCTTCTTTGAGGGCGAAATAGAGCTTGTAGGGAGAACCGTCAAGAGTAAAGGTATCGAATACGATGGAGATATGCTGTCGAGGGTCCAGGGCGAAGCGGCTGTAGCGAAGGGAAAAATTCTTTTCGGCCAGCCTGCGCATGAACACGACATTGAGGGCTTCGCAGCGGGCAATTTGCGCCTCTGCCCGCAACTTTTCATGGTCTGCACTCCCGCGTATGACCCTTGAGCCCTGGAATATTTCAAAATCGAGTCGTCCGTTTGCCAGGGCAAAGTGTACATTATCCTGCTCTTCATCTCGCAAATAGGAAAAAAAGGCCTGGTACGAATCGAGGATACTGCCTTGTTCGAACAGTTTGAGGGAGCGGTCCCAGGCGGCATAGTTGGCCCCCGTCTTGTAGGAGTCGCTGAACCTGCCGAGCCGTGCCATAGCGAGGGGGGCGGGTTTTTGCCTTGGTGCGAACAGACGATCGAAGAAGCCCATAATGGTATGAGTATTGTGTTTTTAGGCGTTGCCCATGGGTGCCGCCTTTGCGCATAAAAATAAACGCAAAACCCGACCCAGGTATGAGTTTATCCCCCTGTTTTTTTAAAAAAGTGAATACCCGGATTCCCTGTGGGCTATTAGCCTTATTGTAAAGACGTGAATCCCGTAAAAAACAGTATATAATTTTAAAAAATAGGACAAACAACAAAAAAATTGCGACATTTTCGTACACAATTAAAAAGGTGATTTTATTTTTACCACCATCTATGAGTGTACATAAATACACGACACTTTTTAACCTTATTAACTTCACAATGAATTTGACAGCTTATGAACCCATTCTTAACTGCACTTTCAAAGCATTGTCAACGGGGCTTCCTGTTGTTAGCTGCTTTATTGATGACATCGGCGGTTTTTGCCCAGGTCAAAGGCGTCGTCCTGGACGCTGATTCCGGGGAGCCACTGGTAGGGGCATCCATCCTGGTCAAGGGTACCTCGGTCGGTACGCTCACGGATTTGGACGGTGCTTTTACCATCAAAGCCGCATCGGGCGACGTACTGGAAATTTCCTACACGGGGTACGAGACCCAGCAGGTCACCCTGGGCCAGGAGACCAACCTGACCATCCGCCTGACAGAAGGTATCACGATCGACGAAATCATCGTCACGGGGTATGCGGTCGAGACCAAGCGCCAAACTACCGGCGCCGTTTCCATCGTGCCCGCCCGCGAGCTCTCTGCCATCCCCTCCGGGAACGTGGAGCAACAGTTGCAGGGCCGGGTAGCCGGTGTGACGATCCTGACCAACGGCCAGCCCGGAACGACCTCCCAAATCCGGGTACGCGGTTTCGGGGCCTTCGGGGGCAACCAGCCGCTGTATATCGTGGATGGGGTACCGGTGGAATCTACCGACTTCCTGAATCCCGATGACATCGAGGCCGTCTCCGTGCTCAAGGATGCAGCTTCTGCATCTATCTACGGCGCACGGGCAGCAAACGGGGTCGTGGTGTATACCACCAAGTCCGGCGCCCGTAAAAAACAGCGCATGCAGGTGACCTACAACGGCAATATCGGCTTCACCGACCCCAACGTCGCGGGCTCGCCGGAAATGTTGAACCCGCAGGAAATGGCAGAGTGGACCCACATCGCCTACCGCAACAACGCAGCGGCCAACGGGACAGAAGTGAAATACACGCACCCGCAATACGGTACGAGCGCAACGCCTACGCTGCCGGATTACCTGCACGCCAACGGCCAGAACGGCGTCCGGGGCTCGGTTGACCTGAACGCCATCAACGCCGCCAGAGCGGCCAACCCCGAATCGGTGTTCCTCATCAAGCCCAACCTGGCAGGTACGAACTGGTACGACGCCATCACGCGCTCGGCTCCGCTGCAGCGCCACAGCCTCGGGTTCAGCGGCGGTACGGATAACGGACGCTATTATTTCGGCCTCAGCATGCAGGAGCAATCGGGTATCCTTCTGGCCAACGAGTTCGGCCGCTACACCTTCCGCGCCAACTCCGAGTGGGATCTGTTGCCCTGGCTGAGCCTGGGCGAGAACCTGCAGTTCACCTATCGCTCCGTCGTGGGCCAGCAAGGGGACAACGGCGGTATCGGTGTAGCCGACGACGAGTCGGAAGTGCTCTCCGCCTACCGCATGCCGACCATCATTCCCGTATATGACGAGTTTGGTGCGTTTGCCAGTACCCGCGCAGCAGGCTTCAACAACCCGCGCAACCCGGTACGCCGTCTGACCTTGAACAACGGTTCTGACCGGTCTTTGAATACCAACGCATTTGGCAACGTTTACCTGAACTTCAAGCCCATCGAAAACCTGACCATCCGCACGAGCCTGGGCGGAAACTTCAACTCTAACTACTATGTGGACTATGGTTTCCGTTACTTAGGCGATTCCGAGCCCGAGGCCAGCAACAACTTCGGCGAAGGGGGTGGCTATGGCTTTGGGTGGGTGTTCACCAACACTGCTTCCTACAGCAAGAAGTTTGGCGTACACAGCATCAATGCACTGGCAGGCATCGAGGCCCTGAACACGGGCGCTGGCCGCTTCATCCGCGGCTCGGGTATCAACCCGTTCTCTACGGACCTCGACTTCCAGAATATGTCAACGGTACAGAGCCCCGTGGTGGGTTCCAACCTATACAGCGGCGTCAACTTCTACTCTACATTCGGCAAAGTGGACTACAGCTTCAACGACAAGTACTACGTTACGGGGGTTATCCGCCGCGACGGTTCTTCCCGCTTTGGTGCTAACAACCGCTACGGGGTCTTCCCGGCAGTATCTGCTGCCTGGCGGGTTTCTTCCGAGCCTTTCATGCAGGATATCTCCTGGCTGAACGACATGAAAGTCCGCGGCGGCTGGGGGGAAATGGGCAACTCCAACAACGTGGACCCCGCCAACCAGTATTCGCTGTACCGCTCTGACCGCGGCAGCACCTTCTATCCTATCCAGGGGCAGAACTCCGGTGTGGACGAGGGATTCGCACAAAGCCGTATCGGCAACCCGAACGCCAAGTGGGAGACCAGTGAGACGATCAACGTCGGCTTCGAAGCGACTTTGTTCGACAGCAAATTTGAAATCATCCTGGACTGGTGGAAGAAAACCACCCGCGACCTGCTTTATCAGGTGCCCCTGGCCGGCGTAACGGGTAACTACGCAGCTGCCCCTGCTGTAAACGTAGCCAGCATGTTGAACCGCGGTATTGATTTCCAAATTGTTACGCGCGGCGACCTCTCGGCCAGCCTGAAGTGGAAACTGACCTTGAACAACTCGTTCCTCAAGAACGAAATCACGTACCTTGCCGACGGCATCAAGTTCTTCGACGGAGGTGCCTATCGCGGTATTGCTCCGATCCGCAACGCCGTTGGGCAGGGCTTGTCTTCGTTCTTTGGATACAATATGATTGGGTATTTCAGCAGCGCTGCTGAGGCAGCTTCCTGGAACCAGCCCGGCGCAGGGGTTGGCCGCTTCAAGTATGAAGATGTTGACGGCGACGGCAAAATCACGCCTGCCGACCGTACGTTCATCGGCAGCCCGATTCCGGATTACACGGGGGGTGCTACCTTCGAGGTATCTCGCAAGAACCTGCGCGCAGAAATTTTCATATATGCCTCTGTGGGCAACGAAATCTTCAACCAGTCCAAGTGGTTCACCGACTTCTTCGGCACGTTTGAAGGTTCCGCCAAAGGAGTACGCGCCAAGGATTCCTGGACGCCGGCACTGGGCGACAAGGCTCTGGCTCCCATCTGGGAATCGGTTTCCAACTTGTCCACCAGCGGTGCTGCCAACAGCTGGTACGTAGAAGATGGCTCTTTCCTGCGCATCCAGCGCGTCGCGCTGTCCTACGACTTTGCTAAAAACGTGACAGACAAACTGAATCTGACACAGCTGAGCCTCGGCCTGGCAGCCAACAACATCTACACCATCACCGGGTATTCCGGTCTGGATCCCATGGTAGGTGGTGGGGCTGACACCAACTTCGGTATTGACGTGGGCAACTATCCGGTGACCCCGAGCTATATGTTCAACATAACTCTTGGTTTCTAATTAAAATTCAAAAATAATTCAATATGAAGCGAATTTTTCAAAAGGCCACCCTTGTCGTAGCCTCCATGATGCTGCTGGTGGTTTCCTGTAAGGATTCATTTCTCGAAGTCCCGCCGACGGGCTCGCTTGCCGATAGCCAGTTGGCTACCAAGCCCGGTGTGGAAGGGGTGCTTATTGGAGCATACGCTGCGCTCAATGGCGTGTTTGGCAACCGTTTTGAAGGCCCGAACCACTGGGTGACGGGCGCTATTTGCGGAGGCGATGCCAACAAAGGGACAGACCCCGGCGATTACAGCTCCATCAACCCGATCCAGCGTTTTGAGACCGACCCGACGCAGGGTGACTTGAACGCTTACTGGCAGGGGCGCTACGAGGGCGTTTCCCGTTGCAATACGGTACTTAGGCTGCTGGCTTCCGCAAGCGGTATTTCTGCAGCCGATGCTGCCCGGATTGCCGGTGAAGCGAGGTTGCTGCGGGGTCACTACTATTTTGACCTCAAAAAGCACTTCAACAGCATCCCCTACATTGACGAAACCGTACCGGCAGAAGAAATCTCCAAAGTGAAGAACTCTCCGGACGTGTGGGCGAAAATCGAAGCGGACTTTCAGTTTGCTTTCGACAAACTGCCTGCTACCCAGTCCCAGGCTGGCCGTGTGAACAAATGGGCGGCCGCCGCGTACATGGGCAAAGCAAAATTGTACCAGAAGAAGTTCGGCGAAGCCAAGACCTGGTTCGACAACGTCATTGCCAATGGCGTGACGACCAATGGCCTGAAGTACGCCCTGCTGGAGAACTACGCTCAGATCTTCAATGCCGAGTTCGACAACCACGCAGAGGCCGTATTTGATGTGGAATCCTCCAACAACTCGGGGAGCACCAACAACGCCAACTACTACGACGACCTCAACTATCCGTACAACACGGGTTCGGACGGCCCCGGCAACTGCTGCGGTTTCTTCCAGCCGAGCTTCGAATTGGCGAATACCTTCCGCACCAAGGACGGTCTGCCCCTGCTCGATGGTTCCTACAACAACGCAGCTAACGCCATAAAGACCGATTTCGGCGTCGAGGCGAACGTAGCCTTTGTACCGGATGCTGGCCCGCTGGATCCGCGCCTCGACCACTCCATCGGCCGTCGCGGTATCCAGTATCTGGACTGGATGGTACACCCCGGCAAAGCATGGATTCGGAACATGCCCAACGGTGGTCCCTACTCGCCCAAAAAGTACATCTACTACAAGTCGCAGGAGAACTCGTTCACGGATGGAAGCTCCTGGACCCGCGGCTATGCTACGATGAACTACACCATCATCCGCTATGCCGACGTACTGTTGATGGCTGCTGAAGCAGAGGTAGAGGCAGGCTCGCTGGAAAAAGCAAGGGAGTATGTGAACCTGGTTCGCGCCCGCGCTGCCAACAGCAAACACTGGGTGAAAAAAGCAGATGGTACGCCCGCTGCAAACTACCAGATTTCCCCGTATCCGGCTTCCGCATTCTCCAACAAGGCCGATGCGACCAAAGCCGTTCGCATGGAGCGCAAACTGGAGCTTTCGGGCGAAGGCCACCGCTTCTTCGACCTGGTACGCTGGGGCGTAGCCGCTTCAGAAATCAATGCATACCTGGCGTATGACAGCAAGTTCCTGGTTTCTGCCCTGGGCGGTGCCAAGTTCACGGCGGGCAAAAATGAGTATTTCCCCATTCCGCAAACACAGATTGATATCCAGGGCGCAAGCGTTTTGTCCCAGAACCCTGGATATTAGACTTGTTGGGAGCCTTAGACTCGCCACAAGCGTAATGATATAAAAAAGC
>CAZSMU010000171.1:0-7140 GCA_964607915.1 uncultured Haliscomenobacter sp.
TCCCAAACAATGTATCTTTTAAAAACGGATTGGCCATTTCGTACTCAAAACTGGGAATGGTAAATCTAACCCTTCAGCGCGATGGAGCGGCCATGACCCATTTTGAAAATTATTGGCTCATCTCCCAAGAACTATACACCAGTTCTCCCCAACAAATCAATTTTGGTGCGAATTATGCAGAATCACTTGCCGTAAAGGCGGCCATGCAGTTGCTCATGGGGGGGAAAACAGCAATACTCGGTATTGAAAAGGCAGCTACGCTTTTTGAGGAGTTGCTGCAAAATACGGGTATTGACTATTATGCCCGCAAAATAGCGATCTGCCGCAAAATGCAGGAAGGAGCTGTTGACCTTAGGGCATCAATCATTGAAATGGTATCTTTTTAGTCCTGTTGGCTTTGGAGATTTGAAACAGGGAGTCATGGTCAATAGACTGATTCCAAGGGGGAAATAATCCTCGCCAAGGGTATGAGCACAGCGCCCTTTCAGACCCCAAGGGAGCCTTTTACACACACCCTCATAGCAGCCGTACATTCTTCTCCTTCTCCCCTTTTCGCGCCCTGTACACCCGGGTGGGCAGGTACACTCTCCCGTGTTTAGCCCCATGGAAAGCAAGGCGGCATTCGGTGGAGCAGAACTTTTGCCAGGAAGTGTTCGGCATATAGGGGGTGTGACAATACTGGCAGAGGGGGTCCTGGGGCTCTTCGTCCAGCAGGGTAAAGGCGGGCGAGGCCAAAGGAGCCTGGACCATATCCCGGTCGTGGAAGCGGGAAAGCGCGTCGGCTATGGGCTTTTGTCCGGGGTAAGTTGCGGGTATGTTCCGTCCGGCAAGCCGTCGTATCCAGGTGCGGCAGAGCTGTTCGATGCGCTGCCCGACAGCCCGGGTCAGCTCCTCCCACAATCCCGGGGTGTGCGGGGCCAGCACCTCCTCCATGCCCGACCCTTTGCGGTGCGCTTCCTGGATTCCGATGCTGAAAATCAGGACTCCCATCGCCAGCACGGTGAACCAGGCCAGGCTGTTCCCGTATCGGTTGGTTTTCAGCAGGTTACTGCGCTCCGAGGCCCGGTTGTGGGCCGTCACCCGGGCGATGGCGGCGGCCTTTTGTGCCTCTATGGCCTGCAGACGGGTATCGCGCACCTCCTGCGCCTTTTGAAAAGCCTCCGCTTTTTGTTGCAGGAGATTGGCCCGTTCGGCAGTGCGGAGCGCTTCCAGTTCGGTGCTGCGCGTGCGGGGCATCCCCTTGCCCCGGTTGCGCCATGCCTGGGCTTCCCGTTGCAGGACAGCCTTGTGTTTCCATTCGGCGCCCGCGAGCCGGGGCTCAAACCGAGCTTCCAGCAAGGCAGAATCCGTGGCCCACAGCGCCAGGGCGGCAGCTTTGTCCCGCGCTGCCCTGCGCTGTATGGGCGCATCCGAATCCGCCCGGGGCGGGGGCGCACTTTGCTGTACGATTTCGCGGCTGCCGTAAAAGCTCAGGTAGCCGGAGGCAAATCCCAGCGCTCCCGTCCCCGCCAACAAAGGCAGTGAGATCGCCAGGTGCAGCCCCCGGTAGCGCTGAAAATAGAACACGCGGAACGAGTACGGCAAAAACCGGCGCAGCCCCACTTCCAGGAAGGCCGTGCCGAGGATCGCGCCCGACAGCGCGGCAGCAGCGGCGTATTCCGGGAACGTCTCGGCCACGCTCTGGCGCACCAGGGTGTAGATAACCCCGAACTCGGTCAGGGCGGAGATGAGCTGGGCGATGTAGCCCAGGATATGCAGCGTAGAGAGAAGCCCCGCGTAGGATTGAAAGAACTGCCAGTCCTTGGGGGTAGTATATTGAGTATTCATGCTTCCGGATTGAAAAAGGGGAGAAAAGAAGTTAGGGCTCCCCGAACGCATGAACGATCAGCCGGACCTGGGCCGGGCTGAGCAGGCGCTGCCCTTTTCGTTTTCCCGCCTTTTCCAGTGCTTCCGATAGGGCGGGGCTTTCCCGAATCCATCGGTTCAACTGCCAGCTTGCGCTGTTTTTGGAAATGTTGGGAAAATAGAGCTGCGCCAGCTCACCAAAGCCATAGGTGCGGATCGTGAATTTTTCATCCATGTGTGCGGGGGTTGGCAAGGGGGGCGCTACCTGGCTCCCGGACTGAATTTGGCGTCCAGGATCAGGGCCAGCTGCTCCATGTCCTTTCCGACCTTGTGGTCCACGATCCGGGCGTAGTGCTGGGTGCTCTTGAGGTTTTTGTGCCCCAGCATTTTGCTTACGCTCTCCATCGGCACCCCGTTCATCATCGTCACGGTGGTGGCGAAGGTATGGCGGGCCGTATGGAAGGACAGCGGTTTGGCAATCCCGCACAGGTCGGCCAGCTCTTTGAGGTAGGCGTTCATCTTCTGGTTGCTCAACATAGGCAGGACGGGGTCGTTGCCGTGCAGCGCATCGAAGTCGGAGTACTTTAGAAGAATCTGAACCGGGATGTTGAGCATGGGCACGTTGGTGATGGACCCTGTTTTTTGGCGCTTGGTGCGAATCCACCACTTCTCCTCAAAGCGCTCCACCTCGGAGCGCTTGAGTTTCTTGACATCTGCATACGCCAGCCCCGTATAGCAGGAGAATATGAACAGATCCCTGACCCTGTCTAATCGCTCGATGGGGGTATAGAAGTCTCTGAGCCGGTTGAGCTCATCCTCTGTCAGGTAGGGGCGGTCCACCTCTTTGAGAGACAGGCTGACGTTTGCGAAGGGGTCTTTCGGGAGCCAGCCGTTGCGCATACAGAGCAAGGTAATCTTCTTGAAATTTTGCAGGAACTTGGTAGTTGTGTTCAGGCCGCAGCCGGCGGTAGTTTTGAGGTACAGGCCGAACTTGCTCACGAAGAGGTGGTCCACGGACTTGACCGGCACGTCAGAGGCTTTGTACTCCATTTTGAGGAACTTCTGGAGGTGGGATTTGCAGCAGCCGTATTTCTGGCAGGTTCCTTTGGTGGTTTCCTTTCCGATGAGTTTGCGCATATTTTCAATATGCTCTTCAAAAACTTCTACCAGCATACGCGCCTGGGCCGTGTTCACGCCCAGTACGGCGTCGCGGAGCAGTTCAGGGGTGACGATGTCGTGTTGGGTGAGCAGCTCGCTGTACCTTTGCCGCGTGCGCAGGATGACGGCGTCGATGTAGTCGTTGAACTCTTTCGCTTCATGGGTGCGGCCCCCCATGCGGCCTTTGACGGAATCCCAGGCAGCGGGGTTCACCGACCGTTTGAGATTTAGTACGATGCGTCTGCCATTGATGTTGATTTTCATCAAGACGGGCGCTTCGCCATTCTTTTTGAGTTTGGTTTTGCTCGGATAGAAGAGCAAAGAAAAGCTGGTTTTTTTCTGAGAAGGCATGAGGCACAACTTTAGAAAGTGAGCCCTCCAATCTGTGTGTTTTCAAACGCAAAGATACGGTCGAAAAACTCTAAAAACCAAGAATAAGAGATTGATTTTCAGTCCAGTTGTGTGCAAGTTTGTCCAAGTTCTTGGTTTCCTTTTTTGGCCTTTTAAAAAAAGAAACCAGGAAGGAAACCAAGCTACTGGACTTTGCTGGACATTTTTGGACTTGTTCCAGATTCAAAAACCGCTAAAAATCAAGATTTTGCACATTTTTGAACACTATTGGACAAGGCCCTGGCGGAGATGGAGGGATTCGAACCCCCGGTACCCTCGCGAGTACACCGCATTTCGAGTGCGGCCCGATCAACCTCTCTGGCACATCTCCGGGCGCGCAAATATAAGGATTGTTTCTTTTTTTGGATGTAATTTTTATATTTTCATCGCTGCTTTTTTAACACCTGAAAAAACAGACGCCATGCGTACTTTCTCCCTGTCGTTTCGGATGCTGCGCGCGCTGACGCTGCTCCTTCTATTGCCCTCCCTGCGCGTGCAGGGGCAGACAGACTATTTCCTGCCAGGCACCACGGGCTTAGACCCCAAGATACCCACTCCGGAAGCTTTTCTGGGCTATCCCATCGGTTCGCATTACACGCGGCACGACCAGATCGTAGCCTACTTCCAGGAACTGGCCCGCCTCTCCGACCGCGTGCGCGTGGAGCGCATCGGGAAGACCTATGAGGAGCGCCCTCAAATCATCGCTACCTTTACCGCTCCGGAAAACCACGCCCGCCTCGAGGCCATCCGACAGGAACACCTGCGGCGCATCGCCCCGGGCTATACGGGTACCCCACCAGCCAACCAGCCCGTAGTGGTCCTGCTGGGATACAGCGTGCACGGCAACGAGACCTCGAGCGGGGAAGCAGCCCTGATGACGGCGTATTACCTCGCAGCCGGCACCGATGAAGAGCTGCAGTCCTGGCTGCGCGAAGCGGTCGTATGCATAGATCCCTCCCTCAACCCCGACGGGCGCGACCGGGCAGCCAACTGGCACAACTCGTACAAGTCCTTCCCCAACAGCGCCGACCCGCTCGACAAAGAACACATCGAAATCTGGCCCAACGGCCGCTCCAACCACTACCTGGCTAACCTCAACCGCGACTGGCTGAGCGCTACCCAGGTCGAAAGCCGCAACCGACTGGAATTCTTCCACCGCTGGTACCCCAACGTACAGATAGACTTCCACGAAATGGGCAGCAACAGCGCATACTACTTCGAACCCACCCCCAAGCGCACGGAAAGCCCTCTCCTCCCACCAGCCTCCTATGCGTTCAACCTGACGCTGGCGCGCTACCACATCGCCGCCATGGACAAGCTGGGCAGCCTCTACTTCACCAAAGAGCAATTCGACAACCTCTCGCCTATCTACGGCTCTACCTACCCCGACTTCTTCGGCGCCGTAGGGGTGACCTTCGAACAGGGCAGCTCCCGCGGACTGGAACAGGAAACCGACAATGGCCTACTCACCTTCGCCTTCACCATCCGAAACCACGTGCAGACCGGCCTGGCTACCATCCGGGGAGCAGTGGCAGAGAAAAAAGGACTCTTCGAACTGCAAAAGGCGTTCTTCCAAACCGCCCTGGCACAGGGCAAAGCCCATCCTACCAAAGCCTGGGTCTTCGGCGACAGTCGCGACCAGTCGCTGTCCCAGCACTTCCTGGAACTGCTGCTGCGCCACCGCATTGAAGTGCGCGAACTGGCAGCCCCGCTGAACCTGAATGGCAAAACCTATGCCCCCGGCAAAGCCTGGGTGGTGCCGGCAGAACAACCGTTCTTCTTCATTGCCCATTCCATCTTTGAAGAGACCCCTCCGCTGAAAGACAGCGTCTATTACGACAATACTTCCTGGTCGCTGATCCATGCGTCCGGTCTGCAGTACGGGAAGATAGCGGATAAGGCCAGCGTGCAGATGGGGGCCACCGTCAGGCAGCTTCCGCCCCAAAAGGGCGGGGTGGCAGGGGGAATAGCCCAGGTAGCCTACCTGGCTCCCTGGACGGAGTACTACGCGTCGCGCGCCTTGTACTTCCTGCTCGACAAAGGCGTGCTGGTGAAAAATGCGCATAAACCGTTCCGGGCCACCACAGGGGCGGGAGTACAGGATTTTGGCTACGGCGCACTCGTGATACCGGTAGCGCGCCAGACAATCTCCCCGGATTCGCTGTACCGCCTGGTACAAGAGGCGGGCCAGATAGCCGGCATCTCCTTCTACGCCGCTTCCACCGGCTTTAGCGTGGAGGGCATAGACCTGGGCAGCAACAATATCCGCACCGTGCGCAAACCCGCCGTGGCCCTGGTGGTCGGTGCCGGCACCAACTACGAAGAGGTCGGCCAGACCTGGTTCCTGCTGAACCAACACCTCAACGCACCGGTCACCAAACTGGACATAGACAACCTGCCCCGCGCAGCCTTGACGCGCTACAACACCCTGATCTTCACAAGCGGCACCTACAACCGCCTCGACAAAGCCGTCGTGGCGCGCATCAAGACCTGGGTGGCGGAAGGCGGAACGCTCATCCTCTACAAAAACGCCGCCGAATGGGCCATCCGCGCAGAACTGTTGCGCGAACGCACCTTGTCGGACTCCTCAGCGGCAAAAGCAGAGGAGCGCATAGATTATGTGCGCATGGCCGATACCGAAGCGGCACGCCGCATCAACGGGGGCCTGTTCACCGCAGATATAGACATCACCAACCCCATCGCCTTCGGACTGAGCGAGCGGCGCATCGTGTTTACCAAGAACAGCCAGACCATCCTGCTGCCCAGCCGCAACAAATACGCTACGGTGGCGCGCTACACGGCGTCCCCATACATCAGCGGATATGTGGCAGAGGCCAACATACGGAAAATTGCAGGCACCGCAGCCATCCTCGTCAGCCAGGAAGGAGACGGAAAAATCATCTCCTTCGCCGACGACCCGAGCTACCGCAGCTACTGGCACGGCACCGACCGTCTGCTGCTCAACGCGATATTCTTTGGCAACCAGATTGCAGTGCAGGCCATGGGCTTCGGCGGCGAGGAATAGACTTGACGCGAGCCTATGGGTCGGAAACGTAGGGTGTAGGGGTGTAGTGCACCCCTACGCCTGCACCGCTCGTACTGCCCCCCCCACGGTAGGATAGTAGGGACGTTGCACGCAACGTCCTCAACCACACGAAAATCGCAACCCCATACACGACATCGTATTCAAATAACCGTAGGGACGTTGCATGCAACGTCCTCGCCCCGTCCCCGCCCCGCGTCAAAGATAAACGCGGTGCCAAATACATCATCATCGTGGAAATCCAGCGTGCGAAGGTTCATCGCCAGAACATGCAATTCCGAAAGTGCATCGGCAAGCAAGGACGTTGCGTGCAACGTCCCTACTGTCGGCACGGACGGGTTTAGACCACGCGACAATTTGGGACCTGGCGCTTGTGGAACGACGGTAGGGACGTTGCACGCAACGTCCTCAACCACACGAAAATCGCAACCCCATCACGACATCGTATTCAAATAACCGTAGGGACGTTGCATGCAACGTCCTCGCCCCGTCCCCGCCCCGCGTCAAAGATAAACGCGGTGCCAAATACATCATCATCGTGGAAATCCAGCGTGCGAAGGTTCATCGCCAGAACATGCAATTCCGAAAGTGCATCGGCAAGCAAGGACGTTGCGTGCAACGTCCCTACTGTCGGCACGGACGGGTTTAGTTTTTGATACAATAGCAATTTCTGAGATATTATTACTTTTTGTGTTCTGATTTTT
>CAZSMU010000172.1:0-7068 GCA_964607915.1 uncultured Haliscomenobacter sp.
TACATCTGCCCTACGAAAGGACCGCCTGCATTGGTGCGGTAGTCTTTTCCAAAGGCATTTGTCCCCCCTGCTTTGATAACCGTTTTGACCGATTTGACCGGATAGCTGAACTGCAGGTTGAACACGCCAAACGCGGGTATCGTACCGTGTGCAAAGCTGTTTTGCCACAGGAACTCATCCTGCCAGCGGTAGTTCAGGTCGAAGCCGAGGTTGCCGAAGGCCTTGCGGTTGGAGAAGCCTACGAGAAACTTGTTTTCCGGCATGTTGAAGCCGGCTTCGTAGTCGGGCCGAGGGTTGACCACGTCAAAGGTGGAATAGGTATAGTGGCCGTACAGCGTGTAGCCTTTGCTCAGCTGGTACGTCAAGCCCAGGCCCAAGCCGTTAGACGTGACTTCTTCCGGGGAATTGACGGTCGGTCGGAAAGAACCCACAGAAGCCCCGGCGGGAATCTGTCCGGCCAGGAAGGCGTTGACGCCATAAATCGGTCTGCCCTGATGCGAGGTGTTGTTGATGGGGCGCACTGTTTCCCCGCCGAGGAAGTTGTTGTACGTGTTGAAATATACGTTGAAATCAATGAGCAGTTTGCTGGCAATCAATCCTTTATAACCAAATTCAAACACTTGGAGCTGCTCGGGTTGAACGTAGTCGAGGCTGACTTTTTGCAGGAGCCCCGGGTTGGGCCTTCCTGCTAATGCACTGGCCACGAACGCGTTGTAGGACTGGTTGGTATAGGCATTGCCGTTGTGGATGCCGTAGCGGGATGCGTTTGCTTCCGTACCGCCGAGCAGGGTACCGGCCCCGGAGGGGAAGTAGATGAACTGCCCCTGCGTGCCCGGGTTGCGGAAGCCGGTCTGGAAGGACGCGCGGAAGTTGTGCTCGCGGTTCGCACCTGCCGTATAAACGGCGGCAACGCGCGGGGACACCTGCCCGTCGAAGTTTTCGTTCTTGTCGTAGCGCAAAGAGCCGGTCAGCTTGAGGTGCTTGTCGAGCAACTGCTTGGATACCTGCACGAAGCCGCCGTACTCGTTGATTTTGATGCGCTCGTTGGGCCCTTCCCCGTCGGGATTCTCGTTGAAAATCGTGCCGTCGGAGAAGAGGTCGTACTGGCGGTAGTTACCGCCGATGAGTACGTCGGCTACGTTGGCGGGGATGAGCTCGCGGAAGTTATAGCCAAACTCGGCATGGTACATTTTAGAGTTGTCGAAGAAGCCGGCCCCGGGCGGCGTGCGCTGGAAGAGGTCATTGCGCACGGCGTTGACCAGGTCGTTGAATGCCTGGGTACCGGGCTGCGGTGCGCCCCGGTCGGCTGCGGTGCGCCCTGCCTGGTGGGCTGCTGCGATTTGTGCTGCACTGGGCGTACCTCCTTGCAGGACGATGGGGAGCAGTGCGGCGGCGTAGTTACCTGCGTACGTCGGCACCCACCTGGCAGAAGATGCGCTGATCCGCTCATTGACGAAAGCTCCCAGGGCGCTGAGGTTGTACGAATCGCCGTCGTCGGTAGCTGACATATAGCCGCGCAGCCAGAAGTTCGGGTTTTTCAGTTCCAACTTGTGGAATTGCTGGCTGAAGTCCCGCAGGGCATAGCGCTCGCCGCCTTGATAGACGGTAGCCCCTGAGCCCCAGCGGTAGCTGTAGGACGCTTCGAGGTTGTCGTTGATGCGGTAGTGGAGGGCGCCGTCTAATTTGACACTTTTAGCATCGTTGTTGTCCAGCAGGTCTTCTTCCTTGAGCCCGGTGCGGCGGATGTCCAGCGTCGGTAACTTGGGGATGTTGGCCGCGAGCAGGGCCTGGGCCTGGGCGGCAGGGATCCCGAGGGCTTGTGCAAAGCTAGGAGCGAGCCCTTGTGCAAGCGAGGGAGCTACTACGGACATGGGCACGAGTATCTGGGTCTCGTCGCCGTATGTATTCAGACCGTCGAAGTTGGGCTGCCCTTGAGCCGCCGGGTTGGGTACGCCTGCGGTTTGTCGTCCGCTGATGTAGTCGTTGGCGCGCCAATCGGTGGCATCTTGATAAGATGCGTTGAGTTTGAACGCAAATTTCCCAAAGGATTTGGCGTAGCGGGCCGACAACAGGGTGTAGGGATCAGATCCGCCGGCGTCCGAAGTAGTGATGCCCACCTTGGTCTGCACGCTGAGCCCCTGGAAATCGAAGGGAGACTTGCTGTTCATGAGGAGTACGCCGTTGAACGCGTTGGGTCCGTACAGGGCGGAGGCAGCCCCCGGTACGAGTTCCACACTGGATACGTCCAATTCGGAAATTCCCACGATGTTGCCGGTCGGGAAGTTGAGCAGGGGCGCGGCATTATCCATCCAGTCAATGAGCTGTACGAAGCGCTCATTGGCCACGGCCGCGAAGCCGCGGGTGTTGATGGAAGTCAGGGTCATACTGCCCTGGGTCGTTTGTACGCCTTTCAGGTTGGATATCCCGTCGTAAAAATCAGGGGCGGCAGTCTGGCGGATGGCAATGGCATCCATTTTTTCAACGGTCACCGGGGATTCCAGGATTCGCTCCTCCACCCGGGACGCCGAAATGATGACCTCGCTGGCAAGGATGCTCTGTACTTCCAACTCAACCTTCAGGTTGGATTGCGCAGCGGAGACAGCTACCTCCTGAGAGGCATACCCCGTGTAAGATACGACAAGGGTAAAAGGCAGGGCGGCATCCGTGCTGATCTCGAACTTTCCGTCCAGATCCGATACCGTGCCGGTCACTTTGCCCTTCACCTGAATGCTCGCGCCGATCAGCGGTTCCTTGCTTTCCTTGTCGGTGATGGTTCCGCTTACCTTGGTCTGTGCCAACGCAAAGGCAGGAAGCGCAAAAAACAACATCAGCGCCCACATCCGAAGGGCCGACGAATAGAGTGGCTTTGTTTGCATACGTATAGAAGTGTTGGTGGTGAAATCAAAATGTTGTTCTGAAAAATATCGCTATAGCTTAAAATATCTTCACTTATTTCTTCCGAAACATAAAGATATTCCAAGTATTTGACTTGAACAAGATTATTGCAAAAGAGGGGGTGCTGGATGCAGTGGAGTAATACGTCAAATGCTTTTGCCGGCTTATCGTAGCCTCTGGCACAATCCGTAAACCTCTACGCCCGCCCCCTAAATCCCCCCACAACAAATCAGATATACAAAACCTTACAGGATAAACCGCGCAGCGACAAGCTGCGCAGCAAAACCGACCAAATACCCGCCCCAGAGGTCTGCGGGCCGGTGGGCACCTAAATACAGGCGGGCCGACCCCACTGCGCCGGCCAGGAGAAGTAGGGTGGGAAAGAGGAACTCTGTGTGCAACAAGGGGTGTTCTGCCCGGGACAAATAGTCTGGATAGGCTCCCCACAGCAGTGCCACCGCACCGAGTACGCCGCCTATCCCTACGGTGTGCAGGCTGATTTTGGAAAAAATGTTGATGAAAAACGCCAGGAAAAGCCCCAGGGTGGCCCCCAGGGTGAAACTGCTCAACAGCGCAGGGATTTGGGTGTTGTCCAAAAAATTGCGGAACAGCCAAACGTAAAACATCCCCGTGATGATGAGCGGCCCCGTCCGGTCCTGCTTATCGGGCATCTCCAGCGATTTCAACAACCCGGTGAAGCGAAGCATCAGCACGGCTACGCCGGGAATGAAGCAGGAGGAAAGAAAGATGCGCAGAATGAGCTCTTTCCCTATCGGACTGTCTATGCTGTTCGCGCCAAAGAGGTAGGGGTTCAGCCACAATAACAGCAATAGAAGATAGGTGAGTATGAACAGAGGATGGAACAGGTAAGAAATCAGGCGGGCAAGGGTGCTAAGCATGTCGGTCAGGGATTGAACAGATTGGTTGGGCGGGTTCAAAGCGAAGGAAAAGGAACTCCTTTTTCCTCTCTTTGAACCCGCCCAATAGGTCTAATGGCGCAAAGGTACACCGGATAAACGATTTTACAATGGGTATTCCTGGACCTCGATCGTCCGCATAAAGGCAATGGTCTGATGGATATCGGTGCTCAGAACGCGGTCTTCGCAGAGTACGGGCACGATGGCGCGGTACTGTTCCAGCAGGGCCTCGAGCAGGGGCGAGGTACGCAAGGGACGGCGGAACGCCATGGCCTGGGCAGCGGTCATGAATTCAATGGCCAGGAGGCGCTCCAGGTTCTCGACGATCTGAAAGGTTTTGGTCCCTGCATTGGCCGACATGCTCACATGGTCTTCCTGCATGTTGCTCGATACGATGGAATCCACCGAGGCAGGAGTGGCCAATTGTTTGTTCTGGCTGGCGATGGAAGCAGCGGTGTACTGCGGTATCATCAGTCCGGAGTGTAGCCCTGGTTCCGGGGTCAGGAACAGGGGCAACTCCCTTTTTCCGGAGATGAGCTGGTAGGTGCGCCGCTCGGAGATGCTGCCCAGCTCGGCCAGGGCTATGCCGAGGTAGTCCAGTACAAGAGCCAGGGGCTGGGCGTGAAAGTTGCCGCCGGAGAGGATGGTTTGTGCTTCCGGAAAAATGCTGGGATTGTCGGTCACGGAGTTGATCTCGGTTTCCACCACTTCGGCAGTATGGGCGATGGCGGCCCAGGAGGCCCCGTGTACTTGGGGTACACAGCGGAAGGCGTAGGGATCCTGCAGGTTGTTCTTCTGCCGGGCGATCATCTCGCTGCCTTGTACGATGTGCCGTATGGCTCCCGCGACCAGTACCTGCCCCGCGTGTGGGCGTATCTGGTGCACCAGAGGGTCAAAAGGCTCCATGCGGCAGTCAAACGCATCTATGGACAGCGCAGCACAAAGGTTGGACAGGTAAAATAAACGCCGGGCTTCCAGGGTGCACCACGCAGCGTACGCGGAGGAAAACTGGGTGCCGTTCAGAAGGGCCAGGCCTTCTTTGGCTGCGAGGGGCAAGGGACTCATACCCGCTGCCTGCAATACTTCTGCTGCGGGTTTGCGGATGCCCTGGTGCAATACTTCCCCTTCGCCCATCAGGGGAAGGGCGAGATGGGCGAGTGGGGCCAGGTCTCCCGATGCGCCGAGCGAGCCTTGCTGAAATACGACGGGCAGGATATCTTCGTTGAAAAAGTAGAGCAGGCGCTCGGCCACGACTTCCCGAACCCCGGAATACCCCAGCGCGATGTTGTGGGTTTTCAGGAACAACATGAGGCGTATCAGGGAAGGCGGCACGAGAGAGCCGGTCCCACAAGCGTGTGAACGGATGAGGTTGTGTTGTAAATCAACGATTTGCTCCGGGGAAATCACGATGTCGTACAAGGCGCCAAACCCCGTATTGATGCCGTAGTAGGTCTGTCCCGGCACCTCGAGCGCCCGGTCGAGATAGTCGCGGCAGCTGCGGATGCGCGCTACAGCCTCCTGCGACAGGGCCAGCCGGGGATGTTCGCGGAGCAGTAGCCCTATGTGGTCAAGGGTCAGTTTTTCAGCACCTACAGAATGTGTTTTTTGCATAGTTGACTTTTTACTCGCTCACTGACCTCTCACAACAAGTCTAATGTCTAACAAATCAAACAACCTTTCGTACCCCGCAATCGCTCTTTTTGGTTAAACGGCGGTTAAAAAATAGCATAGCTGGTTACTTTTATAATCTGCCTTTCGTTTACATGAATAGAGAAGGCAGCAAGGGGTCAAAAAGAGCCCAAACATGCCGATTTTAAGTTATTTTCGCAATCATTTGGTCATATAATTAAATAAGAAAACGTATGAAAAAAAGTGGAATGGCTTCCAGTTGGATTAAAATGGCCGCCCTGGCCGCCCTGCTCGCGTTCGGCGTATTGCCCGCAGCCGCCCAGCGCATCGCCTACGTGGACGTGAACAAAATCCTCGAAAATGTGCCGGAATACGTCACCGCCCAAAGTGAATTAGACGGTCTGGCCGCCCGCTGGCGCCAGGAAATCGCCCAGGAATACGATAAAATCAAAGGGATGTACAACCGATACCAGGCCGAACAAGTACTGCTGAGCGACGAGGCACGCCGCAAACGGGAAGAAGAAATCATGGCCATGGAAAAGGAAGTCCGGGACATGCAGCGCATTAAATTCGGCCCCGAAGGTACCCTCTTCGAACGCCGGCAGGAACTGGTGCGCCCCATCCAGGAGCGAATCTACGGGGCCATAGAACGCTACGCCAAAGAAAAAGGTTTCGACTTCATCTTCGACAAGGGCGGGGCTTCCGGTATGATTTTTTCTAATCCGACCTACGATAAAACCGAAGATATTATCCGCCTGCTAAAATAACTTGTCCGGCAAATAGTGCTTTCAGGTGGGCTTTTTTAAAAAAAACGTACTTTTGCCGGGAAAAAGGCCCTTTTTAAAAATAGTATTGTTCAAGGTAAAGACATGATGATGAAACAGTGGTTCAAAATAACCGTCCTCTCTTTGGTGTTGACAAGCGCCGCATTCGCCGCACAAGCCCAGAAATTCGGCTTCGTCAACTCCACCGCCCTGATCGCAGAACTGCCTGAAGTGAAACAGGCCGACGCGACCATCGAGGCCCTCCAAAAACAACTGCAGAAGAAAGGCCAGGAAATGGTCCAGCAGTTCCAAACGGATTACGCAGAAGTGCAGCGCAAAGCGGACAGCGGCGAACTCTCCCCCAAACAACAGGATGAAGAAGCCAAGCGCCTGGAAGCAGCTCAACAGAAGATCCAGCAGTTCGAGCAGGAGAGCATGCAGCAAATCCAGACCAAGCGCAACGAATTGCTCAAACCTATCTACGACAAAATCAACTTGTCCATGAAAGAGGTGGCCGAAGAAAATGGATTCCAGTTTATCTTCGACCAGGCCGTGCTGCTCTACTTCGACCCTACAGCCGACGTGACCCCGCTGCTCAAGAAAAAATTGGGCCTGCAGTAAACCCTTCGGAAATTGGTCTCATGGGCCTTCGGTACAGCTTGTCCGCTGAATGGCCCATGAGACCACCCCCGCTTCCTTCCGCTTTCCCACCCGGCATTTCCCCCCAAAAGCGTATTCTTCCCTTTCTGTTCAACGCTTCACAACCCTTCGTAACAAGTCTAATTATATTTCGCTTTATCTATGTATAAACACATAGATAAAGCGAAATATAATTTACTATTCCGCTTTATCTATATAAATTT
>CAZSMU010000173.1:0-7068 GCA_964607915.1 uncultured Haliscomenobacter sp.
GCCGGCTTTGTAGCGCCCCGCCACATGAAAGCCATCAAGGAAACCGGCAACGACCTCGTCGCCGCCATGGACCGCTTCGACTCCGTCGGCGTGATGGACAGCTATTTCCCCAACGCCGACTTCTTCGTGGAATTCGAGCGCTTCGACCGCCACCTGGAGAAGCTCAAGCGCCAGGGCCGGCAGGTGGACTACGTCAGCATCTGCTCGCCTAACTACCTGCACGACGCCCATATCCGCTTCGGCCTGCGCTACGGCGCCGACGTCATCTGCGAAAAACCCCTGGTGCTCAACCCCTGGAACATAGACGCCCTGCAGGAACTCGAAAAAGAAACCAACAACCGCGTCAACTGCATCCTGCAACTGCGCCTGCACCCGGCCATCATCGCCCTCAAGAAGAAAGTTGAAGAAGCGCCCAAAGACAAAATCTGGGACCTCGACCTCACCTACCTCACCTCCCGCGGCCACTGGTACTACACGAGCTGGAAAGGAGAAGTCGAAAAATCGGGCGGCATCGCCACCAATATCGGCGTCCACTTCTACGATATGCTCATCTGGATCTTCGGACCCGTACAGAAAAATACCGTCCACATCCACGCCCACGACCGCGCCGCCGGATTCCTGGAACTCAAACACGCGCGCGTGCGCTGGTTCCTGAGCATCAACGAGGAACTCCTGCCGGAGTACGTCCAAAAAAAAGGAGGCCGCACCTACCGCTCCCTCAAAATCGAAGGCGAAGAGTTTGAATTCAGCGAAGGCTTTACCGACCTGCATACGGCCAGCTACCAGGAAGTACTCAAAAACAATGGGTTCGGACTGGAAGAAGCCCGCGCCGCCGTAGAGGTCGTATTCGATATCCGCAACGCCACCCCCCAGGGACTGACGGGCGAATACCACGAATTAGCCGCTCATCCCCTGGCTAAACACCCCTTCAAATAATATGTGCGGCATACTCGGAATCGTCGAAAAAGGAGCAGACCGCACGGCCCTCATGGACCGAATGCTCGACGCCATCGCCCACCGCGGCCCGGACGCCAAAACGCAGTTCCGCCACCGCGATACCATCCTGGGCCATCGGCGCCTGTCCATCATTGACCTGGATACGGGCGACCAGCCTATGTTCAACGCCGAACGGACGCGCTGCATCGTCTATAATGGCGAAATCTACAACTTCCGGGAACTGCGCGCCGAACTGGAAGCCCGCGGACGGGTGTTCCAAACCCATTCCGATACGGAAGTGCTGCTGCACGCTTATGAAGTCTATGGGCTCGACGTCCTGCCCCGCCTCAACGGTATCTTCGCCTTTGCCCTCTACAACCTCGAGAACGGAGAACTGCTGCTGGCACGGGACCACTTCGGCATCAAACCCCTGCACTATTTCGCCAAAGACGGACTCTTTCTCTTCGCTTCCGAACAAAAAGCCATCCTCCAACATCCCGACGTGCCGAGGGCGCTCAACCACAACGCCCTGCACCAGCAACTCAACCTGCGCTACACGCAGGGGGAAGAAACCCTCTTCGCCGGCATCAAACGCCTGCCACCGGCACACTACCTCCTCTATCGCGAGGGAGCCATCCAGGCCTGTGGGCGCTACTGGACCCTGCAACCCCAGCCGCAACGCGACATGCCCGAAGGGGAAGCCATAGAACAGCTCCACCTGCACCTGCGGCAAGCCGTACAGCGCCAGCTCGTCAGCGATGTGCCCGTAGGCGTGTACCTGTCCGGCGGACTGGACTCCTCTACCATCGTGCAAAAGATGCACGAACTCGGCGTCAGCCAAATCAACACCTTCACCCTGGGCTTCAACGAACCTACAGACGAGTTTCCCGACGCCCGGCAAATCGCCCGGCATTTCAATACCCATCACCAGGAACGAAACCTGGCCCTCAACCCGCTGGAGGAGTTCCCCAAAGTAATATGGCACGCCGAGGAACCCAAAATCAACCTGCTGCAGGGCTTTAACATGTCGCGCTTCGTCAGCCCGCAAATCAAAGTGGCCCTGGGCGGACTGGGCGGCGACGAACTGCTGGCCGGCTACGATATCCACAAATTTATCTTCCCCTTCCAACGCATCTTCGCAAGCCTGCCCAAACCTCTGCAGCGCCTCCTGCGCTGGAAATCCGACTTCCTGTTCCGCGTACAGCACGCAACCCATACCCTCGGCCTGGATGAATACCGCCGCGGCGTGCAGCTCCTGCTCGCCCTCGGCGATATCGAGCGCTTCTACCTCATCCTGCGCAACGTCTGGGATGGCGACCCCGCGTTTTACTCCTCCGTCTATCACCCGCGCTTCGCCGCGCATATACGCACACAGGCCCCGCGCGTGGAAGCACAGTTCCACGAACTGTTCGCGCGGGTAGGACAACTCAATGCCCTGGATCAGGTGCTCTTCGTAGAGGCACACAGCAAAATGGTCAACGACTACCTCCTCGTGGAAGACCGCATGTCTATGGCCCACTCCGTAGAAGAACGCGTGCCCTTCCTCGACCTCGACCTCGTGGACTTCGCGTTCAGGGTGCCGGTATCGCTCAAAATACGCCACAACCAGACCAAGTACCTCTTCCGAAAGGCTATGGCCCCCTACCTGCCGCCCAAAATCATCCGCAAAAAGAAGTGGGGCTTCACCGTAAACCCTTACGAACAATTCAAAAAAGACCTCAAGCCGGTCGCAGAGCGCATCCTCAACCCCGCATTCGTGGAGCAGCAGGGAATCTTTAACTACGCCTACCTGCGCCGTATCCTGGACCACCCGCCCAGCCCACGCCTGCGCTGGCACTACAACTTCCTCTGGGTGGCCCTGGGCTTCGCCATCTGGGAAAAAATGTTCCTGGACCCCCATTTTGATGAAAAAGATTTTTCTTTGGAAAAATTTTATTCGTAAAACGTTGTTATCCAAAATGAAATACTCCCTCATCATAGCGACCTACAACCGCCTGGAAGAACTGCGCGAGCTCATCCAGTCGGTACGGGCACTCGACTTCCCCAAAAACGGGCTCGAACTCGTCATCTCCGACGACGGCTCCAAGGACGGCACTGCCCAATGGCTCGAATCCCAATCCTTCGACTTTGCCTTCCAGTACCTGTACCAGGAGAACAAAGGCCCCGGAGAGGCCCGCAACGCAGGCATGCGCCAGGCAAAAGGCGATTATTTCCTGTTCATAGACTCCGATTGCATCCTCCCGCCAGACTACCTCAAAAAGGTGGACTCTTTCCTGGCCGCACACCCCGTCGATGCCTTCGGGGGACCCGACGACTGCCATCCCCATTTCCCGCCGCTGCTCAAAGCCATCAACTACTCCATGACCTCTTTCCTGGGTACAGGCGGCACCCGGGGAGCTAAAAAAAGCGTCACGAAATTCTATCCCCGCAGCTTCAACATGGGCCTCCACCGCCGGGTGTTCGAACAAATCGGAGGCATGAACGCCCTGCGGCACGGACAGGACATGGACCTCTCGGCCCGCATCTACTTAGCCGGCTTCAAAGTGGCCCTCATCCCGGACGCGTTTGTGTATCACAAGCGCCGTACCAACCTGCGGCGCTTTTACAAGCAAATATTCAACTGGGGCGTCGCCCGAATCAACCTGGGCAGCACCTACCCGGAATTGCTGAAGCCCATCCACCTGGCACCTGCCTTCCTGGTGGCCGCCGCCGGTGTCGCCGCCCTGCTGTCGCTGCTGTTCGCTGCCGCACGGCCTCTCGGGACGCTCCTGCTAGCGGGTATGGCCGGTATCGCCCTGCTCGCTTTTGTGCAGTCCCTCCTCAAATACCGCAGCCTCCCGGTCGCCTTCCTGTCTATCGCCACCCTCTTTATCCAGGTGTTTGCCTACGGCATGGGCACCTGGAGCGGTATCCTCCAACGCCTGAGAGGGGAAAAAGTGGCCAGAGGATTCACGAAAGACTACTACAAATAGGGCATCCTATGTTAGACGCTATCAAACGCATCGTGGCTGAAAGCATATCGGTCAAAACGCAGCTCCTCGGGGATGAGGCCCGCCTCCACACCCTCTGGGAAGTAGCACAAACGTGCATAAAATGTTATAAAGGAGAAGGGAAAATCCTGTTTTGCGGCAACGGGGGCAGTGCCGCCGACGCGCAGCACCTGGCGGCGGAGCTGTCGGGCCGGTTCTACAAGGACCGTCCGCCTCTGTTTGCGGAGGCCCTGCACGTCAACAGCTCGTACGTGACTGCCGTGGGCAACGACTATGGGTATGAAGAGATTTACGCCCGCCTGGTGCGGGCCATGGGCAGGCGGGGCGATGTCCTCATTGGGATTTCAACCTCCGGGAACTCCCCCAATATCCTCAGAGCTCTCGAGGCAGCCCGGGCTGTCGGCATGGTGACGGTGGGCATGACGGGTGCCGGCGGCGGGAAGATGCGCGCCCTGTGCGACTACCTGCTCGACATGCCCTCTACCGATACGCCGCGCATCCAGGAGGCGCACATCCTGGCCGGGCACATCCTCTGCCAGTTGGTAGAGGAAGGGCTGTTTGGGGTACGGGGGTGAGAGTATGTACATCAGGCCACTTCTGCCTGGTATAGAGGTACATAGTTATTATTCTCCGCATTTATTGCGGTGAAAGCAGCGTTTATTCTCCGCATTTGAAAATTAGACTTGTTGGGCGCGCAACAAGTCTAATTTCTATTTATCCTTCTTAACATCGGCGATTTCTTGTATTTTTTCAAGCGAAAGCCCCGTTATCTGAGCAACCACATCAAAAGATAGACCTACCCTTAGGGCAACTTCAGAGGGATTCCCCCTCCTGTTGCGGAGTCGGGGCATTGACCAATTCAGCCTGGTAGTACAATAACTCCCGTTTCGTGAGGTGATACCATTCCTTAAACAAGGAAGGATAGTGATCGAGCGCATGCGCCAGGGCGACCAGGTTGTCCTCTTTTAAGCGCTCCTGTTCCAGATAGATACCGTCCGTCGAAAGGTATTTTTCCATTCCCTTCACTACTTGGGGCCAGTCGGGGGTGGATTCGGGCTGAAGGTTGAGCATCTCGCGGATATCCGCTTTAAATAGTCCTTCCACTACTGCCATGCCTTCGAAAGCGGCCTCTGCCTCATCTAGCGTAAGTTCGCCTTTGACGACGGCGAACTTCTCGCAGATGGCGACATACCGTTGGTTTTTCGGCTCGAGGTCAAAGAATCTCTCGTACAGGTGTACCAGGCGGGGAGGGCGCTGTGTCGATTCTTCGAGCATTTTGAAAAAATGGAATATCCGGCGGTCGTTTTGCGCGAGCACTTGTTCGATTTCCTCTAGTTCCTGCTGCAATTGTGCTATCAGCCGCTTACAGTCTTTGAGGGTACAATCCGCCCCGTCGAACTGAAACCTTTCGACCTCCCACGCCCCACCCCTGATAGCGATAAGTTGCTCCATATCCCGTTTCGCAGATATCGAACGGGCAGCTGTCCGAACGTGCTGCTCAGAGAACAGGCTCTCCAGGGTACAGGGGTCGGTCTGCTCCGGGGAGGCCTGCAGGTCAAACAGCGTAGGGTTTACCCAATAGTAGTAATCCTGGTATATCTCGGGGTAGCGAAGCCCCCGGAAGTACTCCTCGTAAGCTGACCGCGACTCTTCAGCGGTCAGCAAATCGGGAGCCTTATCGCGCGGTGCGAACCCGAACAGCTCATCGGCCATGTGCTCCTGGTAGCGGTTCAGGTTCAGGAAGACGGCACTGGCGGGGGTGTCGTCTGTCGAAGATGCCCTATGCGCCATTTCCCCCATCCGTTCAATCCGCTGTTCGGTGCTCGGATGGGTACCCCAGGCATTCTCTATACTGAGTCGTTGAGGTGATAAGTCCCTGATGCCCGGCAGCGGCCTGTCGGAATCCTGCCCCAGGGTGCAGTCCCATAGCTGCATCGCAAACAAATGGTCGGACAGCAGGTTTTTGCTCTTTTGGTTTCGGGTCGCCAAACGCTGGTAGAACTGAAGTACGGAAGCGAAGCAGAAACTGGCAAAGGGTGAGCGGAGTAGCGCGTTTTTAGACGCCTCATACCCGCCTACCTGAACCGCTACCGCATCTGCGTGGAATTCCATCTCCCGCGAAAGCCCCCTGGCGGCCTTTTGCATCGCCACATATCGCACTTTCAGAATATCCTGCATGTTTTGAATCATCGCGATAGCGATGGTGGTGAAGAATTTGAATACGCCGCTGATATTCGCAAAGGTCTGGACGTTCTCTTCGTAAGATCTGTTGTCGTACAACAGGTTGTAGGTGATATGCTCAAAGTGGTAGGTGTAACTGTGTACCCGCATCGTCTTTTGCGCGAAATGCCCGAACTCGTGCGCCAGTACCGACCGGAACTCTTCTTTGCTCAGGGCATTGACCAGGCCCAGCCCGATATTCAGGTTTTTCCGGATGGGCAGGAACAAACTCCAGAAACTGGAATCGTAAAATACCCCGGCATTCACCTCAAATGACACGTAAACCCTTTGCGGAAAGTGGGTGCCGATTTCCTGCACCAGGCTTTCAAGCAGGTCGAACAACAGGGGTTCGTCTTCTCTATGGATTTCGTACATCCCCGAGCGGTCCACTACATGCTGCTTAAAAACGAACTTTAGTAAAAAAAACAGCACGATGATGCCCATACTGCCCAAACCAATTCCGAACAGAAGGCTCCCGATCCCCAGCTGGAACGCGATCATCTTCATGGCCCCATATACGCAGAGTGCTGTCAGCGCCAGGGCGAATACGACCATCCCCAAATACGCTATGACGAAGGCGGCCATGTAGGCTATGGCAATCCGGGTTTGGCGCTTGTAGGTGCGGGTTGGATCCAGAATGACTTTTTCCATAGGAAGAATGCAGGGTGAGTGGGGAAATGAGCGCACAGAAAATGGCAGTTGGAGATCTGGCAGTGCCGGCGCATAGGCTGCAACCGAAACAACTCCCCTTATAACGCAGGGTCATTTTTTCTTAGTATGTGCAGAAATTACTGTCCTTCATTCCTCTGTAAAGTCTCGCCGTTTCCAGGCTTCGCCATCATTTTAAATGCGATACCCCTGATGCCCTCGAATACTTTCCCAAAAATTCCTAACTTTGGCCGAACAGGGAGCGTTCCTCCCC
>CAZSMU010000174.1:0-7012 GCA_964607915.1 uncultured Haliscomenobacter sp.
GCCATTGCCCACCCCAGGGCCCTCCGCGTGGAGGGCTCTGAGGAAAAGTGGCAAAAGGCCATGGACGAACTAAATCGGCGGATGAGACGGGGGCGTTGACTGGAATGGGAAAGCTTCTTTATGTGCAGTCCCCTGCCCCAACCATTCAAAACTCCCCTACCGATAGGGTATAACCTGCCCCCTGGGTATTAGGACAACTCACCGCGATTCGAAGGTCGCCGGCTTGTTCGGGCGTACCTTCCCACTCGGTACCGCTGGCCAGAAGTACTTTGCCGGCGGGGTCGGAGATGCGCAGCATACAGCCAGCAGGCGATTCTATCCGAATCACAACTGTTTGATACTGGCGCAGGCGAAGCAGGTAGTTTCGCGGCTGCGCACCCTGAAGGGTTCCCTTTAGCTGGGTTGCATCGCCGTTGTAGTAGATGCGGTCGCCGTCGGGTTGGGCCGCCCTACCTGCTGCCGGGCTGCCCTTGGCAGCCATCTGCCGGGTCAGGTCTTCCCGGTAGCGCAGGCTGCGCATCAGGATTTCGTTTTCAGCACCGGGCTCGGGGGTGTATTCCTCAAAAGGCAGGTCCTCGAGTACCACGTCGGAGGCATCCTGCAGGACGCGCTTGCGCTGAAGGGCTGCAAACAGGCTTCCCGACCCATCGAAGTACAAACGGGACTCCTGTGCACAGGGCCCCGGCTCGTCGGGGCTGCAGCGCTTGTACACGACGATTTCGCGGTACAGGGCCGGCCGGCCACTGTCGTCCAGGTATAGCCATTCATAAGTTTCTTTGCCCAGCCCCGCATAGGTCAAGGCGCTGCGGATAAGCCGCAGACGGCCCTCCCGCTCGAAGCCTTCCAATTTGCCGCTGCCTTGCGCATTTTTGTACGGCGAGGCGACCCGGCCGGGCTCCCCCGGGTCAGAAAAGGCAGTCACCAAAGTATCCCATACAGCGGTGCGGGGCAGGTCTGTTGAGACGGGCGCATCCTCAGCCAGTCCGCTTGCAGGGGAGAAAGCAGCAGGAGTATCTTTTTTGCCTTTACACGCCAGCACCAGGGCAAAAAGGGACAGAGAGATGAAGAAAAGGAAAATATATCGGGTACGCATATCGAAAAAATGGATTATCGTTTCAAGAGGGCAAAGAGCGGATGGGAGTATTTCCAGACGAAGAAATAGGCCGTCTGCCGTGCCCCGAATTGCCGGCGTATCGCTTCGACTTCGGGCAACATGCTGCCTTCGAAGTCGAAATGGTCCAGGCCCAGCTCCCGGTGTGCAAAACATATTGCCTGCCAGAGTATCCATATACCGGCGCCACTGCTGCGCAGCGCGGGGTCGTCGCCCGATAGGTGGTAGTAGGCCGAGTGGGTATCCCAAATCAAGTAGGCAGCAGAATGGGTGCGGCCCTGTGGATCCACGGCAAAGAAAATTTGCCTCTGCCCCCGCTCTGCGAGTGCCGCATCGTGCCTGAGAAATGCCTGTTTGGAGAAAGGTGGTTTCAGCCCTTTTCGGGCAAAGCTCAGGGCATTCAGCGCAAAAAAGCGATGGGCATCGTCCGAGCACTCCAGACGTACGCGTTCCTCTGCCTTCAATATGTTGCGCCGCATGTTGCGGTTGATTCCCCGGAAAACGGCGTCTGTATTTTGGATGTTCAGCAAATAGGTGTAGCGCGTTTCCTGTCGAAACCCATTCCAATAGAAAGGAAGCCAGTTTTGCAGGCGGTAGTGGAAATTTTGCATGAACCCGTCGAGGCGGGGCATCTTTGCGAGGAGTTCCTGAAGTACAGCATGTTGCGCGCCCAAGTCTTTGGAGGGGGTGGCTTCCCAGGGGCCCATGTATTTGACAAAGGGAGGCATAGTGGCATAGCGGAAACCCCATTTTTTTTTCACAAAAAATGGCCAGACTGCAACGGGGTCGGCGGCGTCGCCCGAGAGCACAGCCGACCAGGAGCCTCCTTCGCATACGGCGTCCAGGTACCAGTCCTGGTAAAAGACGGGCAACTGTGTCTGTCGTTGACAGAAAAGGCGGTAGGCGGTTTGCTGATCCTCCATAGCAGTCTGTTAAACCCGCTGCAGGATGCTGAGTCCGTCGCGCAGGGGCAGCATGAGGGTAGTGACGCGGGGGTCGGCGGCTACTTTTTCATTGAATTCCTGCATGATGCGGGTATCTTTATCGGGATGGGGGTTTGTGATTTTCCCTCCCCAGAGCACGTTGTCTGCCAGCAGCAGACCGCCGGGCCGTACGCGGTCTACTACGAGGTCGAAGTAGTGGGCGTAATCCTGTTTGCCGGCATCCATGAAGACGAAATCAAAAGGCACCGGCAAGCAGGGTATCCGTTCCTGGGCCTGCCCGATATGGAGTTGGATGGCTTCTTCCTTCCCGGCCAGGCGGATGTATTTGCGGATGAGGGCCTCGTGTTCCGGATTGGCTTCAATGGTGTGCAGTACGCCGCCCGGGGCCAGGCCTTCGGCAATACAAAGGGCCCCATAACCGGTGAAGGTGCCGATTTCGAGCGCGTTGCGGGGCTGGAGCAAGCGAGAGAGCAGGCTCAGCAGGGCGCCCTGCAGGGGGCCGCTCATCATTTGAGGGGCCAGAGTTTTGAGGTGTGTCTCACGCTCCAGGTCGTAGAGCAGCCTGGACGGAGGCTGCGAATGCGCCGTGCAGTAGTCGTACAGGTTTTTCAGAGGAAATTGCATAACTGCGTATCCGTTAACCGCCCCGCAGGTGTTGGAGCACGAGGGCAGGCAGGTGAAAAAGTTGCAGAAGTACCAGGATCACCGTAATCACCAGCAGGCGGTGCGCCACGATACCGGCTTTGGGGTGCGTAGCGGCAAAATGGGCGGTGACATAGCCCCCAACGCCCTGGCCTACGGCGATGGCAAGGCCGACCGGCCAGTTGATCATCCCCTTGGCCTGGAAAAGAAGGATGGCCAGCGTCGTATAGATGCCCGTCACCGTAACTTTGACGACGTTGCTTTCAATGATGCTGTAACGGGCCACCAGTACCATCAAGGCCAGGAAAAAGACCCCCATCCCCAGTTGGATGAAGCCCCCGTAAAAGCCCAGGGCCAGAAAACAGGGCACCGCTATCCAGAGCGACATTTTTTTGGTGGGATCTGTTTCCCGTAGCCAGCGCTCGGGCTTTATCCAGATCACGAACAGCATGAACACGAGCAAAAACCGGAATACCTGGATAAACTGCTCATTGCTGATCCACACAGCCACCCACATGCCGAACACCGACCCCGCTACCATCAGCCCGATAATCCACCAGCTGCGGCTAAGGTCGAACTTCCCGCTGCGGTGGTAGGCTCCTACGCTGGCATAGCTCTGTGCCGCTATGCCGATGCGGTTGGTGGCGTTGGCCGCACCCCCCGGCAACCCAATCAGCTCGGTGAGGATAGCCAGTGTAATCGCCGATCCATTGCCCGCCAGCGTATTGACCGCACCTGCAGCTACACCGCCCAGGGCAGACAGCAAGTAGTGGTACCAGCTCAAATCTTCCATTTAGTGGATGGTTTGGCAGAGTTCGAGCAATACCCCGTTTGCGCTTTTCGGGTGCAGGAAGCAGACCAGCTTCCCGTCGGCCCCGCGCTTGGGTATCTCGTTGAGGAGCTGAAACCCCTGAGCCCGGAGCCGCTCCATTTCCACATAAATATCGTCCACTTCAAAAGCGATGTGGTGCAGGCCTTCTCCCCTTTTTTCAATATATCTGGCGATAGCACTCTCGGGCGCAGTGGCTTCCAGCAACTCGACTTTGGCTTCGCCCGCATGAAAAAACGAGGTTTTCACATGCTCGGAGTCCACCGTTTCTTCCTTGTAGGGCATACTGCCCAAGAGCTGCGCAAACAGGTCGTTGGCTGTTTGAAGGTCTTTTACGGCAATGCCTATATGTTCCAAGCGTAAAAACATGCGCGTATTTTTTCCTCAATGTCTGAAACGTTTTTGACATGCGCAAACCAGACTTCAAGGGGAACGGAAAATTTTGCTTTCATACCATATAAACAATTGCGTTATCTTTGCGCGTCGTCAGACTTGTTGCGAAGGGAATCCTCAAAGGGTCAAAAAGGCTCTTTTTTGCCTTTCTCGCGGACTCTCGCAACAAATCTGTTTTTTCGACAGGCGCATCAAGGCAGTCGCCTGCGCCCGTCTTTAAGATAAAAATCAGGTACCATGCTCAACACCGTAATCACAGGAATAGGCTCGTATATCCCCCCTGTAGAAGTGACCAACGAGGATTTTCTCAATCATGAGTTCTATACCGAAGACGGGCAACCTATCACCGCACCGACTTCTGAAGTAGTGCATAAGCTGGAAGCCATCACCGGCATCCGCGCACGCCGCTATGCGGAAAACAACCAGAATACATCCGATATCGCCGCCATAGCGGCCCGCCATGCGGTCGAAGATGCCGGCGTGGACCCCGAAACCATAGACCAGATTATCGTCGCCCAAAATTTCGGCGATATGTTGCCCGGCTCCTACCAGCCCGATATGCTGCCCAGCATAGCCTCCCGCGTGAAATATGCGTTGGGCATCAAAAATATACACTGCGTCGCATACGACGTGATTTTCGGCTGCCCGGGATGGATACAGGGCTTCATACAAGCCGATGCGTATTTCAAGGCCGGAGTAGCCAAAAAGGCATTGGTCATCGGGGCAGATACCCTTTCCCGCATCACCGACCCGCACGATCGCGATGCGATGATTTTTGCAGACGGCGCCGGGGCAGTCGTACTCGAAGCCCGCGAAGAACCCCAAAAACGAGGCGTATTAGCCACCGCTGCCATCACCCATTCCCAGGAGGATACATACTATCTGAAAATGGACGGGTCCTATAAACCCGGCCAGGACGAAAAACAGCGCTATATCAAAATGCAGGGCCGGAAAATTTACGAATACGCCCTCACCTACGTCCCGCAAGCCATGATGGAATGCCTCAAAAAAGCGGGAATCGAAGATATTCACGAAGTGAAAAAAATCTTCATCCACCAGGCCAACGAAAAAATGGACGAGGCGATTATCAAACGCCTCTTCCGCCTCTACGGCGCGCGCGACTACGATACCATGGTGGCGCCCATGAATATCCACGACCTGGGCAACAGCTCCGTCGCGACTATCCCGACCCTGCTCGACATGGTCTATCGCCGCGCTATCCCCGGTCAGGAACTGAACGAGGGCGACCTCCTGCTCTTTGCCTCCGTAGGAGCGGGTATGAACATCAATGCCATCGCCTATCGCTACTAAGGCCTGCCCGCCAAAAGCCGGCCACCGACCCAGACGTTTTTTACCATCCCTTGGCCAAGGGATGTAGGGCTCGTATCGCAGGGGTTGCCCGTGAGGGCAACCATATCGGCTACGTATCCCGGCCTGAGCTTCCCTTTGAAGGCTTCTTGCCCGTCGGCGACTGCCCCGCCGACCGTGTACGCGTACAGGGATTCCTCTGCGGACACCGCTTCCTCCGGGTTGACGGGTTCGCCCAGGTAGTCTTTGCGCTCCATAGCTGCCCGGATACCGCTCAAGGGGCCAAAATCGCGCACCACGGGCGCGTCGGAGGAGAACGCCAGCGGAATGCCGGCATCGAGCATCTGCCGATAGGGATAGACCAGCCTGCAGAACCCCTCATCGAGGTAGAGCCGGAAATTTCGCCCCAATTCCGTCAGGAAGATGGGCTGGCTGACCACGATAATGCCCAAGGCTTTCATACGCCGCAGATGCTCCGGGGAGGGCAGTCCAACGTGTTCTATCCGGTGCCGCAGGTGTGCGTTTTTGACCTGTTTGAGCCGTTCATAGACCTCGATGACCTGTTCTATGGCTCGGTCGCCAATCGCGTGCGTGGCGATGCGCCAACCGGCCTCCTGGCATTGGCGGGCGCGGTCTAAAAAGGTATCGAAAGGCAGGTGCAGCAAGCCGGTTTCATCGGTGCCGGGGTAGGGCCTCGACAGAGCAGCAGTCTTACCGCTCAGCCCGCCATCGGCAAAAAATTTTATCGTATCTACCTGAAGAAGGCCCTCCCCGGGCGCTCCGCAAAGCGTTTTTGGCTTCCTTCCATCCGGCAGCCGGACGGGGAATATGTTCATGCGCACTTTCAGCAGTCCCTCGGCGTCGAGCTCCTGATAGGCTTCCCACTGCTCAGGAGTCACCTCCGGGTCGGTCGCGGAGCAGATGCCCTCCGACAGCAGTCTTTCCTGCGCCTCGAGAATCATCTCGCGGTATTCGGAACGGGAAAAAGGCGGGATTTGGGCAGCCAGGAAGCGCAATGCTTTTTCGTACAGCACGCCGTTGGGCGTCCCGTCGGCAAAGCGCCCAATGGCACCGCCTTCCGGGTCGGGCGTATCCTTGGTGAGGCCTGCCGCGCGCAGGGCTGCCGAGTTGGCCACTACGACGTGGGCGCAGGTACGCATGAGCTGGCAGGGCCGGTCGGGCAGCACGCGGTCCAATTCCGCACAGGTAGGAAGTACCGCTGTGGGCCAGAGCGCCTCGTTGAACCCACGGGCTAGTACCCATTGCCCGGCAGGGGCCTGGCGGCCAAAGCGTTCCAACTTCTCGAGCAGGCGCTCCTTTGAAGCCACACCCCGCAGATCCAGAATCCTGGATTGCAGACTACCCACCTTCCACACGTGAATATGGGCATCGTTGAAGCCAGGAAAGACCTGCACGCCACCCATGTCCTGCAAAATGGATTCGGGAAACTGCAGCAGAAGCGCATCCAGGTCTCCCCTAGCTACGATGCGGCCCTCACGGACCGCGAGCGCCGACACCCCGGGGCAATCCGCATCCAGGGTATGAAACCGCGCATTATGGAAAATTGTGGTGGGCCTAGGTTCGACCACGTTACAATCGTCATATTTTTTTGCGTCCGGGTATTGCATATATATAAATACATTTTTTAAATTTGCATCCGCTTAGATAAGCAAGCCACCCTAGCTCAGTTGGTAGAGCAACGCATTCGTAATGCGTGGGTCGGGAGTTCGAGTCTCCTGGGTGGCTCTGTAAAAGGCAATCCGTTCAGACGGGTTGCCTTTTTTT
>CAZSMU010000175.1:0-6987 GCA_964607915.1 uncultured Haliscomenobacter sp.
ATCCCCCTACTCACCGAACCCTCTTTCTGGAGCCTGATTGGTGTGAAAGTGGATTGAGAAGGAGGCCTCGTCTATCTATCGCAAAAGCTGCTCCTCCAACTCCTCCAGGGGTACCCCCTTTGTCTCCGGCATCATGAAGCGCACAAAGGCCAATTGCAATACCATCATCAGGGTAAAGCAAACGAATACCGGCCCGGGCCCGACCCACTCAAACAAAAGTGGGGTGAGGGCTGGAATAGCCGCCGCCAACACCCAGTGCGTCGAACTACCAAAAGCCTGCCCGCTGGCACGCAAATGGTTGGGGAAAATCTCTGAAATAAATACCCAGATTACCGTGCCCTGTCCAATGGCGTGCGACGCGATGAACAAAAACAGGAAAACCGGTACCGCCATCCCTTTCCATCCCAGGAAAAAGGCCAGCGCCACCAGCGATAGCGATACGATATACCCAAACGAACCTATATACATCAACTGCCGCCGCCCAAAACGGTCGATCAACGAAAGACCCAACAGCGTGAACACCAAATTCGTGACTCCAATCCCCACACTGCTCAACAGCGCAGCACTCGCCTCCAAACCCGCTAACTCAAATATCCGCGGCGAATAATACAAAAAGGCATTTATCCCGGAAAACTGGTTGAAAAAGGCAATCAAAAAAGCTAATACCAACGGAAAGCGATACCTTTGGGAAAATATCGTCTCCCCCGTGTGTGCCTGCCCTTCGTGCGATACTACTTGCGCAATCTCCTTTTCAACCTCTTCGGCAGGTAAAATAGAGCGCAATACGGCTTCTGCTGCTTTTTTATCCTGCTTCTTCACCAAAAGCCAACGAGGGCTCTCCGGAACAAAAAATACGAGCACCGTATAGGCAAACGCAGGGAAAGCCTCCGCCCCCATCATCCAACGCCAGGCGTTTTCAGAAATCCCGCTGAGCAGGTAATTCGAAACAAAAGCCAGTAAAATACCCAGTACTATGTTGAACTGGTACAGCGCTACCAAGCGCCCCCTGTCTTTGGGAGGGGCAATCTCGGAGATAAACGCCGGCGCCGCTACCGTAGAAGCCCCTACTCCAAGCCCTCCGAGAAACCGAAAAAAGGCAAAAGTCCAAGGGTCGTTTGCTAAAGCCGATCCTACCGCAGAAACAAAATAAAAAACACCGATCCAAATCAGCGTAAGCCGCCGACCATAGCGATCCGTAGGAGCCCCCCCAAATACCGCCCCTACCACAGTACCCCATAGCGCCGATGACATTACTACCACCCCGTGGAAGAAAGCACTGCTGCCCCATATCTCTTGCAACGTCTTCTCCGCACCGGAAATCACAACCGTGTCAAAACCAAATAAAAAACCGGCTAACGCGCCAATAAGCGACCAAAGGAATATTTTATTTGTCTTCGTCATATCCAAAAGGTTTTCAAGTGAAGAGAAAGCGGAATTTATGGATTTTTTTACAAAAACCAACTCAAAACGCCCCCGTAACTACCAGGCAACATCCCTGTACCGTTTGGCGTTTTTCCAAAAAATCGCCCTCCAATGATGAAATACCTCTGTATAATCTGCTTCTACCTCTGCTGCTACGCCCCCGCCCTCAACGCCCAAGCCGGCGAGCCGAGCACCCAATCGGATTCCGACCCCAAGGCCAAAGCTTTGCTGGACCGCCTTCGAAAAAAATATGAATCCTACCCCAGTCTCGAAGCCGAGTTCTCCATGAGCATAGAACTGCCGGAACAGCCCAAATCCATCCAAAAAGGCAAGCTGCAACAAAAAGGAACCAAATACCGCCTCGAATTCAATGGCCAAACCGTGCTCTCTGACGGCAAATCGCTCTGGATCATCCTTCCCAAAAACAAGGAAGTGCAAATCAACAACCTGCCCGACGCAGACGAAGACGACGCCATCCTTTCCCCTCAGTCCTTGTTCCGCATCTACGAACGGAAAAATTTTGCCTACGCCCTCGTAAATGAATACAGCGACGGCAGCCGCACCCTGCAGGAAATCGAATTCAAACCCCTCGATAAATACTCGGAATACAGCAAGTTGCGCCTCACCGTCAACAAGGCAAATACCGATTTCGTCGAAATGAAAGCGTTCGCTAAAGATGGTGCCCGCTATACCATGGGCATCACCCGCCTAACGCCCAACAAGCCTTTCCCTGAAACCACTTTCGCCTTCAATAAAGCGGCGTACCCGGGATATCACATCGAGGATCTAAGGAACTGAGGCGCTTTTCCCACCAAAATGCCTACCTTCACACCCGGAACTCTTTCACACACCAACCCGATGGAATATGGGCATAAAATCTTTTCTCGTCCGGCCTTTTGCACACGCAATCGCCCGCTCTATTGACCGCTGGTCGGCCAACGCAGTGCAAGATCAGGAAGCTATTTTTCGCTCCCTGATCGCACGCGCAGCCCACACCGCCTTTGGAAAAGACCACCGCTTCCAGGATATCCATTCCTACCACGACTTCTGTCAGCAGGTCCCTATCCGGGACTACGAAGCGCTGCGCCCTTACTTCGAACGCCTCAAAACAGGGGAGGCCAATGTCCTCTGGCCGGGCAAACCTCGCTATTTCGCGAAAACTTCCGGTACTACCTCAGGGGTAAAATACATCCCCATCACTTCCGATAGCCTGCCCAACCACTTCGGCACCGCCCGCAACGCTTTGTTCAACTACTTCGCCCGAACCGGCAAAGGCCAGTGGCTCGACGGAAAAATCATCTTCCTGTCGGGTAGCCCGGAACTGGATGAAGTGGCCGGCATACCCACCGGACGACTCTCGGGTATTTCCAACCATCTGATTCCTGCCTGGCTCAAAGCGAGCCAACTGCCCTCCTACCCCACCAATTGCATCGAAGACTGGGAAACCAAACTCGACCGTATCGTGGATGAAACCATCCACCAAAATATGACCCTCATCAGCGGTATCCCCCCCTGGGTGCAGATGTACTACGAACGCCTGCTCGAACGTAGTGGGAAAAAATATGTCAAAGATATCTTCCCCAACTTCTCCGTCTTCGTCTATGGCGGGGTCAACTTCGAACCCTATCGCGCCACCCTGGAACAACTCGTGGGAAAACGCCTCGACAGCGTCGAAACCTTCCCCGCATCGGAAGGGTTCTTCGCATTCCAGGACACACAAGACCAGCCCGGCCTGCTCCTCAATACGTCCTCCGGCATCTTCTTTGAATTCGTGCCCACCAGCGAAATATCTAAGGAAAACCCGCCCCGATATTCCTTGCGGGAGGTCAAAACCGGCGAAAACTACGCCCTGATTATCAACAGCAATGCCGGACTGTGGGGGTATAATATCGGCGACACCGTCGAATTCGTTTCCCTCAACCCCTTCCGCATCCGCGTCACCGGACGAATCAAACACTTTATCTCTGCCTTCGGCGAACATGTCATCGGGAAAGAAGTGGACGAGGCCATCCTCCAAACCTGCCACAGCACCGGTGCCAAAGTAGTCGAATATACCGTTGCCCCCCAGGTCAGCCCCCCGGAAGGCGGGACACCCTACCACGAATGGTTCGTGGAATTTGACCAGCTCCCCGCCAGCCTCCAGGATTTCAGCGCTTGCCTCGATCGGGAAATGATCCATCAAAATATTTATTATCAAGATCTTATAGAAGGCAATATCCTGCAGCCGCTCAAAGTACGTCCACTGCAAAAGGGCGCATTCCGCGAGTTTATGAAAGCCCAGGGAAAACTCGGCGGCCAAAATAAAGTGCCCCGATTATCCAACGACCGCAAAATTGCCGACGCACTTGCTCCTTTTTTATTCCAGAATCCTTAAATTTGCAGCTCACTTTCTAAAATCAAAATCGCAATGGGCAGAGGAGACAAACGCAGCAAACGCGGAAAAATCTGGCGCAGCTCTTACGGCAATGCCAGGCCAAAGCGCCGTGTACGCAAACCAGCCAAAACAAACGGCTAAACGCGTCAGGGTCGGTATTTTTGGACAGACGACAACACCGCCCGTCCAAAAATACCTGACTTGTAGCCAAGAGCGGCTTCAAAGGCCCTCTCTTCCTACCCTCTGCCTCTTTTCTGTCCTCTGAAGCCGTTTAGACTCCCCCAAAAGCCTTCGCGCGAAAACAAAAGAATCCTTTCTTTTCACCTCGCTGACCCCCCACAAGAAGTCTGTTGAAAAAATCTTTCCTAAAAATCCTTTTATTCCAGTAAAATCGTATATTTCAGCAAACTGAAACGCGAGCTGGATGAAAGTACTTCACATCAGCGCCGAGTGTTTCCCGGCCGCCAAAGCAGGTGGCCTGGGCGATGTGGTGGGCGCACTCCCTAAATACCAGAACCTGGCCGGCCTCTCCGCCGCCGTGGTAATGCCCAAATACGATGTACCCTGGATCCGAAACCGATCCACCCACACCGTGTTTTCAGATGCTTTCTACATGGGCAATGACTATTTCTACCCTTTCTCTATCGAACTCGCCCACGCAGAGGAACTGGGCTTCCCGCTATACCTCGTCCATCTGCCCGGCCAATTTGACCGACAAGGTATCTACGGCGATGCTAATGGATGGTTTGGCGATAATCCCGAACGCTTCGCCTTTTTCCAGCAAGCTGTCCTAAAATGGGTCGCTTCCATCCAAGACCGACCCGATATCCTGCATTGCCACGACCACCACGCCGGACTGATCCCCTTTATGGCCGGGTACTGCCCGGAATACCAAAGCCTGTCGGGGATACGCACCGTGTTCACTATCCACAACGGCGAATACCAAGGGGGCCTGACCTGGGATAAAGCAGGTATCCTGCCCTATTTTTCTCCCGAAACAGGGGGACTGCTGGAGTGGGACGGAGCAATCAACCCCCTCGCTTCAGCTATAAAGTGCGCCTGGGCCGTCACGACCGTCTCCCCATCCTATATGGAAGAACTCGCCTTCTCCGCCAACGGCCTCGAAGGCCTATTCCGCAGCGAATGGACCAAATGCCTCGGTATCCTCAATGGCATTGACGCGCAGCTCTGGGACCCCAAAACGGATCCCTGGCTTCCCGTCCACCTGGCCGAGGACCTGGCCCACTTCAAATGGCAAAATAAACAGGCGCTGCTGCAACGCTTCCACTTCCAACCCGCCAGCCCGGTCTTTACGTTCATCGGGCGCCTGGTGCGCGAAAAAGGCGCCGACCTGCTCCCCGGACTCATCGCCCAGGTACTCGATAGCGGACTGGCAGTCAATTTTCTCATCCTAGGCACCGGGGAACCCGATCTCCACGACCAATTCAGATACCTCAATACCCAATACCCCGGCCGATTCGAAGCTATCCTGGAATACAACGAAGGCCTCGCGCACCAACTCTATGCCGGCTCCGATTTCCTCCTCATGCCCTCCCGAGTGGAACCCTGCGGACTCAACCAAATGTACGCCATGCGATACGGTACCGTCCCCATCGTCCGAAGTGTCGGGGGCCTGCGCGATACGGTCAGCGACCTCTCGGAATCCCCCCAGGATGGGCGCGGGTTCCGCTTCGAACACTTCGACCCCAACCAGGCACACCAGGCTATCTGGAAAGCTTTTCAACTCTACCATTCCCCCGACCGGCTCGATGCCGTCCGTCATCGTATCCTCCACCTGGATTTCTCATGGCAAAATGCCGCTCTCAACTATACGCAACTCTATCGTGCACTGATCTAATTCTAACGCTATGATCAAAATGATTGCCCTTATCCTGGGCGGTGGGGCCGGAAGCCGCCTCGCCCCTCTGACCAGCCAGCGCTCCAAACCCGCCGTCCCTATCGCAGGAAAATATCGCCTGATAGATATCCCTATTTCCAACTGCCTCAACTCCGGCCTGAAACGCATGTTCGTGGTCACCCAGTACAACTCGGCGTCGCTCAACCAACATATCAAAAATACCTACCACTTCGATATGTTCAGCCATGGCTTCGTAGATATCCTCGCCGCCGAGCAGACCCCGAAAAGCGACCAGTGGTTCCAGGGCACCGCAGATGCCGTACGGCAATCCATGCACCACCTCTCTAACCATGATTACGACTACCTGCTCATCCTATCAGGCGACCAGCTCTACCAAATGGACTTCGAGGCGCTCGCGAAATACCACATCAGCCAACATGCCGACCTCACGATCGCTACCATCCCTGTAACCGAACGCGATGCCCCAGGCTTCGGTATCCTGAAAGTGAATGAGGAGGGCTTCATCAGCAATTTTGTCGAAAAACCTAAAGCAGAGGTCCTCCCCGCCTGGGAATCTGCCGTATCCGACAACCTGCGCGAAAGCGGACGTGTCTATCTGGCCTCTATGGGTATCTACGTCTTTTCGAAAGAGATTATCAAAAAACTCTTTGCAGAAAACGAAAACGCCCTGGACTTCGGCAAAGAAATTATCCCAAACGCCATCAGCAACAACTATAAAGTCGCCAGCTTCCCCTATGATGGCTACTGGACAGATATCGGTACTATACGCTCTTTCTTCGAGGCGAATATCGCCCTGACCGACCCCCTGCCCGAGTTCAACCTCTTTGACAAAAACCGCCAGGTCTATACGCGCCCCCGCCTGCTGGCACCTTCAAAAATCTACGGTACCTTCCTCAATAAAACCCTCGTAGCGGAAGGATGTATCATCCACGCACGTAAAATTGACCGCGCTATCGTCGGCATTCGCTCCCGTATCGGGGAAGGAACCGAAATCAACAGCGCTATACTCATGGGTGCCGATTACTACGAGTCCATCGAGGATATCGCCCAACGGCGCTACGGCGCCCCTATGGGTATCGGCAAAGACTGCTACATCGAAAACGCCATTATTGACAAAAACTGCCGCGTCGGCAACAATGTAGTGATTAAAGGTAGCCACCTGCTCAAAGATATGGAAACCGATACCTACGTCGTCCGCGATGGCATCGTCGTGCTCAAAAAACGGGCCTATATTCCCGACGGAACAAAAATCGGGCTGATGTGAAATCTTTCTGTACCACGGCATTCCCCCAGTTTGCACGGAAAGATCATT
>CAZSMU010000176.1:0-6752 GCA_964607915.1 uncultured Haliscomenobacter sp.
TCCGGATATCCGCATGATCTTCGACCAGGAGCAGGTGTAGGCGTTCCTCGCCTGTTGCCTCTGCGGTGTCGGGCAGCCCTGTCTCCGAGGAAAGCGGCTCCTCCGCCGGAGAGGATATCAATTCGCTGGCATCAAAGTGTGTATAGCCCATAGGCAGATACAGAGTGAACGCCGTACCCTCCCCTTCCTTGCTGGCTACCTCAATAGAACCATGATGGCGTTCCAGGATAGCGCGCACCAGTGCCAGGCCGATACCTGTGCCTCCGAAGTGTTCCTGCCGCGGTTTGGCATCCCCCTGAAAAAATGGATCAAATACCCGGGGTATTTGATCATCCGGAATCCCTACCCCGTTGTCTGAGACGCATATATACAACCTTTCCTTTTCGAGGTCTTCTCCGATCTCAATCCCGATGGCACCTCCGTTGGCCGTAAATTTAATCGCATTGGACAAAAGGTTGAACACGGCCTTTTCCAACTGGTCGCGGTCAATCCAGGCGGTCAGCTCATCTGACCCTGCGTTCAGATTGAGCTGGATATGATGTTCGGCGGCATAGTCCATAAACGACAACACGATTTCCCGCAGGAAAAAGACGAGGTTGGTCTTTTCCGCGCGCACCTGCATCAGGCCCGCCTCGCTTTTTCGGAAATCCAAGAGCTGGTTGATGATGCCCAGGAGCTTCTCCGCGTTTCGGTACATCAGATTGAGTGTCTTGAACAGGGGGCCGTCGGGGGAATATTCTCGCAGAATCTGCTCTAATGGACTGATAATCAGAGCTACTGGGGTTCTGAGCTCATGGGAAATATTGGTAAAGAACTGCAGTTTTACCCGGCTCAGCTCTTCGATTTTTTCCCGTTCGATTTTTTCGAGCATGAGGCGGTTCCGAAAGGCAGCCCTGAGGTGGGCGACCCACCAGAACGCATAGAGCACCCCTATGAACAAAAGGGCATACCCCAGGAAGGCCCAGTACGTAAGCCAAAAAGGGGGTTTTACCCGGATGCGGAGGGAGGCCGGTGCTCCCCATACGCCATCCCCGTTGGCTGCTTTCACCTTAAAGGTATAGGTGCGATAAGGCAGGTTCGTGTAGTGGACGTAGCGCTTTTTTGCGTCTATATAGGTCCAGTCGTCGTCAAAGCCCTCTAAAATATATGCGAAGCGGTTTTTTCTTGGTTCGGCAAAATGCAGGGCTACAAACTCGAAGGAGAGTACATTTTCTTTGTGATAAAGCACGATCTCCTCTGTTTCCGAGAGCGGTTTTTGCAAGATTGCCCTACCATTCACTTTGCTGCCCGGGGCTACCGATTTATTGAACAACTGAAAATCGGTGATAGCGGCGATAGGAGGTACGGAATCCCTTCGGATGGCAGACGGATTGAAGAGCGTCAACCCTTCCACCCCTCCGAAGGCCAGCACCCCTGAAGGGAGCCGGATGGCGCAATTGTTGTTAAAAAAGTTATCCTGCAGGCCATCCAGTACGTCATAGCTTTGTATTTGGGCTTTCCCTTGGGGGTCGAGCTGGATTTTGGCGATTCCGTTTTGGGTACTTGCCCAAATATTGCCTTGTTGATCTTCCAGGGCAGATTGCACCGCATAATCTGGCAGGCCCTCTTTGACTGAAAAAACCGTAAATAGCTGGCTGCCCGGCAATAGTACATTTAGCCCCGCACTGGTGCTTACCCAGAGCCTGTTTTTGGAATCTACAAAGAGGGCGTTGATTTTATCGTTACTCAAACTCCCTTTCTTACCTGCTTCGAAACGGAACTGTTGCTCGAGCCTCAATTTTTTATCCGTTTCATCAAAATACATTTTCAGCAAGCCATTGCCCCGGGTGCCTACCCACAGGCAAGGTCGCCCATTCCGGTCTTTCCCCTTCGCAAACGCCACGTTTGGGTATGCCGTCAGGTTTACCCCTCCTACCCCTGCGAAATGGTAGGCGACACCTGTTTTTTGGTCCAACAGGTCTATTCCGCCATCCCAGAGCCCAAGCCAGAGCCAGGAGTCGCCTTCGGCGAGCATGGCCATTACATAGTCATCGTTCAGCACACCTCTTGTAAACTGTCGGGGCCGGGTGATTTCACCCCCGAAAGCGGGCAGTTGCGATTCTGCCACATAAAACACCCCTGCACCCTGGGTAGCCACCCAGAGACCTCCTTCCCGGTCGGGCGCCACCGAGGAGATGAAGTTGGAAAAATCCGCCAACCGGGAAGGCGCGAGGGTAAAGGGGGCGCTTTCCCATTGTTTGGCCTGGTAGCGCAGGCGGGTCAAGCCCCCCTGCCCCCCTACCCAGATTTCGTCGGGCGAAGTGCCGGGGCTGAGATGAACGACCGAGTGGTTTGGGGCCGGGCCGGTGGTGAACATTTTGAAGTTTTGAAAGGGTTTTTGTTTCAGGTTCAGTTTATTGATTCCTTTGTTGGTCCCGATCCAGAGGATGCCCGACCGATCCTTGAATAGCTGAATCACCTTGTTGTTTGACAAGCTCTGCGGGTCGTCGGGATTTGAAAAAAAGCGTTCAAAACTGCGCTTTTCAGGATAAAACCTGTTCAGGCCATTATAGGTGGAAATCCACAAGCTACCGTCGGATTCCTCCAGAAAATCAGAGACCACATTATTGCTCAGGCCGTTCGGGTTGTCCGGTTCCGCATGGTAACTCTCCAGGATCCGGACGGGGCTGCCCATATCGCCATATTCCATTTTTTTGAGTCCGGCTTTGGTAGCCACCCACAGCGTCCGGGGCGAGGTACGGGCTGTTTTGACTTTATAGACAAAATTCCCGAGGGTGGAATCTTCTGCGTCTTCCGGGTCATGGATAAAATAGTGGCGAAGCGAATAGTTTTTTCCCTTCTCAAAGGTAATACGCAGGATGCCCCTCGTCGTAGCCGACCAGATAGAGCCGTCTGGTGTTTCGCTGATGGAGTAGATGTAGTCCGAGACGGGAGTTTGCTTATCGCCGGTGGGCGCGTAAATGCGCAGGAAGTTGCCGCTGCGCGGATCAAAGCGGTTAAGTCCTTTTTTAGTCCCTATCCAGAGATAGCCTTTGCTGTCTTCGAATAGGCTCCAGACATCGTTATCCGACAAAGAGTTGGGCTGGTCGGGAACAAAGCGATAGTTTATAAATTCTTCTGTTTGATGGTCGTAGCGAAAAATCCCCGAATTTAGGGTACCTATCCATATTCGGCGATTTCGGTCTTCCAGGAGCGACGTGATCTGGTCGGAGGCCAGGGTCTTGGGGTTGCCTGCCTCCTCGCGGAACAAACGCACACCGAAACCGTCATATCGCCCAAGGCCAGACCAGGTTCCAAACCACAAGTACCCTTTGTGGTCCTGCAAAAAGCAGTTGATAGTGCTGTGGGTAAGCCCGATTTCCGTAGAAAGCCGCTCGAAGCGGAGTCTTGGGTGCTGAGCAGCAGCCGGCATACAGGCCGCCCAAAGGCAGGCCAGCACCGCTGCTATCGTACAGAAAACCTTATGTCTGTTCATATCTATGTTCACATAAAGATGCTGCACATCAAGCCGGCTCATCCCTCAGCTTATCGTACCAGAGATACTTCAGAGCCACCGTGGTGAAAAGGATGACAGCCATAGAAGCCCCAAAGCGGGAAAAATCCCGGATTACGAGGAAGATAGGTGCAGCCGTTAAGGCCGTTTGCCAGACAATGCCCACGGCTACGGCGCCCATATCGCGTTTGAAGTCTTTATTGGGCAATATACCCTCTTCCCGGGCCGCAAGCTTGTCGTACACAGGTTTCCAAAAGCCCCAGGGGCGCACTTTGCGATAGAATTCTATCAGTACAGCCTCATCGTCCGGCTCGGTGGCTATGCTGCCGGCTATGCTAGACAACAGGGAAACTACAAAAATCAGCGGGAAGGTATAGATGACCGTCCACCCGGGGAAAAGAACTGGAACCAGCATAGCAGCCACCATACCGCCCACCATGCCCCAGAAATAGCCATACCCGTTGAAGCGCCACCAGTACCATTTCAGAATATTGGCTGCCGTATATCCGCCGTAGAGGGCAGCTACAATCCACTGGATTACTTCGTTCAGCGATTCCACCAGCACGCCAATAGCAGAACCGGCGAGTACAAAAGCAGCGGATACGACGTAACTCCAGCGCACAAAGGTTTTCTGGTCGGCATCCGGGTTGAAAAAACGCTTGTAGATGTCGTTCACCACGTAGGCCGGTGCAGCGTTCACCGTAGCGGCAAAGGTGGACATATATGCCGCCAGAAGGCCAGCGATCAATAAGCCCAGTAGCCCCGGAGGAATGAAATTCTTCAGGGCAAAGGGTAGAATGGCCTCAAAATCAACTGATTCGCCCATTGCTCGCAACTCATCCATAAAAAAGGCCAGTGCGAGTACGGTGAGGCCCGTGATGAGCAGGTAACGCGGGAAGAGGAGTACGACGTTGACCACCCCGCTCATCCTGGCCGCATCCGTAGGCGTACGAGCCGACAATACCCGCTGCATGTCGTAGTTGGGGGCAGGCCCGGCCAGGCTCTGCAAGGTCCCTTTGAACAACAGCATCATCCAAAATGCCCCAAACAAGGTCCAGCCATCCTGGGCGATGCGCGCGTTGGCCTCCGGTAGCAAGGCCGACCAGTCAATGTCCAGCGACCAGCCAAAGAACAGCTTATCCCAACCCGCCGGAGTGACTTTCTCCAGCAGCTCCGGGGAGACCTGATACATGGCAATCGCCCCCACGGCAATACAGGCAATGGTCATGATGGCAAACTGCATGACTTCTGTAAATACCACGCTCAACATACCGCCTTTGACCACATAGATGCTGGTGAGGGCCGTGATGATGGCCCCATATACCACCGCATTGGTATGAGGATCACTGGAAAACTCCCAGGGCAGAAATACCGCCGCAAACTTGCCAATACCGATGAAGCCAAAAGCCAAAAAGCCCAGCACGTTCAGCAAAGCAAATACCACGACGACGATATGGGAAAGCCTGGCCCCGCGGCTATTGCCAAAGCGGAACGCAATCCATTCCGCCCCGGTCATCACCCCCGAACGACGCAGCCAGACCGAGAGGAACACCATCATGAAAATCTGGTTAAACACCGGCCATAGCCAGGGAATCCATACGCTTTTCAATCCATAGACGAACAACAGGTACACCATCCACATCGTTCCGCTGATGTCGAACATCCCAGAGGCATTTGAAATACCCAGCATATACCAGGGAATACTCTTGCCGCCCAGCACGTAGGAATCCATGTCGCGCGAGGCCCGACCGGAAATCCAAAACCCCACTACGACCACTGCTGCGATATACAGCAAGATCACTGCGATATCCAATCCATTTAATTGCATAACCTTCTCAGTTTCTGCCCTCGGCAGGTGAAGAATCATTGACAGGACTGCCCGCAGGGATACTCGCCTGTTTATTTCGCTTGTACATATCCGGCATGCGGTCGTTCAATGCGACGCGGGGGTGGCGGGCAAAACGAATAAAATCGGCCGCGCTGGGATGCCCTGGATAGGGCGCGTAGTAATGATTGGCCCGCTGGCCCGACCACGCATTTCGCCAGACCAACAGATAGGCGATGCGGCCCGACTCCGGGACGTCGACGGTGGGCAGCAGCGTCTGTGTCCACCAGACGCTATCCGGGATCGTTTCATAGCCCGTCTCCGTCAGCGCCGAGATTTTGCCCCGCTCCCGGGCGATACGGGAAATCAAGGCGAGGCGGTCGGACAGCACCTGGCGGCTCTCCTGCAGGTTGTGAGGGTGAAAATAATAATCCACGCCCAGCACATCCACGTATGCATCCCCGGGATAGGTGCGTAGATACTCTTCGGTGCTCGTATAATTGGACGATGGGGAGAACGCATACAGCAGATGCTTTAACTTCCGCTCCTTGCGCAGGTAATCCACGGTAAAACGCCATAGCGATTTAAACTCGTCAGGGCTGCAACTGGCGCTGCCCCACCAAAACCAGTTCCCGGTATTTTCGTGCCAGGGGCGAAAAATAACGGGAATTTTATGGGCAAAGAGGCCCCGGCTTTTCAAGCGGTTGAGGTAATCGGCGACTCCGTCGAGTTGCGCCCGCAGTTTTCCATGCAGGGGCCCTCCCGGCAGCAAGTCGCGGACGACCGTAGTCGTATCCCAGGCATCGCCGCCCGTACCTGGGTTATCCACGTGCCAACTTATGGTATTTATGCTGCCCATGGCGTATGCTTTGCGCATGTACCGCCGCATCATGGCGAAGGGAACCGAGTCTATATTGTAGCGGGCATTTTTGCCAAGTTCGCCCAGGTCCCAACCGAAGACCGAAGGGTATGCCCCATAGACGTCGTAAATATCAGAGCGATTGGGCTCGCCCTTCCAGGATACTCCGTACGCCAGGTCGTCCTGATGCCCAAACAGGATCTGTCGCCCGCCCACAGACTGCAGGTTGTCGAACAAGGCTTTCGTCCTGGGGGAAGCCCTGGGATCCGAAATCCCGGATTGCGCTGTCGAAGGGATAAACCAAATCAAAAAAAGGAGGGGCAGTACCGCGTGCTTTATCAGTTGTCCAAGCATATTTACCTGATTTAAGGAAAAAAACCTGGAACAATATAGCAAGCAATTACTGCCCCTCCAAGGGATTGTCTTTACAATTATAGGGGGCAAATTCTACAGGGGGTGCTTGTTCGACACCTTTGGCCGACTACCATCCACCCCGGGCAGGTACCCGGGTTAAGTCCCGCCTGGCCAATCAAAATTTTTCCTTCATGGCCTTGGAGATAGACTGCACGAGTTCC
>CAZSMU010000177.1:0-6545 GCA_964607915.1 uncultured Haliscomenobacter sp.
CCCCTTTTCAGCCCCTCGCACAAGCGTTTTACAATGCCGTCACTTTCCCTGAAACGCCCACTATCTGCATCATTTGTTCATACGCGTTGACCGATTCGAAAGGAGTCGGCTTTTGGACAAAAGAAATGGAACTGGAGGTACCGGTTTTGCCCTTTATACGGAAACAGAGCTGGTAAAGGGGCGAGCCATTGGGAAGATCCACCCCTTTCAGGGTATCGTCTATCCAAAGACAGGTCAGGAGGCCCGATGTTTTTTGGTGGGTGCCAAAATTGTCTTTGGCCAGGCCCGGCAGCCGATAGTTTTTGACCTCCACCAATTCCAGCACTTTGCTGTCCCATTGGATGGAATACTGCATGGAGATTACTTTGCGCATACCCGACGCGCTCACATTGACGCAAACCGTCGCCCCCGTCTTACCACTGAGCTGGCCCGCACTCAAGGTCAATACCCTGGCCTGGGCGCTTAGCGCCCCTGCAAAAACACTGCTGCCCACAAAAAAGGCAAAGCACAACAGAAATTTATTCATGGATGTATATTTGTAAAAGCAAATTCAAAGCCAAAAATACGCAAGCCCCACCGGATTTTACCCCCACAGAACTGTTTTATGCCCTTCTAAATTGCCTTTTCCCCCATTTTGCCCGCCCTCCCTACAACTTATTGGACCCTTATCCCCAACATACTCTTTAATTTTTCTTATATTTGGTGACTGTTTAGGGGCTGTGTACGGCGTCCCCCGTGCTGGTACTTCGCAGCTATTTCCTGCCCGGGCTTTAACAGCGGACTTTTTACACAAACCAAATGGCGTTCACATCAATCCAAGCCACGCTATGAAAACAAGTACTATCTCCAAAGCATCCCTTTTGTGCCTGTCGTTCGTCGGTGCCACAGCCTGTGTACCCCAACGGCAATTCCTCGACCTGGAAACCGAAAAAAAAGAACTGGAGCGCAAAATCGCCGTCCGGGACTCCCTGGAGCAAGCCGGGGGCGGTACGAATGCAACCTACCAGGAACTGCGCTCCGATTACCTCCTGTCTTTGAAAGATGTGGAGCAACTAAGGGCCACTAACATCAACCTCAACGAAAGTTACCAGGAACTGCTCGAACGCTATACTAACCTGGTAAACCAGAACCGGAATTTTGTGGCTGCCGCCTCAGAAGTCCAGGAAGGCCTCCGCGGACAGGCCGACAGCCGACAGAGCGAAAGCCAGGAAAAAGAACGGCGGCTCCGCCAACTCGAAACCGAGCTCAACCAGCGCGAACAGCGACTACAGGCACTCGAAAGCCGCTATGGCAACACAGTGGATATGCGCAACCAGGAAATCCTCGATCTCCAGGCCCAGTTGTTGGCCCGCGACCAGGAACTCATGCGGGCGCAGAGCTCGCTGAACACCTCCCTGCAAAGCAACCTCCGCGATAACGACCTCAGCATCCGGCAATCTTCCGGCCGAATCTACATCACCGTGAGCCAGGAGCTCTTGTTCAAAAGCGGGAGCGCCGAACTCGACAACCGGGGAAAAACAGCCCTGAAAAATATTGCCGAAGCCCTCAAGCCCGAACAAACCATGCGCATACTCGTAGAAGGACATACCGATAATACCGGATCCGAAGCCAAAAACTGGTCGCTCAGCTTCGACCGCGCCCTGGCCGTCACCCTGGAATTAATCCGGCAGGGCGTCCCCCCACAGCGGATTACCGCCTCGGGAAGGGCCCACTACGCGCCCATTGCCAGCAATGCCTCCAAAGATGGCCGCGAACTGAACCGGCGTACAGAGATCATCCTGGCACCCCAGGAGCCCGCAGGTAACTAAGTTCTCCCTAGTAACTTGCTTTTGCTGCGTCCCACGCCCCCCTTTTCCCCATTTTTATGCTTTCCCTATTTTTAACCCTGTAAATCAAAGGATTAAACATGCGTTATCCCTTTTTCTTCCTTTTTATCATCCCTCTGGGTATCCTCTTGCTTACTCTTTCGACGGGCTGCGCCATCCAAAACCCGATCGCAAAAAAACCAGAATCCGAAAAAGTACTGGAGCTCACACAGACCTGCGCGCTGAAGGGTTGCCCGAATTTCACCCTCTCCATTTCTTCGGATAAAAAGGCAACCTACACCGGCAAGTCGTTTACCTCTATGATGGGAACGTATTCCAAAACCCTCAGCGACGGACAGTACGACACCTTGAAGAGCGCCCTCGACAAAGCAAATCTGTGGTCTCAGCCCGAGCGCTTTCCCGTGATAGACGCCCGAGCGCCTTATTACAAGCTCACCGTCTATGAGGGTACCCACGAGCAGAGCTGCAGCGGACAGCAATTCCCTGCCGCCATAGGGCAACTGATCGCCTACCTGGTACCATTAGAGCGCACAGGAGGCTGGAAACAGATTGCCAACCCGGTGTATAGCGGCGTACAGGACGACGAGTTGCCCAATGTGGTGCGCGTACTGCTCAAACCGGGCCTGAACCACGAGTACTGGCAAGCAAAGTATGTGGACTACGGCCTGGCCGTCATCCGGATGTTGGAGGAGGCTCCCAACTACTGGTTGTTCCGCTTTGACCCCTCCCGCATAGAACCTGCCCGGATGCGCACCATACTGGAAAGCGACCCGGAAGTAGTGCGTCTTGAGTTTGAGAAAAAACCGAAAGCGAACCGCTAAACGCGGGCGCTATTCGGCATCGTCCAGGACGGCCTGGGCACTGGTCCAGGCTTCCATGGCTTCTTCCATTTCTGCCTTTTTCCCTTCATAGGCCTTCATCGTCACCTGGAAATCGGGGCGTGAGTAGAAGTCGGCATCTGCCATAACCGACTCAAAGCGCGCTAATTCCGCCTCTATTTTTTCTATGCGGCGCTCGGCATTCTGGACTTCGCGCTGCAGGCGTTTGCGCTCGTCGTAGCCCAGTGGCACCTTGGGTTTTTCGGGTGCGAAGGCTACCGGGGTATCCGGTACAGCGACTGGTGGATTTCCCGCTGCGGGTTTTTGTAGTTCGACCTGGCGCATGTTGTCCAACTGCCTTTTTTCGAGGAAGTAGTTCACATCTCCGAGGTAGGTATGCAGGTGTCGGTCTCTGAACTCGATGGTTCGGTTGGTGAGGCCGGAGAGGAACTCCCGGTCGTGGGACACGACAATCAGGGCGCCGTCGTATTCCAGGAGGGCCTGTTTAAGCACATCTTTGGAGAGCATGTCGAGGTGGTTGGTCGGCTCATCGAGGATGAGCAGGTTGAAGGGCTTGAGCAACATGCAGGCCAGGGCCAGGCGGGCGCGTTCCCCGCCGGAAAGGACGGAGACCTTTTTTTCCACGTCTTCCCCGCTGAACATGAAGGCGCCCAGGATGGCGCGCACCCTGGGGCGCAGCTCAGCGGGCGCCTCCTGCTCCATCGTCTGGAGCAGGGTCAGGCTGGAAGGCAGGGCTTCAGCCTGGTTTTGGGCATAATACCCTATCGCCACGTTATGCCCGAGTTGGAGCGTACCTCCGCTCAGAGGCGTCTGGTTCACTAAAATTTTAGCCAGGGTGGATTTCCCCTGTCCGTTTTGCCCGACGAAAGCCACCCGCTCGCCCCGCTCGACGACCAGATCGGCGCGTTCGAGTACCAGGAGCTCGCCGTACCGCTTTTGGATGCCCTTCCCATCCACGACGACCAGACCGGAGCGCGGTGCAGGGGGGAAACGGAGGTTCATCACGGCCAGATCCTCATCTTCCAATTCGATGCGGTCTATTTTGTCGAGCTGCTTTTGCATGGACTGGGCCATTTTGGTCTTGGAGGCTTTGGCCATGAAGCGGGTGATGGTCCGCTCTTTATCTGCGATGACGCGCTGTTGGTTTTCGAAGGCGGCACGCTGTTTTTCCCGGCGGTCCTGGCGGTAGGCCACATACTCTTTGTAGGGCACCTTATAGTCATATACATTCCCCAGTTCGACCTCCAGAGTACGTTTGGTCACATTGTTCAGGAACTCCCGGTCGTGAGAGATGACGACGACAGCTTTGGGATACTCTTTCAGAAAAGATTCCAGCCAGAGGATGGATTCGATATCCAGGTGGTTGGTCGGTTCGTCGAGCAGTAGGTAGTCGGGTCTGCCGAGCAGCATTTTGGCTAATTCGATACGCATCTGCCATCCCCCGCTAAACTCATCGGTCAAGCGGTCCAGGTCCGATTGTTTAAACCCCAGGCCTTTCAGCACCCGTTCACTGTCGGCCTGGGCGGATACAGTGCCGTACAGGTGGACCCGGTCGTTGAGCGCAGCATAATCATCCAGCAACTGGTGGTACTCCTCGCTTTCATAGTCGGTACGCGTTTCGATTTCGCGGTGCATAGCCTCCAGTTGCTGTTCCATTTCCTGGAAGCTGGAAAAAGCCGTCATAGCTTCTTCGAGTACGGTTTTGCCTTTCGGCAGCATCATATCCTGGTGGAGGAAGCCTATGGTGCTTCCCGCTGGCTTGGCCAATTTGCCCTCGTGGGGACTCATTTCCCCGGCGATGATTTTGAGGAGGGTAGATTTGCCGGCGCCGTTCCTGCCTACGAGGCCTACTTTATCCTGCACCCCTATGACTGCGTTGATGCGGTTGAGCAGAATCCGGTCGCCATACTGGACATATACATTGGTAACTGAAAGCATAGAAGGATGTTATAACTGATACTGAAACACTACCTGGGGGAAATGGTTAAAAAAGCGCAAAGATAGGCTGGATTCCGCTGAAATGCATCGGTTGTTTAAAAGACTTGTTGCACAAAAACCCCTCAGGCTTTTTCCAGGGTAAAGCCGAAGGTAGCGCCTTTGTTGGGAGAGCTACGCACGTTGATGGTTTGCTGGTGTGCCTCTATGATATGTTTGACGATAGAGAGCCCCAGGCCGGAACCACCCTGTTCGCGGGAACGGCTTTTGTCCACGCGGTAAAAACGGTCGAAGACATGGGCCAGGTGGTCTCGGGGAATGCCGATACCGTTGTCGGATACCTCTACCAGCACCATTTGTTCCATATCGTAGAGGCCAATCCGGGTTCTGCCGTTGGATATGCCATACTTGATGGAGTTTTGGACCAGGTTCACTAGCACCTGCCGAATTTTATCCCGGTCGGCGCGCACCTTGATGTTTGGAGCCGTTTTGTCTTTGAATTCCAGGGAAATATTCTTGTCCCGGGCCTTCATCTCCATATCTTCAAACACTTCTTTTGCGAGCTCCCGGATATCGAAGACCCGCTGTTCTATCAGCAGTTGTCCGGACTCCAGGCGGGAGATGGTTTCCAGGTCCAGCACGATGGTCTGGAGGCGCTCCACGTTTTTGGCGGCGCGGGCCAGGAAGTGGCGGTTCACCTGCGGATCTTCCAGGCCACCGTCCAGGAGCGAATCCAGGTATCCCTGGATATTGAAGATGGGGGTTTTCAATTCATGGGAAATATCGCCCAGGAAATCCCGCCGGTAATCCGCCCAGGACTTGTACTTATCCAGCTCCGTGCGTTGTTGTTCGGCCCATGCGGCGACTTCCATCTCCGCCTCTTCGATGATGTTCCGACGCATATCCACCTTCCGCGATTTTTCTTCCGAGGAAAGCTTTTCGGTGCGGATGGTCTTGTAGATGAGCTTTACTTTTCGGTAGATGTACCTGCGCAGGAAGTAGATGAAGACCTGATAGGTCACCATAAAAAACACAAGTCCCCAGACGACATAGGCAATGGCTATCCAGAACAGGCCGTGCAGGTGGTAGAACAGAAACAGGCTGAACGAAGCCAGCGCCAGCACAAAAAGGGCTGAAAAAATGGCAATTTGCCGGGGAGTTGGATTTTTGACCATCAAAATTCGAATTTATACCCGATGCCTTTGATTGTTTTGATGTAGTCCTCCCCTATTTTTTCCCGGAGCTTGCGCACATGGACGTCAATCGTGCGGTTGCCTACGATGACATCAACGCCCCAGATTTTATTGAAAATCTCGTCCCGGCTGAACACCTTGCCCGGCTTGGAGATCAACAACTGCAGGAGTTCGAACTCTTTCTTGGGGAGCTCTATGAGCTGATCCCCCTTCCAGACGCAAATGCGCTCCAGGTCGAGTGTGATTTCCCCCATTTGAATCTTTTTCGGCGCATCCCCCGACGAGGGGTTTTCGCCGCGGTCGGAACGGCGGATCAGCGCTTTGATCCGGCTTAAGAACACGCGAATTTTAATCGGCTTGGTGATGTAGTCGTCCCCACCGGTTTCGAGGGCTGCGATGTGGGAGTACTCCTCCTCCCGGGCCGTCAGGAAGGCGATAGCCGTCTTGGCAAACTCAGGCCTTGCCCGCAAATAGCGGCAAGCCTCTACCCCGTCCATTTTGGGCATCATGATGTCCAGTATGATGATGTCCGGGTGTATCTGATGGGCCTGCTTTATGCCTTCTTCGCCGTCTATGGCCGTGAATACCTGATAGCCTTCTTTCTGCAGGTTGTACGAGAGGAAATCCAGGATGTCCTGCTCATCGTCCACCAGAAGTATTTTTATTGGATCCATTGCATGTTAGCATGTGGCCACAAAGGTACTCTGCTTTGGGTTAAGCCAGTCTAAATTGAATTTTAAGTTATTGTTAAG
>CAZSMU010000178.1:0-6508 GCA_964607915.1 uncultured Haliscomenobacter sp.
GGAAGAAAAGGGCCTTTTTGACCCCGCGATGATCCCCCTCGCAACAAGTCTATTACCTGTTTTATGGACAGGATTCAAAATTTATACGCAATATAAGCTTCTTAAAAAACGTACCGCTGCTATGTTTTTCCAGCACATCTATGACAAATCCCTGGCCCAGGCCAGTTACTTTATCGGTTGCCAGCAGGCGGGCGTCGCTGCGGTGATTGATGCCAAGCGCGATGTGGACACTTATATGGAGATTGCCACACTCAACAACATGAAGATTACGCATATCTTCGAAACGCATATCCACGCGGATTTTCTGGCAGGCTCGCGCGAACTGGCGGCTCTGACGGGCGCAAAACTATATCTCTCCGATGAAGGTGGCCCAGGGTGGCAATACGAATTTGACCACGTAGGCCTCAAAGACGGCGATACGCTGATGGTGGGCAATTTGAAAATAGAAGTACTGCATACCCCCGGCCACACTCCGGAGAGCATCAGCTTCCTGCTGACCGATACGCCCGCCAGCCCCGAACCCGTCATGTTCTTTACCGGCGACTTCGTGTTTGTAGGCGACATAGGCCGGCCTGACCTGCTCGAAAAAGCCGCTGGAATAGTGGGTACTATGGATGCTGGCGCACACCAGATGTACAAATCCATCGAACGCTTCAACCGGCTTCCCGACCACCTGCAACTATGGCCCGGCCACGGTGCCGGATCTGCCTGCGGCAAAGCCCTGGGCGCAGTACCCAGTTCGACCGTAGGGTATGAAAAAATTCGGAACTGGGCCTTGAGCTATGCGCGGGCCAAGGATGAAGAAGGCTTCGTGAAATACCTGCTCGAAGACCAACCCGAGCCGCCTCGCTACTTCGCTATGATGAAAAAACTCAACAAGGTGGACCGCCCGTTGTGTACGGAGGTGCCCCGGTTGAAGCGCCTCGGCAATGCCGAAATGAGGGAGGCCATGCAAAAAGGAATCAAATTAATCGATGCCCGCGACAAACTGGCCTTCGCCCAGGGCTTCATCCCGGGCAGCATCAATATCCAGGGGAACAACTCTTTCGCCAACTGGTGCGGCTGGTATCTGAACTACGATGATCCCTTCATGCTGTTGGCCAACGAAAACCAACTGGATGACCTCACCCGCAAACTGATGCGCATCGGCTTAGACCATATCATGGGCTATGTGCCCGGTGTCGAGGAGTATGTGGCAGCCGGCGGCACCCTGCAAACAGCACAGGTGCTGGACGCTGAAGGCCTCAAAAGCATGTTGGAAAAACCCGATACCCAAATTGTGGACCTCCGCGGCGCTTCTGAATACAAAAGTGGCCATATCCAGGGCGCCGACCATGTCTTCGTGGGTACCCTCCCTCAAAATCTGGACAAAGTACACCGAACCGGAAACGTGGTCGTCCTCTGTCAGGGCGGGGACCGGGCCTCCATCGGCTATTCCCTCCTCGCCCGCGAAGGCTTTGCCAACCTCTGGAATTATATCCCCAGCATGAACGATTGGATCAATCGAGGCAATCCCGTGGTGTCCTGATCCCTCGCAAGGACGAGGTTTGACCTGCGCGCAATACAGGAGGCACCATAAATCCAACGTAAAACTGCATCTTTGCGGCGAAAAAGTTGTACCCATGGCCCGAATCCTGTACTATCTGCTGCTCAGACCGTTGTCCTTGCTCCCGCTTTCAATGCTGTACCCGCTCTCCGGAGGGGTATGCTTCCTGCTCTATCGGCTTGGCTTTCGCAGGAAGGTGGTACTGGAAAACCTGCGCAAGTCTTTCCCCGAGCGCTCCGCACCGGAGATCCGGGCGCTGGCCCTGCGCTTTTACCGCCACTTTTCCGACCTCCTCATCGAAGGTATCCGCATGTTCGGCATATCCCGCGAGGAGCTACTGCTGCGTATGCGCGTGGTAAACCCGCAACTGCTGAACCCTCTCTACGACGCGGGCAAGAATGTGTTTGTCGTCATAGGCCACTACAACAACTGGGAATACCTGGCCGCCGCCCTCGACGCCCAGATAAAACACAGGGGAGCAGCACTCTACACGCCCTTGTCCAATGCTTTTTTCAACACCAAATGGAGCGAAGCCCGCGGAAGACACGGGCTGTTGCTCGTCTCTAAGCACAACTCGCACAGCTTTATCACCAAAAGGCACCCCGAACCCATCGCGTTGGTAATGGGCGCCGACCAATCGCCCACCTTCAGTAAGCACGTGCACTGGACGACCTTTCTCGGCCAGGATACAGCGGTCATGCTCGGCACCGAAGTATATGCCCGGCGCTACGGGTTCGCCGTCGTATTCGCGCACGTCAAAAAAATAGCCCGCGGCTACTATGAAGCGACGTTTTCCCTGCTGGAAGACCATGCCGCCGCCGCCGCAGAGGGTGCTATCACCGAACGGCATGTCCGCGCTCTGGAGGCCGATATCCTCCGCGACCCCGAGTTTTGGCTGTGGACCCACCGGCGCTGGAAGCGCAAACGGCACGTGTAATTTCCCCTGTAATAAAAAACCGCTATTCCCTCTGCCAAATACGCGAAAATCCCTGAATTCTGCTGTATCTTTGTCTGCCGACAACCTAACCTGTTTAACCACCGCACATATAAACACAGGCGCAGTATGATTACGCTGATTCTCTTCGGCCCTCCCGGCTCAGGCAAAGGGACCCAGGCCGCCCTCCTGGTCGAAAAATACGGGTTGCTGCATATTTCCACCGGTGATCTGTTCCGCTATGAAATGGGCAACCAAACCCCGCTGGGCTTGGAGGCAAAACGGTACATGGAACAAGGCCAGTTGGTGCCCGACAGCGTCACTATCGGCATGCTGCGCAACAAGGTCGAGGCCAACCGCCAGGTGTCGGGCTATATCTTCGACGGGTTCCCCCGCACGCTGCCGCAATCGCAGGCCCTCGACGAGCTGCTGCACGAACTGGACACGGAAGTCTCCGGCCTCGTCATGCTCGAAGTACCCGATGAGGAGATCACCCGCCGCATCCTCCTGCGCGGCCAGAGCTCCGGACGCCCCGACGACCTCGACGAAGCCGTCATCCGTAAGCGCATTGACGTATATAATGCCGAAACGGCACAGGTATTCGACTATTATCACCAAAAGGGCAAATCCCACAAGGTCCACGGCGTAGGCTCCGTAGAGGAAATCTTCCAGCGCTTGTGCACGACCATCGACTCCTTCCAGAATGGCTGAAGAAAACTTCGTTGACTACGTAAAAATATGCTGTCGCTCCGGCGCGGGCGGCGCCGGAATCGTCCACTTCTACCGCGACCGCCTCACCATGCGGGGCGGACCCGACGGCGGCGACGGCGGCCGCGGGGGACACATCATCCTGCGCGGCAACCGCAACGTCTGGACCCTGCTGGCCCTCAAATACCGCAAGCACGTCATCGCCGACCCCGGCGGCAATGGCGGCCACAACAACAGCAGCGGTGCCTTCGGAAAAGACGTCATCTTAGACGTCCCACTCGGAACCGTAGCCAAAAACGCAGAAACCGGCGAAATCGAGTTCGAAATCACCGAACACGGCGAGGAGGAAATCCTCGTGCCCGGCGGCCGCGGCGGGCAAGGCAACTCCCACTTCGCCACCCCCGCCAACCAGACCCCGCGCTACGCACAGCCCGGTGAGTACGGCCGCGAAGAATGGAAAATCCTGGAACTGAAAGTACTCGCCGACGTCGGCCTGGTGGGATTCCCCAACGCCGGAAAATCTACCCTGCTCTCCGTCATCAGCGCCGCAAAACCCAAAATCGGCGATTATCCCTTCACCACCCTGACCCCCAACCTCGGCATCGTGTCGTACCGCGACGGACACTCCTTCGTCGTCGCCGATATCCCCGGTATCATCGAACATGCCCATGAGGGTAAAGGCCTCGGCCACCGCTTCCTGCGCCATATCGAACGCAACGCCACCCTCCTGTTCATGATCCCCGCCGATACAGAGAATATCCGCAAAGAGTACGAAATCCTCCTCCACGAACTCAAAATGTACAACCCGGAGCTCATGGACAAACCCCGCGTGCTGGCCCTCACCAAAAGCGACCGCATAGACGACGAAATCCGCTCCTGGCTCGAACCGGATATCCCCTCCGACCTGCCCCACGTCTTTATCTCCGCCCTCACCGGCACAGGACTCGACGCCCTTAAAGACCTGCTCTGGACAACCCTCCACAGCGCTGCCTCCACAACGACAGAATCGGCAAAGCCCAAACTCAAACCCAAACGAGACCCCTACGCCCGATACGCCATCCCCAAAGAACGCCCCAGCGCACACACGCCCTGGGAAGATGAAGATGATTTTAAAACGGATTCAGCCTGGGACTGGGAAGAAAGCCAGGACTAATCCTTTCACCTCTAAGCTTTTTTCCAACGCGTGAACCCAAAAAAAATCGAAACCGCCCTGGGCGATCTCTTCGAGCAGTGGGCCGGCGAATACCCGGACCTCATCCTGCCCTTAGCCCCTTCCGGCTCCGACCGCATCTACTATCGCCTGCAGGGCCGCGACCATGCCGCCATCGGTACCTATAGCCCTCACGACCCCGAAAGCCGCGCTTTCCTCGAATTCTCCAAACACTTTTACAACAAAGGCCTCCCCGTACCCCAGATCTATGCCGAAAACCTGGAAGCCAAAGTCTATCTGCAGGAAGACCTCGGCTCCACTACCCTCTACAGCTTCCTCATCCAGCAAAACGATTATTTCCCCGATTACCTCCTCCAGATTTTTAAAAAAGTAGTCGAACAACTGGCCCGCCTCCAAATCCTCGGCGGTCAGGACCTCGACTACGAAGCGTATTGCTACCCCAAAGCCGCTTTCGATAAGGAGGCTATGTTCTTTGACCTCAATTACTTTAAGTACCACTTCCTCATGGTCAGCAAGGCAGGATTCAGCGAACCTGCCCTGGAAAAGGACTTCCATACCCTCAGCGATTTCCTCCTCTCTGCCGACTCTAACTATTTCCTCTTCCGCGATTTTCAGTCGCGCAATATCATGATTCGCAGCGGAGAACCTTATTTTATTGATTATCAAGGAGGCAGAAGAGGGGCGCTGCAATACGACCTGGCTTCCCTACTCTACCAGGCCAAAGCAAACCTGATGCCCGACGTCCGGCAAGAGTTGCTGGAACATTACCTCAAAACGGCCAGTGCCCTCGTGCCCATTGACCGCGACCGCTTCATCGAGTTCTATTACGGCTATGTGCTCATCCGCAATATCCAGACGCTGGGAGCATACGGATTCCGCGGCATATTCGAACGCAAGGAACACTTCCTCAAAAGTATCCCCTACGCCCTGCGCAATATCAAATCCCTACTCGACCAGTGGCCACTACCTATCGAGTTGCCCGAACTGAGCAGGGCGCTGCGCAAGGTCATCGAATCCAAAAAATACGAACCCTTCGACAAAATCAAGGGCAGCAGCAGCCTGCTGACCGTACACGTCAACAGCTTCTCCTACCACAGCGGCCTGCCGGAAGATACATCAGGCAACGGGGGCGGCTTCGTATTCGATTGCCGCTTTATCCACAACCCAGGGCGTTACGAACCGTATAAGAAACTAACCGGCAGAGATGAAGCCGTCATCAACTTCCTGAAACACCACAGCAATATAGACGAGTACCTCAACAATATCTTCCGCATCGTGGACAACGCGGTGGAGGACTACATAGACCGCAGCTTCACCTCCCTGACCGTCAACTTCGGCTGTACCGGCGGGCAACACCGCTCCGTCTTTGCCGCCGATGAACTGGTCCGGCACCTAAAGGAAAAGTACGGGGTGAACGTCGTCCTGCACCACGTCGAGCAGGAAAAGAAGGAGTGGAAAAATTAGGGCGTATCCAAACCTGCGCCCTATTATATGCGGCTGAAAAACAGGCTTTGCACCAGGATATCGAAGGACTCCGGCTCTTGAAAGAGGTGGTCCCGGTAGGACGTGGCGCGGAAGCGCAACTGCTGAGGTTTGTCGTCGCGCAGGTATAGCTCGATGGTGATGTTGCCGAAGCGCTGCCGCAATTTGCGCGCCTCGTTCATGGCAGGGCGGGGCTTCAGGTAGTGCCGCTGTACGGTCTCTACCCATTTCGGCCGCTCGTACACCCGCAGGTCGGAAATCTGGACGCGGTAGTCTTCCGCCAGGACGCTGTCCTTGAGGTAGTCCAGGAAATGAGCGGCTTCGCGGGTGCTGTACCCGGTTTTGTGAAAATGAACGACAAACCCCTTGCTGGAAGGGGTATCCAGGAAATCCAGGGCTTCATCCACCTCGTCGGGGAGATGGCGGGAGAGGGCATACTGGTTGGACAGCCAGTCCCTCAGGCGCTGAAAGACAAGGGTTTCTTTCCAGCGCCCGTAGTCCTCCTGCTCTTCCTGGCTGCGCTGTATCAACTCATGCACCAGTGGCATAGACGGAGAACTCGCCTTCGACTGCTGGAACAAGGATTTGATATAGGACCAAAATTCGGACATGAGGGAGGAGGTTTGTGGTTTCTGCAATGCGTTCGAGTCAGAAGCGGGATTTTATT
>CAZSMU010000179.1:0-6449 GCA_964607915.1 uncultured Haliscomenobacter sp.
GGCGAAAATGGACGGTTGATGCCCGTTCAAGAAATCTGAGCAGGTGTTATTCTTCTTTGAGGAAGTCCTCAAAGCTTGGCCAGGCGATGGCGGGGGAGTTGATTTTTGCCAATTGGGCGTTCAGCGAGGCGGCTTCTTTTTGCTGGATGCCCTGGATGCTCATTTGCAGTTTCCCTATTTCCCGTGCGATGGATTCCGTACGGCGGATTTGGGATTCCGTGGGCTTACCGGGGTACGTGCTTACCTGCCGATAGACGTTGGCCAGTTCTTCGCGCAGGAACTCGTCCTCGTCAATATAGCCATCGCCCTCTGTGGCGACGAAGGATTTGCGCAGGGTTTCCGCTTGGCCTGCCAGTTGCAGCAAGGCTGATTTCAGTTTGGCGCTGCGCTTGTCGGCCAATGAGTCGGCGAGGTGCCTGGCTTGTTTCTCCATTCGTTCCAGTACGGCGTAGTGGTAGGCTAACTGTTCGGTGAGGGCGTACAGCTTCATGGTTGTTTCGCGCTGCAGGGTGCGTTCTTCGGCGCTGTAGGGAGCGCCGGGGTCATACACGAGCGTGAAAGAAGAGACATACTCCGATTTGTCCTTGATCACTTTCACTTCGTAGGTACCGGCGTCCAGGTTGGGTCCATATAGGCTGCCGCCGATGGCCTGTACGTTTTTGGTGGGGGCGGCTTTGGGCCGTTCCATGGTAGTAGGCATTTCCACGATATTGATGCCGGCGCTTTTTCCGGCGGGCAGCGTTTTGAGGAGTTTGCCGTCTTTCCAGACCTCCACGTTCATTTTGCCGAAGGTGTGGCGTTTGGCCATGTAGTAGCGGATTTGTGCAGCGGAGGAAGGGTTTGGCCCGACGAAGTTGCCGGAGCCTCCAAACCAGCCGGAAGCGGCGCCTGCATCGCGCAGCATCACGGTGCGGGGTTCAAAAAAGTGGAAGGGCTTTCTCAGCACCTCTGCGTTGAGTTGGCGCAGCGGGGTGATATCGTCGAGGATGGCGATGCCGCGGCCGTGGGTAGCCATGACCAGCGCATGATCTCGCGGGTGGATGACCAGGTCGTGTACTGCCACTTTGGGCAGGTTGGCCGAGAAGCGGCCCCAGTTGGCTCCGCCGTCTACGCTGACGTAGAGGCCGTACTCGGTACCCAGGAAGAGCAGGTCGGGATTGACCAGGTCCTGGCGGATACAGAATGCGTAGCCTTCGACTTGTTTGCCGGCAATGGGCGTCCAGGTCTTGCCCAGATCGGTCGTTTTATACACGTAGGTTTTAGTATCGCCACTGCGGTGGCCGTCGAACGCAACGAAGGCCGTCTGTGCGTCGAAGCGGCCGGCTTCGATTTGGGCGACCCAGGTGTGCGGGGGCAGTCCGGGGATGTTTCCTGCGACATTCGACCACGATGTACCGCCATCGGCGCTGACCTGCAGGTTCCCGTCGTCGGTGCCCACCCAGAGGACGTTGGCATTTTTGGGCGATTCGGCAATCGCATAGACGGTACAATGGTTTTCGGCGCCCGAGTTGTCTATGGTCAGGCCTCCGGAATCCTTTTGGCGCTGCTTTTTAGGGTCGTTGGTGCTCAGGTCGGGAGAGATACGGACCCAGGAATCGCCCATATCGTCGCTGCGGAAAAGGAACTGGGACCCGAAGTACATGCGGTTGGGACTGTTGGGGCTGATGTGGACAGGTGCGTTCCAGTTGAAGCGGTATTTGGGCTCACCCGGTTCCGGTATGGGGCGTATTTCTTTGGCCATACCGGTTTTTTTACTGAACCGCACCAGGTTTCCGCCCTGGTATTCGCTGAACACGATATCGCTGTTGCTGGGGTGTGGGAAAGACCAGAAGCCATCGCCCCCGAAGGTCGGCTTCCAGTCGGCATTGCCGATGCCCCCCGGCTTTCGGGAGGGTGCATACCAGGAGCCGTTGTCTTGAAGACCGCCATAGACATTGTACGGCACTTCGTTATCCACGCTGACGTGGTAGAACTGGGCGACGGGCAGGTTCATGAACATTTTGAACGATGCGCCGCGGTCGAAGGATTCATAGACGCCTCCGTCGGAGCCGAGCAGTACGTGTTTGGGGTTGTTGGGGTCAATCCAGACGGCGTGGATATCCGAGTGGACGCTGCCGTCCATGCTGCGGAAGGATTTGCCCCGGTTTTCGCTGATGATCAGCGACAGCCCGGCTTTCATGACGATGCTGTCGTTTTTGGGGTCCACGACGAGGTGGGAAAAATAGAAAGGGCGCACGGTAGTATTGAATTCCGAGCTCACTTTTTTCCAGGAAGCCCCTTTGTCGGTGGACAGGTAGAGCCCTTTGCCTTCTTTGCTTTTACATTCGACGCTGAGGTAGAGCAGGTCCGGGTTGGAGGGGGCTACGGCGACGGCCATGCGTCCGAGGGTTTCTTTGGGCAATCCGTTGTGGATGGTATCCCAGGATTCGCCTCCGTTGGTAGTTTTATAGAGGCCGCTTTTCCCGCTTAGCCCGGAGTCGAAGAAGTCCGGATAGCGGCGGTGGCTCCACATCGCGGCATAGACGATATCTGGGTTGGAGGGGTCCATGCTGAGGTCGGCGGCGCCGGTATGTTCGTCCAGGTACAGGATTTTGTTCCAGGACTTTCCGCCATCGGTTGTTTTATAGACGCCCCGGTCGGGATGGGGGTTCCAGAGAGCCCCCTGGGCAGCGACATAGACCACATTGGGGTTGTTGGGGTGGATGAGGATATCGCTGATGCGCTCGGTAGCCGACAGGCCCAGGTGCTCCCACGATTTGCCTCCGTTGGTACTGCGATATACGCCGTTGCCGGGGGAGACGCTGTTGCGCACCCAGGGCTCGCCGGTGCCTACCCATACCGTATCGGGGTGTTGTTGGTCAATGGCTATCTTGCCAATGGCCTGCACATGGTCGTCAAAGACCGGCTGGAAGAACGCGCCCCCGCTGACGCTTTTCCAGACCCCGCCCCCGGCAGTGCCGACATAGATGATTTCCGGGTGGCGGTGCACCGCATCTATACTGCTGATACGCCCGCTGGTCGTGGCGGGTCCAATCTGGCGCGCCCGAAGGTTGCCAAACAAGTTTTCGACCGCTACCTGAGCGGTCAGTGGCCAAAGGAGGGCAGAAAACCCCAGGCTGATAATCCATTTCATGGTGAGTATGCTTTTTCGGGTAAATCAGGCTTGTTGCGGGGGCGGTATAGTGGGAAAAAGAACCATTTTTGACCCCTCAAAGGTCCTCCTTGCAACAAGTATTAGTACAAAGGAAGGGAGGGCTTGCACAATAGACTTGTTACGAGGGGGTCAAAAAGGCTTTTCTCCGCCTCGCCGACCCCGGCAACAAGTCTGATAGCCGCTGCCCTCCCCTTGGCCCTCTTGGGGCTAAAACTGTTTTAGAAAAACCGGCTCTACTTTTTGGGGAAAGCGAAGAGGCTGTCTTCGACCGGTACGTTGAACTTCATTTCCTTCACGACTACTTTTTGCATGGAGTTGCCCGCTACTTTTGCCTCGACGAAGAACGGCACCATGACCCCGTCCACTTCCTGATAATCGCTCATGAACGTTTCGACGAACTGTCCTGCGCCGGGGCCGGCCTTCACTGCAGCGCGCATCATGATGAGCGCGAACGACTCGGCGTCAATCAGGTAGTATTCTACAGAGCCGTCTTTCTTGGTGAGCTTGATCTTGTGGCAGTTCGTGCCCTCTACGGTTTCTTTTCCGTCCAGTTCTGCTTTGTGGCCTTTGGCAGCATAATCTATGAGCGGGTTTTGGAATTCCTGGGACTTCATTTCTGCGGCGGCTTCATCGGGCATGACCTGGGCATCGGGGCCTCCCTGTAGCGGGTTGAGCATCCATGCCGTGTTGCCGTCGTATGCCTGAACGATGTTTTGTCCCATCACGCTGACGTCCACGCGCATTTTGTTGGGGGCGGCATTGAGCAGAGTAGCGGGGAATTCAAATCCCTGCATAGACATGGTCGCAGTAGCTTTGGAGCTCGTGAACGTCCTCCATTTTTCGACTCCTCCCAATGCTTCGAGGGTCTTGGAGATAACCTCATCTGCCGTTTGGGCATGGGCAAAAACAGAGGCGAGTAAAAAAAGGCTTGCGAAAACAGAACGGAGTTTCATGATTGAAAGATTGGTTAATAAACGTTGTGAACTATTTGACTTGTTGCGAGGGGGGAGCGAGGAGGGAAAAAAGGGCCTTTTTGACCCCTTGCTGACTTCTCGCAACAAGTTTAATCATCCTATGAGGCAAAAATCTATAAAGTAGTTCGCGAAAAGCGAATTTTTTCGATGAATGCAGGTAAAAGAAGGGGGATTTCCAGGAGAAGCCCAATAATAGACTTGTTGCGCGGGGAATCATCAAGGGGTCAAAAAGGTCCTTTTTTCAAAAAAAAGAGCTGGGCGGGAACTGTTTGCCCTCCTTTTGGCATTATATGGAAATCTTTTACAAAAACGCCCAATGCCCCGAACGGAACTCGCCCGGAGTACAAGATATTTTATCACCTTCCTAAATCCGTTGCTATGGTTTACCAATCAATAGCGGCATCCAACGCCATGGAACACTTTAAAAGCCCGGGTTTTTCGGATATCTTCTCCGAAAATCCGCGCTCGTACCTGAACGACTTTGCGATGTACGCTACGCATTTTCACGGGACGCCGAGCACTATCCTGGTCCATTCCATCCAGGTGAAGAAGGCAGCCGAATGGTTCAAAGGAGCACACGGCAACGAAACGACGCATGCATACTGGTCTAAGACGATGAACGGCTACAACAAGAAAACGGAACTGGAGAAGGCCTTGCACATACTTGAACCGGGCATCCTGGTTTGTTTCAACTATGAATACAACTACGCACACCTCCTGTTTGCCAACGAACTCGCCGAGCAGGCGGACAAGCTGGCACAGTCGTTCAAAGGGTTTAAAAGGGCGAGATCCCGACGGGAGCCCTCCATCTACATGTTCGTGAGCAACGACGGTGGTCTGTCGCTGACGTCCCTGCGCGTCAACCGCACCAAACTCAACCTGGAGGAGAACTATAACGACGACTTTCCGGCAGTCCACCAGCACATCCTGAAGCGGCTGTCGCGCAACAACGAGAAGGGTATCCTACTGCTGCATGGCAAGCCGGGCACGGGTAAGACCTCGTATATCCGGCACCTGATCACCAAGCTCAAAAAGGAGGTCATCTTCCTGCCGCCGAACATGGCGCCGTCTATCACCAGCCCGTACCTGATCTCGTCGCTCATTGACATGCCCAACTCCATCCTGGTAATCGAAGACGCCGAACAGGTCATCATGGACCGCAACCTAGACGGGAGCTCCCCGGTATCTACCCTGCTCAATATCTCCGACGGCTTGCTGTCGGATTGCCTGAACATCCAAATCATCTGCTCGTTCAACTGCGATATTACACGTATTGACGAAGCGCTGATGCGCAAAGGCCGCCTGATCGGGGTCTATGAGTTCCGGGAACTGGAGACGGAAAAAGCCCGCGCACTGTCTCAGAAGCTGGGTTTTGATACCGACATCACCGCCCCTATGTCGCTGGCCGCGATTTACAACCAGGGCGAAAAGGCGTTCCTGAACGCAGAAGAGGCGGTACGCCACTCGTTCGGGAGAACCCAGATCGGGTTCAAGCGGTAGAAAAAAGCAGGTAGGGTGCTGTATCCCTACCTGCTTTTTTTTAAACGCGCGTAGTCCGGTCTCAGGAGCGCCGTGTCCCCGTTTTATGTGCCTATAAACGTATCTTTTGAGGGCTTCTAATCGAGTTGAGGACTACGAGAAAGTATGGGGTGGGCGAAAAGGGGGGCTTTTTCATCCTACCATCTATCTGACGGGAATTTTATGGCACAGGTAGCCAGAATTGCTGTACCTTGGCGTCTCTAAACAGAAACCTATGAAAAGTATAGCATTGGCAGTTGTGCTGCTGCTTTCGGCAGCCTCGTCCCTTTCCGGGCAGCACCGCGAGGGGGATTTCAACCTGAATTTGGGCATAGGCCTGTTCCCGACGTTTGGCAGCGGAAATGCCGTTCTGCCGCCGGTAGGGGCGAGCGGCGAATACGGCATCAACGACGATCTGAGCGTAGGGGGGTATTTAGCGATCTCGACGTACAAGGAAAATTTCAGCGGGGGGACGTTTAGGTATTCCTATATCATTGTGGGCCCCCGTGCGAGCTACCACCTCGGCAACTTGTTGGGCACCCCTCGTGCGTTCGACCCCTACGCAGGGGTCTTCCTGGGCTATCGCATCGGCTCTACGCAGTGGGATGGCCCAGGGACCATCCCGACGAGCAGCAGCGTGAGCGGTACGGGATGGTCGTTGCACCTCGGTACCCGCTACCAGCTCAATGACCGCTGGCGCCTGTTCGGGGAGTTGGGCTACGGCGTATCCATCCTTCAAGCAGGGATAAGTTGGAGCTTGTAAAATAGACTTGTTGCGCGGGGGATCATCGCGGGGTCAAAAA
>CAZSMU010000180.1:0-6391 GCA_964607915.1 uncultured Haliscomenobacter sp.
GTATAAAAAACTAAGAGACAACCGCTGTTTTGTACTACTTTTACCTTACACTTAAAGCCATCAAAAACGCATTGTCTTATGAAAAACCTGATTTTAGCTATCCTCGCACTGGGTGCCCTCAGTTGCAGCACCAGCATGACCATGCTGGAAGTCCTTCAGCCCTCCCAAGTAGTCCTGCCCGAACATATCCAGACCATCGTCACCCTGGACCGGAGCAAGCCCGAAAAAGGCTTTGCCAACGTAGTCGAGGGGATGGTGAGCGGGGAAGCGATTGGCCAGGACCGCGAAGGCCGTGCCAAAGCCCTGCTCGGACTGGGCGACGCGCTCTCCCGCACCCCTCGTTTTCAGGTCAAGGCGAGCTCACTGGAGCTGAGTGGCTCCAAAAACGGGGCCAACATGCTCCCGCCCCTGCCCTGGCAGGAAATCGAAAGCATCTGCAAGCGGTACGGGGCGGATGCCGTCGCCGCCATCGAATCGTTCGACAACAATACCAGCGTATCCTATACCTCCAGCCAGAGCAAGCAAAAAAATAAAGACGGCACCGAGACGGTCGTCACTTCCTTCACCGCCCGCCGCAACCTGCGCGTCTATGTGGGCTGGCGCCTCTACGACCCCAAAGTACGCGCCGTAATAGACGAAACCGTCATCACCGAGTTCATAGACGATTCCGCCTACGGCAGTACCCAGGAGGCCGCCGGCCGCAACTTGCGGGACATCTACGCCGTGACGCGCGAACTGGCCCTGGCAGCAGGCAACAAGTACGGCATGCGCATCGCCCCGGTATGGATCACCGTGAGCCGTACTTTCTACAATACCGCAAAAGGGGCAGCCCAGGATGCGATGGAACGCGCCAACCGCTACGTCAAAAGCGGGGACTGGGAAGAGGCGGCAAAGATCTGGCGGGACCTCGTGCGCAGCCGCGACCTCAAAACCGCAGGCCGCGCCGCACACAACCTGGCCGTCGCCGCAGAGCGCCTCGGCGCCCTGCCAACCGCTCTGGACTGGGCCAAAAAAGCATACAACGAGTACGGGAACAAAGCCAGCCAAAGCTATATCCTCATCCTGGAACAGCGCATCGCCGACCAGGCACGGCTGGATTACCAACTCAAAACCCGCACCTAAGCAAATACTATGAGATGATTAGCATACCCCGCATCCTGCTCATCCTACCTTGTTTCCTGGGCTGCCTGCAGGCGGCCACAGGCCAGTCGGCCCCTACGCCCGTTTTTGCCCCCCAAAACAGCCTTCGCCTCACAGGCGTCCGCACCCCGGAGCAAACCCACGCACTGCCCGCTGGCATCCCTCTTTTTTCAGCCGTCGTCAACGGGAAAACGCTGTACGCGCACCGCGCAACCTTCGAGCGATTGCGCGGCGACAGCGCGCAGTACCGATTGGAAGGGCTCGAGATCATCGTCTCCCCTCCGGAAAAGGGCGAGGGCTACACCCGCTACGGCATCCGCTTCCGCAACCCCTCCCCTGCCGATACCCTCGTGTTAGAGAATGTAGTCCCGCTGGGTGCCTCTCCAACGCATCCCTACCTCAGCGGACTGGGCAAACACAGCTTGTCGCGCGCCCACCTCTTCCTGCCGGGCCAGGCCCCTGTCAACGTCATCCTCCCCGACAATGCCTGGGAGTTGGGCTATGCCAGCCTTCCTTTAGATGCACACACGCAGCTCTGCGCCTTGGCCCGCCGCCGCGAATGGGACGACAAAGCCCGCCGTCGCCGCTTTGAGACCCAACTCCTTCCCGGCGGCTCGGTCAGCTACCGGCTATGGGTGGAAACCTTCCACGGCGACTGGCAGGAGGGGCTGCGGCGCATGTTCCAACAGCGCTATTTATACGACCTTGAGGGCAAAGTATTCGACGACAGCCTGTACCGGAGGGCTGATCAGCAGTGGATACGGCATGCGTATGCCATGCACCTCATCATGGGCTGGGACCGCGATTTTTACGACCCCGATACCCGGCAGTACCAACTTCAGGGGTTCTTGCAGCGCATGAAACCCCTGCTCGGCGGTACCGACGTCGTCGGAATCTGGCCCAACTGGCCCATGTTAGGGCTCGACCAGCGCAACCAGTGGGACCTCCTGCGCGACCTTCCCGGAGGGCTCCCCGCCCTGCGCGAACAAGCCGAAAACAGCCGCCGCCTGGGAGCTCGTTTTTTCATCAGCTACAACCCCTGGGATGAAAGCACCCGCTGGGAAGACCACCACGCCGGCATGTCGGATATAATCCGCGAAATCGGTGCCGATGGCGTCGTACTCGATACGGAGGGAAAATCGAGCCCGGAGCGGCAACAGGCGGCCGACCGGGCCCGACCGGGCGTCATCATGTACAGCGAAGGCATGGCAGTGCCCAAAGACATGCCCGGCATACGCTCCGGTCGCGTGCACAACGCCCTCTACTACCCTCCCCTGCTCAACCTCAACAAACTCATCCGGCCCGATTTTGCGATTTTTCGCGTAGCCGAACTCTTTAAAGAACCTATCCGCCGGGAATTTGCGCTGTCGCTCTTCAACGGGTACGGCACTGAAATCAACCAGTTCCAGCCGGGACGACCCGACTGGCTCGAAGAACAGTATGCCTACTGGGGCCGCATCCTGATGGCACAGCGCGAAAACAGTTCCCATTTTCAGCAGTTCGGTTTCACCCCCCTCTACCCTTCGCTGCGCGATTCCGTCTATGTCAACGCCTGGCCCGGAGGGGAGAAAACCGTTTTCACCCTGTTCAGCAGGCTCCCCGGAGGCTTTACAGGGCCTCTTTTCTATGCGCCGGCGCAGGCCGACGCCCACGTCGTAGATCTCTGGAACCACCTCGAAGTACCCGTACAAGCCGTCGAAGGACGCTGGGCCATCCCCGTTGACCTCGAGGGCTTTTCCGCTAAATGGCTAGGCACCAACAACGAAGGGGCAGCAGGTATCTTAGCTGTGCTCCCCCGGATTCTGGAAGTGGAGCGGGACGGCGACCTGCTCCACTTCTCCGCCCAGCGCGGCGATGAAGTCCGCGTATGGGCAGGCGACCCGAGCTACGCCAAAACCCCCGCCCGATTCAGCACCGGCAAGCAAAGCATCCGCCTCTACACCCACTTTGGCGCGTATGAGGGCAAAATCGTCGTGCAGGTATTTGAAAACGGCGAACTCCTCGACGAGCGCATCGCCTCGCTCCCCGCCGGCACGGCACGGCGCATCAGCCAGTCTGAACGCACCACCGCCGCTGGAAAAACCCCGCCCGGCATGGTCCGCGTGCCCGGCGGACGCTTCCTGTTCCGCGTCACCTACGGCGATAACTTCATCCCCCATCCCGACCAGTACCCCAAAGACAGTATTGAAGTACCGGGGTTTTACATGGATAAACACCCCGTCACCAACGCGCAGTTCCTCGCCTTTCTCCAGCAAAGCGGATACCGCCCTGCCGACACCAGCAACTTCCTCCGGCACTGGCACGGGGGGAAGATACCCGCCGGCCAGGAGCAGCACCCCGTAGTCTTCATCCACTACGACGATGCCTTGGCCTACTGCCGCTGGGCCGGCAAACGGCTGCCCAGCGAACTGGAATGGCAATACGCCGCCCAGACTTCCGACGGGCGCGACTGGCCCTGGGCCAAAGACGCCCGCGTGGACCGCGAAAGCCAGGTCGTGACCAGTACCCTCACCGTGTCCAGGCTGAAGGTGGATTCTACCCTCTGCAACACCGGCAACGGACGTCTCGCCCCCATAGGCAGCTATCCGAACGGTGCCAACCCGCTGGGACTCGAAGATCTCGTAGGGAGCGTCTGGCAACTGACCCACGACGTCTATGCCAATGGAGCCAATACGTTTCACATCCTCAAAGGCGGTAGCTACTACCTGCCCGCCAGCAGTTGGTGGTATGTGGAAGGAGGGCCGCGAGAGTTGACCTACTCCCAGAAACTCATGCGCATCAGTCCGGGGTTTGAACGCAACGGCACCATCGGCTTCCGCTGCGTACAAGACAGCGCCCATTAGACTTGTCGCGAGAGAATCCACGAGGGTCAAAAAGTTCTTTTGCCGCAGGGCTTTGTTAAACATTCCGTTATCTTCCCCTGTTTTTTTATCCGATGAAAAAAATATACGTCCAGCTCCAACTCCGGGCCTTCCGCTGGGCAGAAGGTCGCAGGTTTTATTTCACCTTCTCTATCCTGTTTGTGGTGGCCATGCTCTACCGCCTGCTGGAAGCGCGCACCGACGACCCCGCTTTCCTGCGGCAGCTCAATCAAAACCCTCTGGGTCTAAAGGCTTCTACACACCACTACCAGCAAGATGGGCGAGCGATGCGCTACGTAGAAATCGGCTATGACAGCCTGCCCCTCATCGTGTTCGTACACGGAGCCCCCAGTTCCTCCGCGTTCTGGAAGTCCCTCTTGCGCGACACCCAACTGCTCAGGCGCGCCAAGCTGTTGGCAGTGGACCGCGCCGGATACGGGTACTCCGGGTACGGCGTACCGGAGGTGTCGGTCCAACGACAAGCCGCCCTCATCGCTCCCATTTTGAAGGCCAAGCGGAACGCACACCCCGCCATCATCCTGCACGGCTCCTCCTATGGTGGAACCGTCACCGCCCGCCTGGCTATGGATTATCCCGAACTCATAGACGGTATCCTGCTGCAATCCTCCTCCAACAAGCCGGAGGCGGAAACCACCTACTGGATCACCCATCCCACCAGCCACCCCTGGCTACGCTGGCTGATTCCAGGCTCGCTGCGCGTAGCCAACGCCGAAAAACTCGCCCATGCCAGCCAGCTGCGCGCCATGGAGGCAGGGTGGCAGCACATCAAAAGCGCCGCCATTATCCTGCACGGACTGGAAGACCGCCTCATTTTTCCGGACAACGCCCGCTATGCCTACACGCGCATGAAAAATGCCGCCTTTCTGCAATGGAAAATGGTCAAAGGCAGCCGGCACGACCTGTTGTTCACCCAGCGCCCGCTGCTCGTCCGTTCCCTGCTGACCCTGCTCGATGTCACCGCAAAAGAACATCCCTTAGCACACTCCCGCCATGGCCAACGTAAATATTGAAGAATCCTGGAAAACCGTCTTGCAAGACCTCTTCGAACAGCCCTTTTTTGATAATCTCGTCGCCTTCATCAAAGAGGAAAAAGCCGAGGGAAAGGTCATCTATCCTCCCGGCAGCCTGATCTTCAACGCTTTCAATCGAACCCCCTTCGAGCAGGTCAAAGTAGTCATCCTGGGGCAGGATCCGTACCACAACCCTGGGGAAGCCATGGGGCTCTGTTTCAGCGTGCCCCGAGGGGTGCGAATCCCCCCCTCCTTGCAGAACATCTACAAAGAACTCAATGCCGACCTCGGCGTGGCCATCCCCGGCCACGGCGACCTCACCCGATGGGCAGAGCACGGGGTATTCCTCCTCAACGCCATGCTCACCGTCGAACAAAACAAAGCCGGCTCCCACCAGTATATCGGCTGGCAGGATTTTACGGATGGCGTCATCCGTGCGCTGTCGCGAAAACGAGAAGGTCTGGTATTCATGCTCTGGGGGAACTTCGCCCGAAAAAAAGCCGCGCTCATTGATCGGTCGCGCCATCTGGTGCTCGAAGCCGCACACCCCTCGCCCCTTGCACAAGGCGCATTCTTTGGCTGCCGCCATTTTTCCAAAGCCAACGAATACTTGATTTCCAAAGGTAAAGACCCTATTGACTGGACGATTTAACCCAAACAATCCTTCACATGATCAACTACACCTTCCTCCGACTGTCGGCAATATTCGGATTCCTGTCGGTCGCCCTCGGCGCCATGGGCGCACACGCCTTGCGCCCCCTGTTGGGCGATGTCTCCTTAGGCAACTTCGAAACTGCGGTCAAGTACCAGTTTTACCATGCCCTAGCCCTGCTCGCCATCGCGATTTTGCAGCAATACGGGCACAAAAAAATGCTCGCCACCGCCGGCTGGCTCTTCTTTAGCGGCATACTCTTCTTCTCCGGCTCCCTATTCCTGCTCAGCACCCGCGAGATACACGGCATGGCCGTGGGCTGGCTCGGCCCGGTGACGCCTCTCGGCGGACTGCTGCTCATGGGCGGCTGGGCCCTGGTGTTTATGGCTGCTGTGAAGCCGAAAGGATAGTAGACTTGTTGCGAGGGGAATCCTCGAGGGGATGACGCTGTATCGGGTATCCGGATAGAAACGCTACCAATGCCAGACACACAACCTGCTTTTTTCGTACCTTTGCATAAAACCAGGCTTTGTCCATGCCCAAAAAACTCCCGCTCGGCTTACAGGATTTCCGCGGCATCATAGAGGATGGCTACAAGTACGTGGATAAAACCCAATACTTGTATGCACTCGCTTCTACGGGCAAATACTTCTTCCTCTCCCGCCCCCGCCGCTTCGGCAAGTCCATTACGGTTTCTACCCTGCACG
>CAZSMU010000181.1:0-6338 GCA_964607915.1 uncultured Haliscomenobacter sp.
GCTATACTCCCTCAAAAAGCCTTCGTGTGGACAAAAAATGACTCTTTTTTCCCTCTTCGCTGCCCCCTCGCAACAAGTCTGATGAGTATTAGGTGTTTACCATACTAAGTTTGTAGAAAAAAGATGAGGTCATTTTGTACATTTCTGGTTAGCCTGGCCTGCATGGGCACCGTCTGGGGCCAAGGGAAACCCGTTCGCTTTATTCAAGTTCCCGGTGCAGATGCGTATTGCAAAATAGACACGTCCGGTATCAGCGTTATTCCGAGCGGTCGGTATGTTACGCCGGCAGGGAAAACCACGCGCATCGCAAGGGGTGCTTTTGGCCTTGCCGTGTCTCCGGATGAGCGGCAGGCGCTCATCCTGCACCAAACCGGTGTCATCACCCGGGTGGGGCTAAAAGAGGCGGACATCCGGCAGGCTCCCTCTGCGGAGTCTGTTGTCGCTGCGGCCATGCAATCCGCCCGGGCGCATTCCAGTGCCTATCTCGGCGTCGTGTTTTCCGCCGACAGCCGTACCGCCTATCTGAGCGGCGGGGACGATGGCTCCGTCGTCGTGTTTGATACGCGCACGCTCCAAAAAAAGGACTCTATATCCCTCAACGGCATGTTCAACGGCACGTTGTATGAAGATTCCTTCACCTCCGATATCGCTATGGACGCTAAAAAAAACCAGCTCCTGGTATTGGACCGCGCCAACTTCCGGATGGTGCGCATCGATCTCGCCACCCGGAAGATTCTGGCCTCTATCCCCGTTGGGCGCATCCCGTTTGGCATCGCCCTCAGTCCGGATGGCAGCCGCGCTTTCGTAGCCAATGTAGGGCTGTACGAATACCCCCTTATCCCTGGAGTCACGCCCCGGAACAAAGATACCCTGATGATGAAATTCCCCTACTACGGCCTGCCTTCCAAAGAGGCTGAAGAAGGGATACAACTCCCCGATGGGCGCTTCATCCCCGGCCTGGGCTCTGCCCTTGCCGATGAAGCCATGAGCGTCTGGGTGGTGGATTTAAACAAAAATCAGGTATCTGCCCGGTTCAAAACCGGCCGGCAGATTGGCACCAAACTCGAAGAGACAGAGATTGTGGGCGGTGCCAGCCCCAACTCCATCGCCGTCGGAAGTCGGTACGCGTATGTGTCCAATGCCAGCAATGATTTGATCAGTGTCATTGACTGGAAAAAAAACAAACTCGTCGGAGAAATCCCACTCCGGGTAGATCCCCGCATCAATGGGTACCGCGGGCTCATGCCCTTCGGCGTCGCGCTTTCCCCCGATGAAAAAACCCTGTACGCAGCCTGCCTGGGGTTCAACGCCGTTGCGGTCATAGATGTATTGCAGCGCAAAGTCAAGGGCTATATCCCTACGGGTTGGGGAACCACCCGGGTAGCGCTTCACCGCCAGGGCACGCAATTGTTGGTGTTGAGCGCCCGAGGCCATGGGGCCGGCCCCAACGGCGGCAAGGGTTTTATCGCTCCGCCCCGCGGCACCTATATCGGCGACATACAGCTCGGAACATTTCAAATCGTAGATCTACCCAGTGAAGCTCAACTGGCTGCCTACACCAAACAAGTGCTGGACAATACATTCCAGGAGTTCACGCGCTATGACGATGGCAAAAACCCCTGTCCACCCCTCCCCGGACTGCGGAAAAGCCCTATCCGGCATATCGTCTATATCACGAAAGAAAATCGGACCTACGATGAGGTGTTTGGGCAACTCACCGGTGCCAAAGGCGACCCAACGCTTGCCCGCTTTGGAGAAAAGGTTACACTTGGCCCTCTTTCGCAGGTAGACGTGATGCCCAATCACCTCAAAATAGCCCGTACCTGGGCTTTTTCCGATAATTTCTACTGTGACTCCGATGCCTCCATCCACGGGCACCATTGGATGATGGGTACCATGCCCAACGAGTACGTGGAGGCCAACTACCCGGCCCGCTCCACGTTTAATGCATTCTCCAAAGCGCCGGGTCGCCGTATGCCTACCACCATTGGCGGTATTGACCCCGAAGATTATAATGAAATAGGGGGGCTATGGGAAAATCTGGCTCGCCACAACGTATCTTTTTTCAACTTCGGACAAAGCAACGAATACGCAGGAAGTTACGAAGAATGGAACGATACGCTGTTTGGTGCTGCGCATCCCGTGCCCTGGCCTATCCCGACCCTGCTGCGCGACCGAACCTGCCGCGACTATGCAGGATATAACATGAATATCCCGGACCAGTTCCGCGTGCTACAGTTTGAACGGGAATTTCAACGCCGCTGGCTATCGGGCAACGAAGCCTTGCCCCAGTTTATCTCCCTGCAACTTCCCAACGACCACGGCGCAGGGGTCCGCCCGGATGATGGCTATCCCTACCTACACTCTTATATGGCCGATAACGACATGGCCCTGGGCCGTATCCTCGAATTTCTAAGCCATACCCCCTACTGGGAAAATATGCTCGTCATTGTTACAGAAGATGACCCTCAAGGCGGAGTGGATCATATAGACGCCCATCGCTCTATCCTGATGCTCGCCGGGCCTTACGTCAAAAAAGGCTTTGTTTCCACCCAACACGCCAATTTCGGCTCCATCCTGCGGCTTATCTATACGCTATTAGACCTTCCGCCGGTCAACCAATACGACGCAACCGCAACCCTGCCCGATGATTTTTTTACGGATACACCCAATTTATCTCCCTATAGGGCTCTTCCCGTGGAGCCCCTGCTTTTCGATGCCCAAAAAGCCCTGCGCATCTATGGGCGTGACTTCAACTGGAAAGCCGTCCCACAAAGTGCAAAATTTGACGACCCCGATGAGCAACGGGTAGAACACTACCAACAGCAGAAGCCGAACAAAACGCAATAGCCTTGCTGTTGCGAGGATGCCGGAAGGGTTCCCCTTCCGGCATCCTCGCAACAAGTCTAATAAAAAAAGAGCCCTTTTTCTGGCCGCTCTATTGTATCTTTGCACCTCGAAAAGCGGTTCGCACGCATAAACCAACCTACTATGGCAGGGGAAAAGATCATTTTTTCAATGGAAGGCGTCACCAAGACCTTTCCGCCCAATAAGCAGGTATTAAAAAATATCTGGCTTTCCTTTTTTTACGGGGCAAAGATTGGTGTTCTTGGCCTCAACGGCTCCGGGAAATCCACTTTGCTCAAGATTATTTCCGGGTTGGACCAGAACTACCAGGGAAAAATAAACTTTGACGGCAGCTATAAAATCGGCTATCTCGAGCAGGAGCCCGTCCTTGATGAAGGCAAAACGGTGCGCCAAATCGTCGAAGAAGGGGTACAACCCATCGTAGATATGCTCCGCGAATACGAGGAAATCAACCTCAAGCTGGCAGAACCTATGGACGACGATGAAATGATGCGCATCATTGACCGCCAGGGCGAGCTCATGGAAAAACTGGACCACGCCAATGCCTGGGAATTGGACTACCGCCTCAACACCGCGATGGAAGCTCTCCGGTGCCCGGAAGAAAATAAGCTCATCAAAGTCCTGTCCGGGGGTGAACGCCGTCGCGTTGCTCTGTGCCGGCTCCTGCTGAGCAATCCGGATATCCTCCTGCTCGACGAGCCAACCAACCACCTCGATGCAGAATCGGTCTTATGGCTGGAGCAATACCTGCAGAATTTCCCTGGTACCGTCATTGCGGTTACCCACGACCGCTACTTCCTCGATAATGTAGCGGGCTGGATCCTGGAACTCGACCGCGGAGAAGGTATTCCCTGGCAAGGCAACTATTCCTCCTGGCTGGAGCAAAAAGCCAAACGCCTCGAACAGGAAGAACGCACCGAGAGCAAGCGCCGTAAAACCCTGGAGCGGGAACTGGAATGGATCCGCATGGCCCCCAAAGCTCGCCAGGCCAAAGGAAAAGCCCGCCTCAATGCCTATGAAAAATTAGCCGAAGAGGAAGTAAAGGATAAAGAAGCTAAGCTGGAAATCTTTATCCCCGCAGGCCCCCGCCTGGGCGATAAGGTAATCGATTTGAACGGCATCGGAAAGTCTTTTGGGGAACGGGTACTCTTTGAAGACCTCAATATTTCCATTCCCAAAAATGCTATCGTAGGGATTATAGGCCCCAATGGGGTGGGAAAAAGTACACTGTTCCGCATCATCATGGGCCAGGAAAAACCCGACAAAGGAACCGTGACCATCGGCGATACCGTGCAACTGTCTTATGTGGATCAAAGCCACCAGGAACTGCAAGACGCTGAAAAAACGGTCTTCGACGTCGTATCCGGTGGCCAAGACCTGATTACCGTTGGCAAAGCGACCATCAACTCCCGGGCTTACCTGAGCCGCTTTAACTTCAGCGGGCCCGACCAACAGAAAAAAATCAGTATGCTGTCCGGTGGGGAGCGCAACCGCGTTCACCTCGCCATGACCCTGCGCGAAGGCGGGAACGTACTGCTGCTCGATGAGCCGACCAACGATATCGACATCAATACCCTGCGCGCGCTCGAAGATGCCCTCGAAGATTTCGCAGGCTGCATCCTGGTCATTTCCCACGACCGGTGGTTCATAGACCGCCTCGCTACGCATATTTTAGCATTCGAAGACGATGCCCAGATTGTCTTTTTTGAAGGAAACTTCTCCGACTACGAAAAAGCCAAGAAAGAGAAACTCGGCGATATTACGCCACACCGCCCAAGGTTTAAAAACGTAATCAACCGATAAGATACCGTCACGAGGGATCATGCGGAAGAACCGCTTTGATCCCTCGTGACCCATGCGGATCTCAGCCCGCTTTCCACTTTATATTGCAGCCCCCACTTGGGTACTGTTTTTCATCTACCTGGCGGCCATCCAGAACCGCATCCAGCGCGTTGCGCAGGTCAGTACCGCTGACGGGAATATCGTTTTTGGGCCGCGAACTATCCAGGCGGCCGCGATAGACCAATTTCAAATCACCGTCAAAAAGATAAAAATCAGGCGTACAAGCAGCGTCGTAAGACTTGGCTACTTCCTGGGTCTCATCGAATACATAAGGAAATATATAGCCCGCCTGTGCTGCCGTCTCCTTCATTTTTTCAGGACTATCCTGTGGGTAGTTCTCCACGTCGTTCGAGCTGATGGCCACGATTCCAACCCCCTTCCCGGTATAATCCTTTGCAAGGCGCACCAATTCAGGGTTCACGTGTATCACATACGGGCAATGGTTGCATATAAACATGACCAAGGTAGCGCGTGCACCTGCTATATCCGACAGGGTTATCGTTTTTCCGGATACCGTATCCAGAAGGCTAAAATTCGGCGCTTTAGAGCCGAGGGGAAACATATTCGATTCTGTGTATGCCATGATTGTACTATTTTAGACAGTCTGGATGGATTCCGAGCACATATTTTCCTACTACATCTATTTCTTTGGCCGTCTCAGCTCCTGCAAAACCGGTTATATTTTCGTTTTCGAGCGTTTGCTCGGCCAAAGCCATCAACTTACCCGAAACGGGCATGTAAGACCAATGCCAGGCTTCTTCGTTATATCCGTAGGGGCGGCTAACCCCTTTTGGCGAATAAGGCTGGCAGAACCCATATTCTGCTGCGTGCGCGGCAAGCCAGTCGTGAATCTTTTTTCCCTGCCCGGATTCAAAAAATTGTGGACTCAAATTGTTGAGATCAATATCCGTACCCCAGTGATGACGCGAAGCACCCGGCATAGAGCTGTATTCCAATATTTTCAAGGCCCGCTGTACGGGGTCGGGATACGCCTGCGCAGCGTTTTTTCCATTTTCAATCAGCCGGCTACCCGTCCATTTTGCCTCCCAAATCCCCTTTTGGGCAGTAAAATTCCGGGCTGCGGAAATTATCTGCAGGCGAATCCCCGCCTGCAAGGCCGCCGCGTGCAGTTTTAGAAAAGCCTCGTAGGCATCCCGACGCAGGTACATTCCCGGACGACTGGCGTATCCAACTGCAATTTCGGTGAAGTCGGGATGGGTAGCCGGGTCAAATTTTCCCATCAGGTAATCCAGGGAAAAATCTGCCTGTACGTCAAGCAAGGTATCTGTAGCCTGCGCTTGCCCTGTTTCTCCTGCTGCCGCTTTGGGCGGGGGTGCAGGAGCACAGGTGGATAAAAAAATGAGTATGGTTAAGAATTTGTACATGTACATTTTTTTAGTGCACAGACTTATTGGGTAGGTCAACGAATAGGGAAAAAAGAGTCATTTTTTGTCCACACGAAGGCTTTTTGAGGGAGTCCAAGCGGGCTATATGACCGAAAAAAGGCATAGTATGGGCGAAAAGGGCCTTTTTGACTCCTCGATGATTCCCCTCGCCACAAGTCTATTCTCAGTATTCAAACTCCATTTGTTCGCAGGGATAGCCAAAGAGATACTTTTCCTTTACCA
>CAZSMU010000182.1:0-6309 GCA_964607915.1 uncultured Haliscomenobacter sp.
CTGCCTTGCGCAACGCTCTATTTAGTTTAAAATCAAAAATAAGTTGCGGGTTTGCGCCGGGGGCTGTATTTTTGGACTAACCCGACAACAGCTCGCTATGACATCTATCCAACCCATCCAAAAACTGCTGGTCGCCAACCGGGGCGAAATCGCTATCCGCGTGCTCCGGGCCGCCTCCGAACTTCAACTTCGCACTATGGCGGTCTATACATTTGAAGACCGCTACTCCCTGCACCGCTACAAGGCCGACGAGGCCTATCAAATCGGCGAGGACAAAGACCCGCTGCGGCCCTATCTCGACATTGAAGAAATCCTGCGCGTCGCCTTGGAGAACGGGGCAGATGCCATACACCCGGGCTATGGGTTCCTCTCGGAAAACGTGGCTTTCGCCCGCCGCTGCCGCGAAGTGGGTATCAACTTCGTAGGCCCCGACGCGGAGATCATGGAGCGCCTGGGCGATAAGGTCGCCGCCAAACAACTGGCCCGCTCCCTCGGCATCCCGATGATCGAAGACAGCCGCACCGACCTGAGCAGCCCGGAAATCGCCCGGGCGGAAGCCCGCCGCATAGGATACCCGGTCATCGTCAAAGCCGCCGCAGGCGGCGGTGGCAGGGGTATGCGCGTCGTATATGACGACGCCCGCCTCGAAGCAGAATACGCTGAGGCCAGCGGGGAGGCCCTCAAGGCTTTCGGCGACGGAACAGTCTTCCTCGAAAAGTTTATCGAAGCGCCCAAACACATCGAAATCCAGTTGCTGGGCGACCGCCACGGCAACCTGGTCCATCTGTTCGAACGCGACTGCTCCGTACAACGGCGCTTCCAGAAAGTGGTCGAAATGGCCCCCTGCGTCACCCTGCCCCAAAGCGTGAAGGAAAACCTCTATCGCTATGCCGTACAGCTCGGCCGGGCCGTGGGCTATCACAACGCCGGTACCGTCGAATTCCTGGTGGACCCCGCCGGCGCCACCTATTTCATCGAAGTCAACCCTCGCATCCAGGTCGAACATACCGTCACGGAAGAAGTCACGGGCGTGGACCTCGTGCGCGCCCAGTTGCTCATCGCTATGGGCTACCGCCTCTCCGATCCGGAACTGGCCATCCCCTCCCAGGAATCGGTGGAAATGTCGGGCGTGGCCATACAGTGCCGTATCACCACAGAGGACCCCTCTAACCAGTTCAAACCCGATTATGGTACCTTGATTGCCTACCGCAGCGCTGGAGGCATGGGCATCCGCCTCGACGCCGGCAGCGCGTATGCAGGAGCCCGCATCTCGCCCTTTTTCGACAGCATGCTCGTCAAGGTGACGGCTTGGGGGCGCACGCTGCCCACCACCGCCCAGCGCATGCACCGCGCCCTGCGCGAGTTCCGCATCCGGGGGGTGAAGACCAACATCGGCTTCCTGCTCAACCTGCTCCAGGACGAAACCTTCCAGCAGGGCGCTGTCACTGTCAATTTCATCAAGGACAACCCGCAGTTGCTTGCACCGCCCAACTGGCAAGACCGGGGCACGAAGATGCTGCGCTACCTGGCGGAAGTCATCGTCAACGGCCATCCCGATGTACAGCGGTACGACCCGCACGCCCACCTCCTGGAACCCGTAGTGCCCGCCTGCCCCCGCAACGCCCCTTATCCCAAGGGCACCCGCGACCGCCTGCTCGAAGAGGGCCGCAACACCTTCGTGCAGTGGCTCAAGGCAGAGCCGCGCATCCAATACACCGATACCACCTTCCGCGACGCCCACCAGTCGCTGTTGGCCACCCGCATGCGCACCTTCGATCTGCTGCGCGTCGCCGAAAGCTTTGGAAAACACCACGGCGGCGAACTGTTCTCCATGGAGGTCTGGGGCGGTGCGACCTTCGACGTAGCCCTCCGCTTCCTGAAAGAAGACCCCTGGGAACGCCTCGCCCTGCTGCGCAAAGCCATCCCCAATACATTGTTTCAGATGCTGCTGCGCGGCTCCAACGCCGTCGGCTACGCCGCATACCCCAATAACCTCATCGAAAAATTTATCGAACAAGCGGCCGAGACCGGAATTGACCTCTTCCGCATCTTCGACTCGCTGAACTACGTGGACTCTATGCGCGCCAGCCTGCGCGCCGTCCGGGAGCGAACCTCCGCCCTGGCAGAAGCCTGCATCTGCTATACCGGCGATATCCTCGACCCGCAGCGGCCTAAGTACAATCTCCAGTACTACCTCGACCTGGCCCGCCGCCTCGAAGACGAAGGAGCGCACCTCCTCGCCATCAAAGACATGGCCGGACTGCTCAAACCCTACGCCGCCGAACTCCTCGTTTCCCGCCTCCGCGAAACCGTGCAGCTGCCCATCCACCTGCACACCCACGATACCGCTTCCATCCAGGCCGCTACCTACCTCAAAGCCGTGGAAGCCGGCGTGGACGTCATTGACCTCGCCCTGGCCTCCATGTCGGGACTGACCTCGCAGCCAAACTTCAACGCGTTCGTAGCCCTCATGCAAGGACAGCCGCGGGAAATGCCCGTACAGCTCTCCTCCCTCAACGAGTTCTCTAACTACTGGGAGGCGGTGCGCCGCTTTTACTACCCCTTCGAAAGCGAACTCAAAGCCGGTACTGCCGAAGTCTATGACCACGAAATTCCCGGCGGGCAGTACTCCAACCTCCGGCCCCAGGCCCGGGCCTTAGGCCTGGAAGACCGCTTCGAAACCGTCAAAAAGAACTTCCGTGTCGCCAATGACCTCTTTGGCGACATCGTCAAAGTGACGCCCTCCTCCAAGGTCGTTGGCGACATGGCCTTGTTCATGACCGCCAACCAGCTCAGCAAAGACGATATCCTGCAACGCGGCGAACAACTCGCCTTCCCGGAAAGCGTCAAAGCCCTCCTGCGCGGCGACCTCGGTCAGACCCCCGGCGGATTCCCACCCGATATACAGCGCATCGTCCTGAAAGGCGAAAAGCCCTATACCGAAGAACCCAATGCCCACCTGCAACCCCTGGACTTCGAGCGCGAGCTACCCGCATTCCGCCGGGAGTTCGGCGAACAGCTGGGCATGAACGACTTCCTGTCCTATGCCTTTTATCCCAAAGTATATCGCGAATACCAGGAACACTACCGACAGTTCGGCTCCGTGGACCGCCTCCCCACGCCGGCGTTTTTCTTCGGACTGAAAGCCAATGAGGAAATCATCGTCCACCTCGACCGCGGCAAAAGTATCCTCATCAAATACCTCAACCTCTCCGAACCCGACGAAGCTGGCCATCGGCTTGTATTTTTCTCCCTGAACGGACAGACCCGCTCCGTACCCGTGCGCGACCAAAACGTCAACGTACAGACCATCGCCCACCGCAAAGCAGAAGGCCCCGACGAAGTAGGTGCCCCCCTGCAGGGCAGCATCGCCCGTATCCTGGTAAAACCCGGCGAAACCGTGGAGGCTAATGCCCCTTTGTTCGTCATCGAAGCCATGAAGATGGAGAGCACTGTGACCGCTCCTCGCGCCGCTACGGTCAAAACTGTACACCTAAAGGAAAAGACCCTCGTGGAACAAGATGATCTGATTGTGGAATTCTCTTGAGACTTGTTATAAGGGGTCAAAAAGGCCATTTTTTCCTCCTCGCCGTCCCCCTTGCCACAAGTCTGATGATTTCCCCGTACTTTAGTGCCAGATGTTCACCAACTCATTTCCACTATGTACTGTAAACTTGTATACATCGCATTATTCGCTTGCCTCACCCTGCGCCTCGCTGCGCAAACCGTTGTGGGCAACCAATACAATGAATTGACCGTACAGGCATTGGCCGGGTCGGGCGGGTTGGCGCCGGTCGCCACTGCCTTTGACAACCGCTACGAAGGGGTGCGCGGAACCCCGCTGTTGTTTGAGACCTGGAAAGAGGGAATGCTCAAGATCAAAGGCAACGACCGGCCCATCGGGCCTATCAAACTGAATATAGACCTGGAAAAACAAATCGCCGCCGTCTCCTACCAAAACAGCAGCATAGGTGTTCTTCCGGGCGATAAACTCGAATACCTCGCCTTTGAATCAGTAGAGGGGCCTCAGCGCTTCCTGGCACTGCCCGAGCAGGTCGTTGATCCGGTCTCCCGGGGTACTGGAATCCGTTTTTATGAAGCGCTGTACGAGGGCCGGCGCTTTATGTTCCTGAAGGACCGCTCCCGGGAATTCAAAAAAGCGGACTTCAAGGGTGCCTATTCCAGCCAGGTCCCTTACGACGAGTATGTAGAGGGAACGCATTATTTTCTGCGCTACGGCGAGGAGCCCTTCGTCAAGACCAAACTCCGGGCCACTGCGATTGAAAAGCAGCTAGCTACCTGGGGCATAGCCCTGCCCAAGGCCCTTTCCGGCGCCGACCTGAATACTGAGGCGGGCATTGCCAAAGCCCTCAAAGCACTGGAGCAGGAATAGCCTTGTTGCGAGGGGTCAGCATGGGTAAAAATGTCCTTTTTGCCCCCTCGCAACAAGGCTAATAGCTCAGCCCAGGGCAGCCCGTATCCCTTCGACCTGTGCCAGATGGTGTCGGCTATGCCAATAGTAGAGCGCCAGCATCTGGTCCAGGGTAAAGGTGCGCTGTTGCTCGGGATGGATGAAGCAGCGCTTCCAGTCTTCGACGCGGCGCAGCACGGAAGCCCAGCGTTTGTGGGTGCCGTGGATGATGTCCAGCGACCACTCTACTGGGGCGGAGCGGGCATCTTCAAGCTGTCCCCAGGCATCCTGGATATAGGGTTTGATGACGGGGCGCTCCTCCGTGAGGGCCAGTCGGGTACGGATAAAAGCCTGTACGTGGCTGTCGGCGATATGATGTACGATCTGGCGGATGCACCAGCCGCCGTCGCGGTAGGGGATATCCAGTTCGCGCTCGCCGATACCCTCCACTGCGCTGCGCAGGGCGGAGGGGAAATGGTCTATATCGGCAATCCAATGGTCTAATTGTTCGGGGCTGATGTGGTCGGGGGGGCTGAACTTGCCCACCGGGTAGCGCAAGGATTCCAGATTCAGGTTCATAGCGGTATGGTTTTGTGTTGCCACAAGGTAGTGCTTTTTTTCGGGGAACCCATGGCGGATACCCATCTTTGGCTACCTTTGCGCCTCCCCGTGCGGGATCAATCACTCTATTATGTTGAAAAACAAGGAAAATCATATTCTTCTGCTGCTCGCGGTCATCCAGTTTTCGGATATCATGGATTTTATGATCATCATGCCGCTGGGTCCTCAGTTCATGCGCGTTTTCGGGATTAGTCCGCAGCAGTTCAGCCTGATCGTCTCGATTTATGCGGCGAGCGCGTTTGCCATGAGCCTGTTCAGCGCGGCCTTTGTGGACCGTTTTGACCGTAAGACAGCACTTTTGTTTGTCTATACGGGCTTTACCATCGGTACCCTACTGTGTTCGGTGGCCGACGGGTACTACTTGTTTCTGGCGGCGCGGGCCATCACGGGTGCCTTTGGCGGGTTGTTGGGCGCTTTGGTGTTATCGGCAGTGAGTGATTTGGTGCCCTTTGAGCGGAGGGCTAGTGCTATGGGCATGGTGATGACCGCTTTTTCCGTAGCCTCGGTCGCCGGGGTACCGGTGGGGGTCTTCCTGGCGGCGCAGTTTTCCTGGCGCGCACCTTTTTTGGTCATTGGAGGCTTTGCGCTGTTGGTCTTAGCGGGGATTGTGTTCCTTTTTCCTTCCATGGACAGCCACAAGCAGCACGGGGAAGCCCGGCCCGGCCCACTGGATATATTCGGCAGCATCCTGCGCGATGGCAACCAGTTGCGGGCGCTGGCGTTCAGCGTAGTGCTGATGCTGGGGCATTTCTCCATCATCCCCTTCATTGCGCCCTATATGCAGCTGAACATCGGCTTTTCCGACCACCAGGTCTCTTACGTCTATCTCGCCGGGGGGTTGGCCTCGGTCGTCGTACTGCCCACAGTAGGGCGCTTGGCCGATCGCCACGGCAACAGCCGGGTCTTTCTGTTTGCCACTGCCTTTGCGTTGTGCGTGATTTTCACCATTACCCATTTGCCTGCAGTGCCTATGGCCATTGCTCTGCTGGCTACTACTGCCTTTTTTATCGCCTCTGGAGGGCGCAATGTACCGGCCACTACGATGGTCACTTCTGTGGTGAGCCCGGAGCGCAGGGGCGGGTTTATGAGCGTGCGCGCCTCTGCCAATGAGCTGGGCCTGGCCCTGGCCTCCCTCATCGCCGGCATGATCGTCACCCGCAACCCGGATGGCACCCTGGCTCACTACGAACGCGTGGGCTATTTTGCCATAGTGATGAGCATACTGGCGGCCCTTTTGGCCATTCGCCTGAAGCGGCGTGATGAATAGACTTATTGCG
>CAZSMU010000183.1:0-6274 GCA_964607915.1 uncultured Haliscomenobacter sp.
AAAATGGCTCTTTTTTCCCTCCTCGGTGACCCCGCGCAACAAGTCTGTTTTTCACATAAACAACGATTAACCGATGGCTACCACAGCAGATATCCGCAACGGCCTTTGCCTGGACCTGAACGACGACATTTACAGCATTGTAGAATTTCAACATTCTCAGGTTGGCCGAGGTGCGGCATTTGTGCGTACCCGCCTGAAAAGCCTTACTACCGGCAGGGTCATCGAGACCACATTTCCGTCGGGTCACAAAATCAACGAGGTGCGTGTAGAGCGCCGGAAGTTTCAGTTTTTGTATGCTGACGAGCAGGGGTATCACTTCATGAACAATGAGACGTATGACCAGGTTATGCTGGAAGAGAAGTTGATAGACAACCCGAAGCTCCTCAAGGAGGGCATGGAGGTAGATATTCTCTATCATGCGGCGAAGGAGATTCCGCTCACCCTGGAGATGCCCCAGTGGGTAATCATGCAAGTGACGTACACTGAGCCCGGCCTGAAGGGGGATACGGCTACGAACACTTTAAAACCAGCGACCGTGGAAACCGGCGCTGAAGTACGCGTGCCCTTATTTGTGAACCAGGGCGATTATATCAAAATCGATTGCAGAACCGGCGCTTACCTCGAGCGTGCAAAAGCATAGCGTATGAACTTCAAAGAAATCCAGGAATTGCTCAGGCTGATTTCGAGGCTTGAGCTCACCGAATTCAAGCTCAAGGAAGGCGAGTTTGAGTTATCTGTGCGCACCAAGTACTATTCAGGAGCCAAGGGAGGTATCCCGGTGGCTGCCCCGATTATTCCGGCGAGTGCTTACAGCAGTATGGCGCCGGCACCTGTCGAAGCGGCATCGGCTTCTTTCCAGGTCTCCCCTGAGGTACCGGCAGCGATGCCGGCAGCACCGGTTCAGGAGGGGGGCAACCTGGTAGCGATCAAATCGCCCATTGTAGGCACCTTTTACCGTTCTTCTTCGCCTGACAAGCCCCCGTACGCCAAGATAGGGGACAAGGTAGAAAGCGGTGCCGTGGTGTGCATCATCGAGGCGATGAAACTGTTCAACGAAATCGAATCCGATGTCAGCGGGCGCATTGTGAAAGTCCTCGTGGAGGATGCACAGCCGGTCGAGTACGACCAGCCATTGTTCCTGGTTGACCCCAAGGGATAAACAACGAAGCGTATGTTCAATAAAGTCCTAATCGCCAACCGCGGCGAAATTGCCCTGCGGGTCATCCGCACCTGTCGCGAGATGGGTATAAAGACCGTAGCGGTATATTCTACGGCCGACCGGGAAAGCCTGCACGTGCGCTTCGCCGACGAAGCTGTTTGTATTGGCCCTCCCCAATCATCGGAGTCCTACCTGAGTATCCCGCGCATCATGGCGGCTGTAGAGATTACGAATGCCGATGCGATTCATCCCGGCTATGGCTTTCTTTCCGAGAATGCTGGTTTTGCGGAGGTTTGTTCGCAATACGGCATCAAATTTATCGGTCCGACGCCAGATCAGATCCGCAAGATGGGCGATAAAATCACGGCTAAGGATACGATGATCAAGGCCAAAGTGCCCGTCATCCCCGGCTCGGACGGTTTAGTGCGGGACGTCAAGCACGGCAAAAAAACGGCAGCAGAGATTGGCTACCCCGTCATCATCAAAGCTACTGCGGGTGGTGGTGGCAAGGGGATGCGGGTCATCTGGGAAGAAAAAGATTTTGAGAGTGCCTGGAACATGGCTCGCCAGGAAGCGAAAGCGGCTTTTGGCAACGACGGTATCTATATCGAAAAATTTATCGAAGAACCGCGTCATATTGAAATACAGGTCGCCGGCGACCAGTTTGGCAACGTAATCCACTTATCGGAGCGGGACTGTTCCATACAGCGCCGGCATCAAAAGTTAGTAGAGGAGTCTCCTTCCCCCTTCATGACGCCCGAACTTCGGGAGGCGATGGGGAAAGCTGCCGTGTTGGCGGCTCAGGCTATCCAATATGAAGGGGTTGGCACGATAGAATTCCTAGTGGATAAATACCGGAACTTCTACTTCATGGAGATGAATACGCGTATCCAGGTAGAGCACCCGGTCACGGAAGAAGTAACGGACCACGACCTGATCAAAGAGATGGTCAAGATCGCTGCTGGCGACCGCCTGACTTGCGGCAACCTCTATCCCACGGGGCATGCTATGGAGTGTCGGATCAATGCCGAGGACGTGTTCAATGGGTTTCGGCCCAGCCCGGGCAGGATAAGTTCCTTCCACAGCTCCAAAGGGCATGGGGTGCGCGTAGATACCCACGTTTACGCGGGCTATACGATTCCGCCGTATTACGACTCCATGATAGCCAAGTTGATTTGCCGTGCGCCGAGCCGGGAGGAGTGCATCACTAAAATGGAGCGCGCCCTTGACGAGTTTATCATTGAAGGGATCAATACGACGGTGCCTTTCCATCAGAAGTTGATGAAAGACGAAAACTTCCGGAAGGGCAATTTCCATACCGGGTTTTTGAACGACTTCAAGATGAAGGACTGATGCGGGGCGGAGCAGAGCGTTTATGATCAATCGTAGTTTCTGGCGGCTACTGGGTTACCTGCGTGCCTACCGCCTCAACGTAGCGATGAGCATACTGAGCAATGTCCTCATGGCTATTTTCACCGTGTTGAGTATCCCGCTCATCAGTCCGTTTTTAGAATTGATATTTCAGGCGGAGGTACAAGCTGTACCCCGGCCGGAGGTACGATTCAGCGTACAGGGGTTTGAGCAATACCTCAACTACTACCTGACGAAGCTCATTGTAGAGCAGGGTCGGGAGAAGGCATTGTTGTTTGTCTGTCTGTCCATCCTCAGCATTTTTTTTGCCAAAAATCTGTTCCGTTATCTGGCGATGTTTTTCATGGCCCCTACGCGAAACGGCATCACGCGCGACTTGCGCAAGCAGTTGTTCGACAAATTGTTGGTGTTGCCGCTGGGTTATTTTTCGGAAGAGCGCAAGGGCGATTTGATGTCGCGCATCACGTCGGATGTACAGGAGATTGAGTGGAGTATCCTGAACGTGCTGGAAGCTGTGTTTCGGGAGCCCATCATTGTGGCCCTCAGCTTGGCTTTCATGCTATACATCAGCCCTTCGCTGACGGGTTTCGTGTTTGTATTAATCCTGTTTACTGCGGTGGTCATCGGGGGGATTGGCAAGAGCCTGAAGCGCAGTTCCTCGCAGGTCCAGGAGCGCCTGGGCAATATTGTGACGGTTGTGGAGGAGGCCCTGTCGGGGCTGCGCATCATCCGGGGCTTCAACGCTGCGCACTATCAGCAGCGGAAATTTTCGGTAGAGAACAACGCCTATCGGCATACCCTGACCCGTTTGTTGTGGCGCAAAGACCTCTCGTCGCCGCTTTCGGAGTTCCTAGGCATTGCGGTGGTTACCGTTTTGTTGTGGCATGGTTCCCGGCAGGTTTTTGAGGGCGGGATGGATGCAGGGGCTTTTTTTTCCTTTTTATTTGCCTTTTACAACGTCATTGACCCGGCCAAATCTTTTTCAAAGGCATTTTACGATATTCAGAAAGGTATTGCTGCGCTGCAGCGCGTAGAACACATCCTGGATGCGCCTGTTGCGATACACGATGCGGCGCAGGCCAAAGCCCTTCCCTTCTTTGCGCATCAAATTGAATACCGCGGGGTTGGCTTCAGCTACCGGGCCGACGAAGGGCCTGTATTGCAGGATATCCACCTGACCATCCCCAAAGGGCGTATCGTTGCCCTTGTAGGAGCGTCTGGGGCGGGCAAATCTACGTTAGCGGACTTACTACCGCGGTTTTATGACGTACAAGAGGGCGGTATCTTCATTGACGGGCACGACATCCGGGACTTAAAACTCCACGATGTACGGGCGCTGATGGGGATTGTCTCCCAGGAAGCCATTCTTTTCAACGATACGATTTACAACAATATCGTTTTTGGGTTGGATCACATCCGGCCGGAGGATGTGGAGCGGGCGGCGCGCATTGCGAATGCACACGATTTTATCCTCGCCACGGAGCACGGGTACCAGACGAATATCGGGGATCGGGGTTCCAAGCTCAGCGGTGGCCAGCGGCAGCGGCTGACGATTGCCCGCGCCATCCTTAAAAACCCTTCCATCCTCATTCTTGACGAGGCAACCTCTGCGCTGGACTCCGAGTCGGAGAAATGGGTACAGGAAGCCTTGACGCACCTGATGAAAGACCGTACTTCCCTGGTTATCGCACATCGTTTGTCCACCATACAACACGCCGACGAGATTGTAGTGATGAAAGAAGGCCGCATCATCCAGCGGGGGACGCACCAGGAGTTGGTAGAACAGGAAGGTGAATATCGAAAGTTGGTAGGATTACAAGCCTTTTAACAACATCTTATTTGGAAAATCAGCCTTTTGCCCGCTACCTTTGTGCGACTAAAAACGCATTGCCCTGGAACGACCACATCCATTCATCCATTTGACCAAAACCTGTGCTGTGCTGCTGCTTTTGGTATTAAGCGCCAAGGCAGCATCGGGGCAACCCATGTTGAGCAATTCCCTAATGCCATCGGCAGGAGACACCTACGTTATGGCGACGGACCCCCTTCCCTCGGGGATTCGCATACAGACTTCCGGGCCAAACAAACGATGGGATTTCACGACCCTCATTGCCCCTTACGCGCGGCAGTATTCCTGGCGCGATGCCAGTGGCACCAAAATCCCAGGTGTCGAATATTTGACTGCGCCGACGGAGGCGTTCAGCGAAGCTTTTTTCCAAAAGACCTCATCAGAGCTTCGAATCAGCCGGGCCAGGGGCCAAGATCCGCTGGGCGTCAGCTACAACTCCCTCGTCACCTATTCTCCGGCGTTGACGTTGCGCAAATTTCCCCTCCGCTACGGGGACCAGGGTACGTACCGCAGCACGATGACCATCACTTGTGCCGCCGGCGATGCGTCTCCTTTGATTTTGCGCAAATTGCCCTTTCAGCCCGACTCCCTGCGTTTCCGGGTGAACGTCGAGCGGCTTACGGAAGTAGATGCCTGGGGGCGTTTGATTATCCCGGGCGGAATTTACGATGTATTGCGCGAGCGACAAACCGAGAGTTGGGATATCCAGATAGACGTGCGCGTGGGAAGGCGCAAGTGGCAGCACATCAGCAGTATGCTCGATATTCCCATAATTTTTCCCCATACAGAAACCCTCGGCTACGCTTTTTACAGCAACAGCTTTCCGGAGCCCATCGCAAAAGCGACTATGGAGCCCGGTTCAGGAAATACCGTCGCGCACATGGCGTTCAAAGTATTTGATACGGAAGAGACCCCTTTGCTGACGTCGCTTGGCCCCAATATATTTGTCTATCCCAATCCTGCCATAGTCAATGCGCGTTTCGAGTTCTTCAATCTTCCCACAGGCGAGTACGAGTTGAGCATTTTCGACCCGATCGGGCGGCCCATTTTGCTGAAGCGCTATTCCGTTTCCGGCAACCGCACCGAGAAAATAGACGTCTCGGAGTTCCGCAAGGGGGGATACCTGTATACCCTTAAAGACAGCAGGGGCAATACCATTGCTACAAAGCGCTTTACGGTTATCCGCCCTTGATAGGGGTACTTCCCCTTTTTTTGCATCATCTACAAAAAACAAGCTATGATGCGCAAGGTACTCCTTTTATCCACTCTGTTTTTCCTGTGCTTCTCCGCCCTGCAGGCACAGCAGCAGGAAACGCTTTTCGGGAATAACCGCCTCGAATCCACTGGTTTTTGGTATTCCCGAACGAATAATTTTTCCTTTTACGAAGAGGACTCCGAGTATTTTTCCGGATGGAATTTCGGCTTTGAGTTCAACAAGAACTTTACGGTAGGCTGGGCCTGGCAGCGCCTTTCCGGACTGGGAAGGATCGAGGATACGGGCAACCCCTATGACCTTCGCACGAATGGGGTATTGTTGGCGTATGCCCCCAAGTCGCACAAGCTCCTTCATCCTTATCTGAGCGTGGTCGGAGGCTCCGGCAAACTGGATTACCTCCAACGGCAAGACCGCGTGTACATGGTACAGCCCGCCCTCGGATTCGAACTCAACGTAGTGCGCTGGCTGCGCGTTGGTGGAGAAGCCGGATACCGGCTGCTCAGCGGGGTGGACATAGCCGACATAGACGCAGTGGACATCTCCAGCCCGTTTGCCCAGTTGCAATTTCGGTTCGGGTATTCCTCGCGCTGGTAAATACAGGGCCAAAAGAATAGATTAGACTTGTTGCGAGGGGAATCATCAAGGGGTCAAAAAGGCCCTTTTTCGCCCATACTGTGCC
>CAZSMU010000184.1:0-6160 GCA_964607915.1 uncultured Haliscomenobacter sp.
TTTTCGGGTAGGTATGCCTAATTCGATTGCACAGAGCTCTGTTTTGTCCTGATCATCCGATTTACTTTTTTAAAAACTCCCTTTCTCCAAAAAGTTTTTCTCCGGAATGCTATTTTTGGCACAGATTGCTCACAAGCTTGTTGTCAGGGGTCAGCGAGCGAAAAAACCGACCCTTCGCCGCAAGTCAAGTCTTTTCATCACATCTGCAAAAAACGGCAAATGATCGTCCATCAAGTATTCTTTTGGTTGAAAAACCCGGCCTCCGCCGCCGACCGCGCAACGTTGATCGAAGGGGTAAAAAGCCTCGGCCAAATTGAAGGCGTACACCATTTGGTAGTGGGGGTTCCCGCCGCCACCGAGCCCCGGCCCGTCATAGATTCCAGCTACGACGTAAGCGAATTGATGTACTTCGACAGCCTCGAGGCGCAGGAGGCCTACCAGAGCCATCCGCTGCACCAACAGTTCATCCGGGACTGTGGCCCGCTGTGGCAGAAAGTGCTGGTATATGACTTCGAAGCGGTCTGAGACAACTCCCCGCCGACCCCTCACAACCCATTCATTTTTGTAAAACCTTACGATCATGCATATCCTTCGAGTATCGGAGCGGACGCTGTGGTGTATCGCCGTTTTGCTCTCCATTTTCTCTCAGGCCCTGCTCGCGCAGCAGCCCGACAAGCTGGCGCTCAAAGCAGACAAGCTGGCACACAAGTACATCATCACCGACGGGCACGTGGACCTGCCCTATCGCCTCAAAGTGCGCAACTTCCAACTCACGCGCGAGTACATCGGCATCCCCGTGGAAACGACCGATGGGGATTTCGACTATGTACGGGCTAAAAAAGGCGGCCTCGACGCGCCGTTCATGTCCATCTATATCCCTTCCGACTACCAAAAGCAGCCCGACATGGGCAAAATATTAGCCGACTCCCTGATCGACATGGTCGTCGGTATCGCAAAAGCACATCCCGACCGCTTCGCCGTGAGCGTCAGCCCGGACCAGGTCGAGGCCAATTTTAAAAAAGGCCTCATCTCCCTGCCCATGGGGATGGAAAACGGCGCCCCGGTGGGCAACGACCTCAAAAACGTGGCGTACTTCCACCAGCGTGGCATCCGCTACATCACCCTGACCCACGGGAAAGACAACCAGATCTGCGATTCTTCGTACGACACGACGCGCACCTGGAACGGCCTAAGCCCCTTCGGTCGCGAAGTAGTGGCCGAAATGAACCGCGTAGGTGTCATGGTGGATATCTCGCACGTGTCGGACAGCACGTTCTACCAAGTGCTACGCCTCACGAAAGTGCCCGTCATCGCCTCCCATTCCTCCTGCCGCAAGTTCACGCCCGGCTTCCAGCGCAACATGGACGACGATATGATCCGCGCCCTCGGCAAAAATGGCGGGGTCATCCAGATCAACTTCGGCTCGACCTTCCTCGACAGCAAAGTGGCTGAGTACAACAACCAAAAGCGCGAAGAGCTGCGCCTGCTGCTCCAGGAAAAAGGCCTGCGCTACGGCACCCCCGAAGCACGCGCCGTCATTGACGAGTTCCAGAAGAAAAACCCCAACCTCTACGCTGACGTCAAGACCGTTGCCGACCACATTGACCACGTCGTCAAACTCGCAGGCGTAGACCACGTCGGGCTGGGCTCCGATTTCGACGGGGTCGGCGACTCGCTGCCGACCGGCCTGAAAGATGTGTCGCAATACCCCAACCTCATCCGCGAATTGCTCGCCCGGGGATACTCGGAAAGCGATATCGCCAAAATCTGCTACCGAAACGTCTTCCGCGTCTGGCGGGCTGTCGAGGCAGCCGCCCTGTAGGACTGCCGCAACGGGCAATTGCGAATTTTCGCTTTTTTCCGTACGTTTGTATCTTATGACAGCAAACACACAGCAGCGGATACTCTTCGGACTAAAAGTGAAGCAGTTCCGCCAGGCCCGCAACCTATCGTTTGCGGACCTGGCGGGCCTCACCGGAATGTCCATTTCCTACCTCAACGAAATCGAAAAGGGAAAAAAATTCCCCAAAGAATCGAAGGTCGCCCTGCTCGCCAACGCCCTCCAAATCCCCGCCCCGGAGTTGCTCTCCACGGAGCTGGGCGAAGGCCTCGCACCCGTAGCCGAACTGCTGCGCACCAACTTCCTCAACGAACTCCCCCTCGACCTCTATGGCATCGAACTCTCCAAAGTGGTAGAGCTCATCGCCGGGGCCCCCGCACGGGTGGGCGCGTTTATCTCTACCCTGCTGGAACTGTCGCGCGACTACGCTGTCAAGGAAGAGCATTTCTATTTCAGCGCGTTGCGCGCCTACATCGAACTCCACAACAGCTACTTCGAGGACCTCGAGCAGGAAGTACTGCGCTTCAGCCGGCGCTACGAACTGCCCACCACCCGACCCCTGGCCCCCGATTACTTGAAAGACCTGCTGGAAAAAGCGTTCGGCTACCGCGTACAAGACCACGGGCTCGACCCCTACCCCGAACTCCAGCCTTTGCGCTCGGTATTTCTACCCAAGCATCGGGAACTGCTGCTCAACAGCAAACTCAACGCCACACAGCGCTCCTTCCAGTTCGGAAAAGAACTCGGCTTCCAGTTCCTGGGCATCCGGGAGCGCGCGCTTACCTCTTCCCTCCAGAGCGGGCGCAGCTTCGAAGAGGTGCTCAACCATTCCAAAGCCATCTATTTCTCCGTCGCCCTCCACATCCCCCAGCCTCTGCTGATTGCGGAAATGGAGGCGTTTTTTGAGCAGGAGCGCTGGGATGCACAGGCTTTTCTCGACATCATGCAGCGATTTGACGCCACCCCGGAAATGTTGTTCCACCGGCTCACCAACATACTGCCCCGCTTCTTTGGCATGCGCAAACTCTTCTTCCTGCGCTTCGTACACGACCCGACTTCCGATTCTTTCCGCGTGGACAAGGAGCTGCACCTCGGCATACGCCGCCCCCCTCACGCCCACCGCCTCAACGAACACTACTGCAGGCGATGGGTGTCGCTGTCGCTGCTGCGGGCGTTGCAAAGCATGGGTCACGGCGGAGGCCCTGTGGCCACCGCCCAGATATCGCAGCAGCTCAACTCAGAAGACGCCTATCTCTGTATCGCCATCGCCCGCGCAGACTACCCGCTACCCGATAACAACGTCAGCGTCACCATCGGCCTGCACCTTTCGCCCGAGCTGAAGCAGCGCGTCCGATTCCTACAGGACCCTGCTATCCCGCACCGACAGGTACATACCACGTGCGAGCGCTGCCCGATACCGAACTGCAGCGAACGCACTGCCCCACCCCTGCTCGTCGAAAGCCGCCTCAAAGCACAGCGCATACAGGAGAGACTAGAAGAATTGATGCAATAGCCCCCACATATGGAACTTTTGAAACCGGGTTGTGGTTAAACGTACACTATGGAAAAGAAAAAAAACAGCAGGACACCGGAAATCGTCAACCGCAAGGCGCGGTTCGAATACCACTTTGTGGCTACCTTCGAGGCAGGCCTGCTGTTGCGGGGCACCGAAGTGAAAGCCCTCCGCTTTGGCAATGCCAACCTCAGCGACGCCTACTGCACATTCGAAGACGGCGAGCTCTTCGTGCGCAATATGTACATCGCCGAATACGAAAATGGAACGTACTACAACCACGAAGCACGCCGGCTCCGCAAGCTGCTCCTCAAGCGCACCGAACTGAAAAAATTAGAGCGCCGGGTCATGGAAAAAGGCATGACCATCGTCCCGTACCGCCTCTACTTCAGCGAGCGCGGCTTCGTGAAACTGGAAATTGCCCTGGCTATGGGCAAGAAAGCCTTCGACAAACGCAACACCATCAAGGAGAGGGAAAACAAGCGGGAACTGGACCAGTTGAAAAAAATCCGCTTGTAAGGGAGGCCGCCCCGGCATACTCCATGCACGACTTCCCACCCTCAAAGCTCCGGTAAGTCTCTCCAGGACTCAATGGTCGCCCCGCTGCGGGGCTGCCGCTCCTCCCCGGCATAAATAGCCGTGTTCTTTCCCCCCCGCCGCTCCGGAGGGGCAGCGTTTCGGAAAGAATAAAGGCCTTTGAAAAAATCAGAGGTCGGGGTCTGGCTATACTTCATCTCATACAGGTGCGTCTCATTGCCCTCCAGCTCCAGAAGATCCACTTCCACCCGATTGGAATCCTGCCAGAAAAAAAAGGGCGCCGCACGACCCGTATTCCATCGGTTTTTTAACAATTCCACAATAGCCATATTCTCAAATAACACACCCCGCTGGTAGTACAGAAGTACTTGTTCCGGAGAAGAAAGCCCCAGCAAATGGCAAAGCAGGCCGGTGTCGTAAAAATACAGCTTCGGCGATTTGACTACGCGCTTATTGAAGTTTTCAAAGAAAGGTGGCAACAAAAAAAGGACATAACTCGCTTCCAGAATAGAGAGCCAGTTCCGGGCGGTAGGGGCGCTGATACCCGCATCGGTACAGAGGGAATGGACGTTCAATAGCTGCCCGGCCCGACCCGCACAGAGGCGGAGAAAGTTTTGAAAAGTACCCAGATCTTTGATATTCACCAGACTGCGCACATCCCGCTCGACGTAGGTCTCGAGGTAGCTTTGAAAAAAGCCGGAAAGAGGAATCGGACGGTCATACAGAGCCGGATATCCCCCTTTCAAAATGGCCTCCGCCGCATCGGCCGGGCGCAGACCAGGGGAGTGGGCAGCCAGCTCCCAATGGCTCAAAGGAAGTAGTTTGAATAACGACACCCGACCTGCAAGACTTTGCGAAATTTTTTCCAGCAAAAGAAAATTCTGGGAACCCGAAAGAATATACTGCCCCATCAAACGGTCGGCATCCGTTTTCACCTGTAGGTATGAGAACAGCTCCGGTACCCGCTGCGCCTCGTCAAATATCACAAACCGATCGTAGCGTTTCAGAAAACCGTACGGATCTTCTTCAAAAAAACGGCGGACATTGGGCTCTTCAAAATTCACATACGCATACTGCGGAAAGATTTGCCGCAACAGAGTAGTCTTGCCGCTCTGACGAGGACCTGTAACCGAAAGAATGGGGTAGAGTGCTACCACAGCCTGTATGGTTTCCGAAATGTGGCGGGCAATCATATTTTTTTATGTAAAAATAAAAATAAACTTTCATAATTACATAAAAAATCCTCCTACGACGGGCTATCATAAAATTGAGGCTTTACAATCGTCGAGGGTTAAAAAGACCCTTTTTTTCCCCTCTCGCTGACCCCGCGCAACAAGTCTAATGTTTATTTCAGGGTGTTGACAATGCTATTTACCTCGGATTTTAGGGTAGGTAAATCATTTTGGATTATCTCCCATATTACCTTCGTGTCAATACCGAAGTACTCGTGGATTACGATAATTCTTAAACCGATAATTTGGCTCCAGGGGACTTCTGGGTTATTTTCCCGGAGTTCAAGGGATACATTCCGGCAGGATTCTCCGATAATCTGAATCTGACGAATACAAGCATCCTGCATCATCAGATTCCCGGCAAACATTTCAAAATCAGCGCCAGTGGTGTACTTTTCGATAGTATGGATTGCATCGAGAAGATGAAGCAGCCGTACCCTATCTCCAAATTTATCGGGCATAGATCAGCACTTTTTCCTGGTCAATGATGGGTTTGAGGTACTTGGAAACCCCGTTGGCAGAAACCAGGTCCACCTCCCGGTCCAATAGATTTTCCAGGTCGAGTTTCATTTGTACAAATAATAATCCAATGGGCTGGGAATAGTCCAACTCCACCAGGATGTCCACATCGCTGCCTTTTGTTCCTTCGCCCCTCACATAAGAGCCAAACAAATAGGCTTTATGCACTGGTTTATCTACCAGATACGCCTTTATTCTTTGGATATTTTCCTTGCTCATTTTCATGTTTAGTGTATTACTAAGTACTGATTCCTTTAACCGCCTCTCCAATTATCAGACCTGTTGCAAGGGGAATCACCAAGGGTTCAAAAAGGCCCTTTTTCCCTTCTCGCTGACCTCTTGCCACCAGTCTATTTCTATTCGTCGAATAACGGCATACCAGTTTTCCGAGTTTATCTCAAATCCCTTGTTATAAGAGGCTTACAATCAAATTTAACAAAATTCTTCTCTACAAATATACGGAAAAAAGCGCCTTTTCCCAAGTTCCCTCAGTGCGATGTTCATTTTCTGGTTGCTTAG
>CAZSMU010000185.1:0-6037 GCA_964607915.1 uncultured Haliscomenobacter sp.
ACAAAAAATGACTCTTTTTTCCCTCCTCGCTGACCCCGCGCAACAAGTCTATTCCCCTAATTATGGGAAATCTCACAAAAAAATCCGGGTAGGTATTGCGCAATAAGTTCAATACCCTTATTTTTGTCGCACCTTTTTAAAAAGGGCTTAGCCAGCACGGCGGATAGACCCATTGTGTAACGGTAGCACACCGGATTTTGGTTCCGTTTGTCAAGGTTCGAATCCTTGTGGGTCTACAAAAAAATAACCCAAGTATCTGTAAGTCAGGTGCTTGGGTTTTTTATTTCGAGAATGGGACAGGTTTTGGGACTTTCCAATGCCGGAATAAAAAAAACGAACCCTGGAGGGGCTGCAGAAGACCTGCAGTTGAGCCTCCGGGGCTCGTTTTTGAAAAAACTACTGGCTAAAGGAGCCGTATATAGGTTTTTGTGTGGGGTTGAAGTTGGGGCTTAACGTATAGCGCCGTCCATGTTCGTACTACTTAGGTTAGCACCGCTTAGGTTGGCACCGACTAGATTAGCACTGGTCAGATTACCACTAGTCAGGTTGGTGTTGGTCAGATTGGCATCGACCAATTCCGCACCGCTCAAATTGGCACCGCTTAAGTTGGCACCGCTTAAGTTGGCTTCCATTAGGTAGGCACCCGTCAGATTGGCAAGACTCAAGTTGGCACCACTTAAGTCTGCCCCACTTAGATCTATACCTTGTAAGTTGGCACTACTTAGATTAACTTTCGTCAAATTGGCTTCCGTCAAATCGGCTTCCGTTAGGTCAGCTCCCTCTAATTGGATTCCTGTCAGGTTAGCACCACTTAGCTTTGCCTGTTTCAGAATTTCACCGCTGAAATTTCGCTCCCCTGCAGCGTACTTTTTTAATAATTGCTCTCTTGTCATGGTAGGATAATTTAAAGATGAATAAAAGCTTATATAGCCTGCCCGGGGAGCTCTTTTTAGTAAAAATACATCTCAATACTACCTGGAACCGGCTCATTACCGGGTAAAGGTGTACTATTCCATTGCCAAATCCAAACCTTCGATATGTACAATTCTATGTACAATTTATCTGTGGCGAGAGAAATAAACGAGAGGTTAGTGCTTACAGCAGCCCACCTCGCTGACTCCCTCGCCCCCCGTCTAATACTGGACTATTGCCCGGTAAATTTAAGTTTTGACAGCAACTCCCTTCCCACGCATTCGCCTAGTTTGAAGCCCTCTTCACAGGCCTTTCTCATGTGGACGCCCCCGTAGATTCTGGAATGATAGGCCTCGAAGCCTGCGCGCTTGAAGCTTGAGAACGTTTGGGTACCAAACCCTTTGTCGCGGTGCTGGGCATCGGTGAACGATCGCGTACCGAATAAAGAGGTCAATATCTCTGAGGAAGAGCCCGCGTTGGCCGACGTACCCGAGACATAATCGGGATATGGAGGAGTGGGCACGGGAGAGTTCCAGTTGGGCTGCTTTAACACCCTTCGGATATAGCTTACCGGTCTTTGCAGGTTCCAGTTGTATTTGGTCCACCATACGGCTATGAACGTATCCCTTGTGGAGAGGGTCAACAACAAATACATTCTGAGCGTGGTTTCCATGTCCAGTTTAAATTGCTCTACGAGCTGGTTTCCGATACCGACCCAGGAACCTGCGGGGGTGCCGGATTGTCCCGGGTTGTTTGCCCAATAATGGCCGATGTCCACTTTGTCTTTATCTTTTGTAGCATCCAGTACTTCGAGGACATCCTGATAATATTTGCTTGCAGGATCTTCGCTATAGGTGTAGGGGGGCAGTGGTTTGCAGGTTAGAGCAGAAGGAATCACGAAGCTCCTGGCCGTCCACCAAAAGGGTGCCATGAAGATTGGATTTGCCTGTTCGATTCCGTCATAAAAAGCAGGATTGACAGAAACCGAGGGCATGGTGTAAGGTCGGGTCAACAACTCGGCGGTACCGTCGCTGTCGGCGTACTTGATGATGTGGTCTGCAAGGGCTGCTCCGAAAGCTTTGGAATTGGCAATCACATCGGCGGAGAGGCTCGATTCCTGGATCAAGGTTCTCTCCTGTGATTTTTCGAGATTGATGATGTCTGAGACAATGGAGTTATTTGGTTTTTGGAGCATGTGGTTGAGGACCCTTGGTGTCGCATGACACAGCACCACGCCCCAGTCGTATTTCAAATTATCTGCTGGTTTGGGCACCTGGTTAAAGGATTTTAACTGGCCTTCCATAGACAGTCCTTTGGGGAAACCATGTACCATTGATTCGTACATGACCAGAGAGGTATAAGCGTAAAGCCTGGATGCATCCAATGCGAAGAAACCCCTGGCTTTTACACTATTGTACGCCATCTGCATCCATTGTTGCGCAAGGTCGGCGCTGTACTGTGAAGAAGGCTTTACCTGGTTGTACCGGAACTCCGAATTTTCTGACGGTTGTACTACCAGGTCTTTTTCTCCCTGACAGCCTACCATAAGCGAAATGGTTGAAAAAATGAAGAGTATTCTAACAATTTTCATAGGAATAAAATTTGATAATTCAGGAACTTTAGTGGCTATTTTAATTTTGCGATTTATTACAGCAAAAAAGACCAGGGGAATAACCCTACACTTGGTTTTTCCCAATAACACCTCGCCGTTGCATAGACGTACGGAGGTTTACTTAAGGCGTTTGTAGGGGTGAAAATCCTTTTTCTTCCTCACTGACCCCGCGCAACAAGTCTATTATCTTCGCCAAGGCAGTCTATTCACTTTTTTTCCAATCCTGTACCCGAGCGCGAGGCCCTCCGTAGCATCCATTTCGAAGTGTACGCCAATCGGTATGCGGGAGTAGGCGTTTTCCTCGGCCATTTCATAGTACGTCTCGAACGTTCTTGGCGCGCCGAGGAATTCAGTCCGGCCATCGTGGCAGCGATCGGTCATACTTTGGTTGCCATAGATACCGGTGAGCACTTCAGCAGCAGCGGCACCGAAGGTTGCGTGGCCGGAGGGGTAGGCCGGGAACGGGGGGGTAAAGAACTGCCCGGAGCCGTCGGGACACATGACGGTATTCCAGTTGGGGTCATTGAATACCCTGCGGATATAATCTACCGGACGTTCGACATTGAAGCGGTATTTTTCATGCCAGGCCCGGATGCCCGCATCTCCAATGGCCATACCTATGCGGGCGTATGTTTCGACGGCAAGTGCAAGGCTTGCGTTGTTGTTGACGATTACCTGGTTGGCCACTGCAATCCAGCGGCCCGCAGGCGTAAAGGTCAGAATGGGGCAGTCGTCGCTCCAAAAGTCGGCGATCCAGTGCTCTTCCTTGAGGCGACCCGCCTTGATTTGATTGACGGTGCGCTGCACTTCCAGCGCCTGGTGGTAAATAACGGAATTAGGAGAGGACGACATCGGGAGTGGGTCAGGGCAGATATCGGTAGCATCCGCCACGAAGGCGCGGACTCTTCCCCAATAGGGCAATAGCGCCCTGGAGAAGTCCGGATAAGTAGGCTGCCAGCGGCCTGTGCCGGAGGGTGGGACATAACCAGGATCGTTATTGCGCAGATACGCCTCATGGCCCAGGCGGTCGGTTGCCGACCAGCGGAAAACGGCATCGGCTACCTTACGACCAAATTCGACAGAGCGGATGAAAACGTCGTTGGCGATATCCTGTCTAAACCGATCGCTGAATTCACTTTCCAGGCGGAATATCTTGAACTGCTCCGCAGCAGGTGCTGTGGGAAAAAAATGGGACATTATCCTGGAATACGTAGCGTTGAGTACCAAAGGCCAGTGGTACTTCTCCCCGGAAATCGGCTCAGGAACATCAAGCCCCGGAAAATAGCCATCGAAGGTATTGTAAACATCCTCCATACCCGGTTGAATAGCTTCGTAGGCTGCCAGACCAATGTAGCCGATGTTGCGGCCCGAGACGGGCGGACGATAGCCCGGCGTGAAACGTTCGAGATCCAGAAGAACCGTATTCCAGCGGAGTGCAATTTCGGAGTCGAGGGCGGTAGGACTGTCCGGGATGGGGGCTATCGTATCCACTGAATCCTTATGGCAGCTCATAACAGAAAGGGATATCATACATACCCATACGAGGGAACGCTCAAAGGCGAAGGGAAGTCTCATGGATTATGGTTTGTTATTAGGCTTGTCGCGAGGGGGATCATCGAGGGGTTAAAAGGACCCTTTTCTTTCCACCTCGCTGAACCCTAGCAACAAGTTTGTTACTCTTCTGATTCAAGCCATACCCCCCATCATATCCATATAAGTCTATTTTTCCACTAGTTTGGCACATGGGTACACTTGATAGCAAGTGTAAAGATAAATGCAAGCATTGCTTTTATCTTTAAGAAATAGATAAAAAACCTTTAAGAATTTGCTTAGAGCAATCTATTTGACTGATTTTTAGAAATTAGCGAAGGTAAGAAGCCCTTTTCAAGCACTCCCCGGGCAGGCTGTGCCCGGGGAGTATTGCGCCATTTCGAGGAGTTGTATAAAAGCCTTTGACGGCACCTATCCCAGGGCCGCGATTTTATCTGCTTCCCGGATACCGCTCAGGTAGGCACCGTGTACTGTACCGCGATAGCTCCTGTGGGTGTGTTCCCCTGCGAAAAACACTTTGTTGCCTACTGCTTTGGCCATTGTATCGAAATCGGCGGAGGTAGTGCCGTTGGTAGCAAACGAGTAAGAGCCGTAGGCATATTTATTTATACCCCACTTCGTCCGCAGGAATTGCCTGGGGTTGGGGAGGTTGCTCCCATAAATCGCCTTCAAGTGGGCCATGATTTCCGCGACGACCTGTGCGTCGCTCATGCTCTCTGTCTGAGCCGCATAATCGCCAAAAGCGAAGGTCATCAGTCCGTTTGCGGGGCTAAATTTTTTCAAATTCATGAAATAGTTGAATTTCCCTTTCATCTCCGGGGTAAAGCCGATATACTGAAGGTTTACGTTCCAAAAGGGCGTATCCCAAAGCAGCAGGAATTTATTGACTACACCCATCCGGGTATTCTTCACAGCCGCCTGTTTATCGGCCGGCAGTGCGGGCTGGAAGGCGATCGCATTATTCTTCAAGACGCCCAGCGGGACCGTTACGAGGGCATAGTTGGCCTCTACGATACCTCCACTGGTGGTAACGACCACCTTGGTCCCGGTATAATCTATCCGGGTGACGCTCGTATTCAAGCGGATAGTAAGGCCCTGCGCCAGAAAGTCCGTTAATTTATCATAGCCGTTCGTCACAATCTGATCCAGGCCTGCGAAAGCGGAATCATCGTCGAAGAATTTGGAAGACAACTGGGAAATATCCCCTCCGTAATCAAACTCCGTATAGGCCGACAGCATGTACTTCCAGAGGCGGTCACTGGTTTTGGACGGGTATAGTGTGTTGAACACCGACTGAAAACTCTGTGTTTGGGTACCTGCTTTCAAGACGGCGTTCACGGCGCTATCATACTGGCTTTCGTTGCTTGTCAGCAGCTTGTCGGTATAGGCTTTTCCGTTTATGTCAAAAACCTGTACGTTTTCATCGTCTGTGACGAAAGTAGTGGCCCCCGACTGCGCCGCTATGCTCGTGAGTGGATTGCCTTTGGGGCCATGTATCCAGCTCGCGCCTTCATCAAAGGAAATCCCCGGAGTCCGGTTGGTGCGAATACGGCCACCCGCTTTTTCCTGCGCTTCCAGGACCGTTACCGTGTATCCCTTTCCCTGGAGTCGTTTGGCAGCGGCCAGGCCTGCCATACCTGCGCCGATCACGACGACGCTTTTTCCGTTGGGCACAGCTGCTGTAGTTTCAAAAAATTCTTCTTCCGGACGCACGCAAGAGTGCAGCAGCGACGGTGCTGCCAGGAAGAGAGGCATACCAGCCAATGTGTCTTTGATAAATTTTCGCCTTTTCATTTTCGTATTTATTAGACTTGTTACTGCCTCGGGGCTTTTGTAGTATCTGACCATTCGTTTTTTGCTTACTTTCTTTTTTTGCTCGCCCAAAAAAAGAAACAAAAAAAGGGCGCCCCTTCGCCCTAACAGCATCGAAAAAACAGCCTTCGCTGTATATCTTGAACGGCG
>CAZSMU010000186.1:0-5994 GCA_964607915.1 uncultured Haliscomenobacter sp.
GGATGAATTCCTTACCGAGATGCAGTTCTATGCCGATATTCAAGCACAGGAACTGACCCAGGCGTTGCAACAGAAAGAAGAAGAGCGCCGGCAGAAAGAGGAAGCCCTTTACAAACAGGAGGAAGCTGAACGCCAGAAAGAGGAAGAGCGCCGCCAGAGAGAGGAAGCCGAACGACAGAAAGAGAGTGCCATCCAGTTACTCCTGGAAATGGGACTACCAAAAGGCGAAATCGCCCGCAAACTGGGTCTCTCCGAGGGAGATATGGAACGGTATTGAAGTGGCTTGCGGCAAGCCTCGTTGTCTGAATTAGGATTTGTGGAATTACGGGATTACCATGATGAGGTACGGAGTGCCGAGTTGTGCTGCCCGCCGGGCTGCTATGTCTATAGCCGGACTGCGGCAGCCCTTCGGGGACTGCCTTTCAGGCAGCGAACGCGGCTTTTTACCCCAACCCTACATATTTTAAGTTGATAACCCTCCCCACCGACCTCCCGCAACCAGTCTAATAAAGGTGGATTTCCCGCAAACCATACCTAGCCTTCAGGCAGAAGCCCCCCACAAAGAATATGACTTCGCACCAATAACCTTCTACCCGATGAGGCGTTATTATAAAAAGAAATTTAGAAAATCTATGAGGTCCATCATCCGTTTCACCCTTTTGGCGGGGCTTATGGGTATTTTGGCACAGGATGCCCAGGCGCAATATTTTGGCCGCAACAAGCCCATCTACGAAAATTTTGACTTCAAAGTCTATGAAAGTGAGCACTTTGAGTTCTACTCCTACCTGCGCGATGCGGAGCGGCGCAAAGAGTTGCTGGGTGCCTCCGAGCTCTGGTACCGCTACCACCAGAACATCCTCAACGACACGATACCGGGCCGAAACCCGCTCATCTTTTACAACGACCACCCCGACTTTCAGCAGACCAATACGATCAGCGGACAGATAGGGGTCGGCACGGGAGGGGTGACGGAAGCTTTCAAGAACCGGGTCATCATGCCGGTCAACGTATCGAACCAGGCGACTATGCAGGTGCTGGGCCACGAATTGGTACACGCGTTCCAGTTCAACGCCATCCTCGGCGGCGATTCCAGCTCCCTGCAAAACCTGGGCAACCTGCCCCTCTGGATTGTAGAAGGCATGGCAGAGTACATGTCTATCGGCAGCATGGACCCCCATACCGCGATGTGGATGCGCGATGCCGTGCGCAACGACGACGTGCCGACTCTCGACAAGATGAACAACCCCAAGTACTTCCCTTATCGCTACGGACATGCTTTTTGGGCCTTCCTCACCGGACTTCGCGGCGATGAAGTGATAGAGCCTTTTTTCCGGGCCATCTACTTGTACGGGATTGACTACGCCATCCCCATGGTGTTGAACATGAAGAAAGACGACTTGTCAAAACTCTGGCGGGAAGCGCTCGAAAAGCAGTTCGACCCCTTCGTGCGCGACCGCGAGAAGGCCACGTTCGGAAAAGCCATCCTCGATGAAAAGGACGGCGGACAGATGAACATCGCCCCCTCTATCAGTCCGAACGGGCGCTACGTCCTTTATCTATCCGAGAAAAACCTCTTTTCCACCGATATCTTCCTGGCCGATGCCGGAACGGGCAAAACCATAAAGACGGTGGCCAGTACTACCCGCTCCGGCGATATCGACTTCTTCGATTTCATCGAGTCTTCGGGCACCTGGTCGCCCGATAGCCGCCGCGTAGCGATTGTGGGCTTCAGTAAGGGCAGCAATGTCTTGATCATCAAAGACCCGCTCACGGGCAAAACCCTGGAAGAAGGCCCTATCAAAGGGCTTCCTGCCTTCGCTAACCCGAGCTGGGCCCCCAAGGGGGAGAAAATCCTGCTCTCGGGGGTCCTCGACGGACAGACGGATCTTTTTCTCTACGACCTGCGCTCCAAACAACTCACGCGCCTCACCGACGACAAATACTCCGAAATCCACGCCAGTTGGCGCGAAGATGGCCAGCAAATCGCGTTTGCCACCGATCAACTCGCCTTTGAGCGGGGGCGAAGCTATGGTAAATTGACCTACAACCTCGCCGTCATGGACGTCAACTCCCGCAGCGTCGAGGCTTTTGACGTGTTCTTTGGCGCCGACAACCTCAACCCCCTGTTCGATAACGACGGCAATATCCTCTTCCTGTCCAACCGCGAGGGCTATCGCGACCTCTACCGCTTCGAGCCAGCGACCGGAAAAGTGTTCCAGCTCACCCGTATCGCAACGGGCATCAGCGGAATCGCCCAGTACTCCCCGGCCATCTCGGTGGATCGCCGCCGCGACCGGGTGCTCTACACCCTCTACAACAAGCGTGGGTACTCCATCTACCGCGCCGAGAAGGACGACTGGATCAACCAGGAAGTAGATCCCGCCGACGTGACCCACGAGGCAGCCTTCCTGCCGCGCCTCAACCGCACCCTTAAGAGCACCGTGGATGCACAAATCTACGGCATCAATGACAACCTGATAACCCAATATGCCCTGTCGAAGCAGGTGCCCTATAAAGCGAACTTCAAACTCGACTACGTCGGCGGCGGGGCCGGTATCGGGACGGGCACCAGCAATATGCTCGGTACTACCACCGGGATGGCGGGTGCCATAGACATGCTTTTCGGCGACATCCTGGGCAACAACCAAATCTTTTTGAACCTGGCCCTGAACGGTGAAATCCGCGACTTCGGGGGAGCAGTCTCCTACCTGAACCGCAAAAATAAACTCAACTACGGCGCTACGCTTTCCCACATCCCTTTCCGCAGCGTCGGCATCGAAGGGATATCCTTCGATACGCTGCCCAACTGCCCAAACTGCCCCCCAAACGTGCTGTTTGAAAAATGGACCTTCCAGACCCAGCGGATTTTCCAGGACCAGGTCGGCGCTTTTGTCAGCCGGCCCTTCTCCAGCACCTTCCGGCTGGAAGGCGATGTGAACTTCACCCGCTATTCGCAAAGCCTAATCCGGGAGTCCAACTACTACGACCGCTTTGGCCAGCTCGTCTATCGCGACCGCCAAAAACTACCCACCTCCCCAGGCTTCAGCCTCTGGAGCGCCGGGGTAGCCGCTGTCGGGGACAACTCGTATTTCGGCATGACCGCCCCCCTCGACGGACACCGCTACCGCTTTGAAGTGCGGCAGTATGTGGGCCGCTATAATTTCACAGCGGCGACGGCAGACATGCGCGCGTACCGCCGGCTGAAGCCGGTCTCCCTGGCAGCGCGCGTCATGCACTACGGGCGCTACGGGGTGGAAGGCCGGAACCTGTTCCCGCTGTACCTCGGCAGCCCCTGGTTCGTGCGCGGCTTCAACTCCGATGTCACTAACGACCTCATCGGACAGGGAGTATTGCACGAAGACAACCTGTTTGGGAGTAGCATTTTGATTTCTAACTTCGAATTGCGCATCCCCTTCACCGGCCCCAAGCAGTTGGCACTGCTGCCTCTGGAAATGCTGGCCACCGACCTCAACTTTTTCATAGACGGCGGGGTGGGCTGGTTTGATTTCGCCCAGTTCAACCCTCAGACAAACGACTCTGGCTACGCAGAGGTCAAGCCTCTGTTCAGCGCAGGAGCCTCTCTGCGTGTGAACCTGTTCGGCGCGTTGGTGCTGGAGCCTTACTACGCAGTGCCTCTGGTCAAAAACGGAAAAGGCGCGTTTGGACTGAACTTCATCCCCGGCTGGTAAGCGCAGCTTCGGGATGGTGGGACCGTTGTGAAGCCCTTGGCCGTGCGCGGCTGGCTCAGGTGGCGGCAGACTGTATCAGGATATCGAGCAACTGGCTGGCGGCTTGCGATATTTTCGTGCCCGGACCGAATACGGCTGCGACCCCCTTGTCGTAGAGGAACGCATAATCCTGTGCCGGGATAACGCCTCCCACGACCACGAGGATGTCTTCCCGGCCCAACTTTTTTAGTTCGGCGATGGTTTGTGGTACCAGGGTCTTATGGCCGGCTGCCAGGGAAGATATCCCCAGGATATGTACGTCGTTTTCTGCGGCCTGCCGGGCTGCCTCGGCAGGAGTCTGGAACAGCGGACCAATGTCCACGTCGAAGCCCAGATCGGCGAAACTGGTAGCGATAACTTTTGCGCCCCGGTCGTGGCCGTCCTGCCCGAGTTTGGCAATCAAAATGCGGGGGCGGCGGCCTTCCAGCCCTTCAAATTCGTCGGCTTTCGCCTGAGCGGCTTTGAAATCTTCGTCCTCTTGCGCCATCTCCCCTGCATAGACGCCTGAAACGGAGCGGATGACCGGTGTAAAGCGACCAAACGCGCGCTCCAGGGCATAGGAAATCTCGCCCAGGGTGGCGCGCAGACGGGCACAGGGGATGGCGAGTTCCAGGAGGTTGCCGTCGCCGTTCTTTGCGGCCTGGTACAAAGCCTCCAGAGCCGTTTGCACGGCGGCCTCGTCGCGTCCGCGCCTAAGTGCGTCCAGGCGTTGGATCTGGGCGTCCCGCACGGCGGTATTGTCCACTTCGAGGATATCTATCGGGGCCTCTTCGCGGGGTTGGAAAATATTGACCCCCACGATAAAGTCTTTGCCCCCGTCAATGCGGGCCTGGCGCCGGGCCGCCGCTTCCTCGATGCGGAGTTTGGGGAGTCCCTGTTCGATAGCGCGCGCCATACCGCCCAGCTCCTCCACTTCCTGGATGAGCTGCCACGCCCTTTCTGCCAGGCTGGCCGTGAGCGATTCGACGTAGTACGAGCCGCCCCAGGGGTCGATGGCACGGGTGATATCGGTCTCTTTTTGGAGGAACAGTTGGGTGTCGCGGGCGATTTTCGCTGAAAAATCAGTGGGCAGGGCAATGGCTTCGTCCAGGGAGTTGGTGTGGAGCGACTGTGTGCCGCCCAGCACTGCCGCGAGGGCTTCTACCGTGGTGCGGGCGACATTGTTGAAGGGGTCTTGCGCGGTAAGGCTCCAGCCCGAGGTCTGGCAGTGCGTGCGCAACGCCATGGATTTGGGGTCTTTGGGGTCAAAAGCGCGCACCAGGTGTGCCCAGAGCATGCGCGCTGCCCGCATTTTGGCAATTTCCATGAAATGGTTCATCCCAATCCCCCAGAAAAAGGATAAGCGCGGAGCGAAGTCGTCTATGTCCAACCCAACCGCGCGGCCGGCGCGCAGGTATTCCAGTCCGTCGGCGAGCGTGTAGGCGAGTTCGATATCTGCCGGTGCCCCAGCCTCCTGGATGTGGTACCCGCTGATGCTGATGGAGTTGAATTTCGGCATGTGCTGCGCGCTGAACGCAAAGATGTCCGCGATGATGCGCATGGAAGGGGCAGGCGGGTAGATGTACGTGTTGCGCACCATGAACTCTTTGAGGATGTCGTTCTGTATGGTGCCGCTGAGCTGTTCCATGCGCACCCCCTGCTCTTCGGCTGCGACGATGTAAAAAGCCATGACGGGGATGACTGCGCCGTTCATGGTCATGGACACCGACATTTCCCCCAGCGGTATCTGGTCGAAGAGGATTTTCATATCCTCTACGCTGTCAATGGCTACCCCTGCTTTACCGACGTCGCCGGCCACCCGTTCGTGGTCGGAGTCATAGCCGCGGTGCGTTGCTAGGTCAAACGCCACGGAGAGCCCTTTCTGCCCCTGGGCGAGGTTGCGCCGGTAGAAGGCATTGCTGGCCTCCGCAGTAGAAAAACCCGCGTACTGGCGGATGGTCCAGGGCCGCGCAGTGTACATCGAACTGTAGGGCCCGCGCAGGAAGGGCGGCATGCCGGCCAGGTAGCCCAAATGCCGGAGGCCGCGCACCTCTTCGGGGCCATAGAGCGGGGCAATCGGTATCTGCTCGGCGCTCATCCAGGGAGAAGCTGCTTCCGGGGGGCGCCCCCCGGAGTATGCGAGGTCTAACTTGATCTTGCGGAAGTCCGGACGTTCCATATCTTTTTCTTTCAAATGTAAGCAGTGGGTCCTGTAATCCGGGTGCGGGCTTGCGTTCTGTACAACCTGTCCTCTCACAAAGATACTTAAATATAGACATGGGGTTGT
>CAZSMU010000187.1:0-5969 GCA_964607915.1 uncultured Haliscomenobacter sp.
AAAAAGGCATAGTGTGGGCGAAAAAGGGCCTTTTTGACCCTTCGATGATCCCCTCTCAACAAGTCTATTATTACAGTCGGGTGATTTCTTACCAGAGCGAAGCGTTTGTCTTCGCTCTTTTTTTTGCAAAGCCTTCGTTCCTGTGCGTGGGGTTCGTACCTTTGCGCAAAACCATACGCATTGATTGAAGCGAGCAACCTATACAAATCCTACGGGCAACTGCAGGTGCTCAAGGGGGTCAACCTGAGCATTGAAAAAGGGGAAGTAGTGGCCATCATCGGCAAATCGGGGGCGGGCAAGAGCACCCTGCTCCACATCCTGGGCACGCTCGACATGCCCGATTCCGGCGAGCTGCGCATCAACGGGGAGTTGATCAACCACCTCAACGCGGCCCGGCTGGCGCGCTTCCGCAACCAGAACATCGGCTTTGTGTTCCAGTTCCACCACCTGCTGCCGGAATTCACGGCCCTCGAAAACGTGTGCATCCCCGCTTTCATCGGAGGCCAAAGCGAGAGCGAGGCCACCAAGCGCGCCAAAGAACTGCTCGACTACCTCGGCCTCGCCGAGCGCCTGCAACACAAGCCGACCCAACTATCGGGTGGGGAGCAGCAGCGGGTCGCCGTAGCCCGCGCCCTCATGAACCAACCCGCTGTCGTCTTCGCCGACGAACCCTCCGGCAACCTCGACTCGGCCTCCTCGCAAGACCTGCACCAGCTCTTCTTCCGCCTGCGCGACGACTTCGACCAGACTTTCGTGATCGTCACCCACAACGCAGAGTTGGCCGCTATGAGCGACCGGCGCCTGGAAATGAAAGACGGCATTTTTGCAGCGCCCGGCGTATCCCACTAGCCTATTTTTTCGTTAAATTTGTCTAAAGGGAGGCGTACTCCACAAGAAAGCGCCGTCCTTACTGGTTTTAAGCTAAACAGACTGATGGCGGAAAGGACCCGCCGCCAGTCTGTTCTACACCGCATACCATCGTAACTATATAAAAACGCCTGACCATGTCCATCCGATGTTTCCTCCTCTCCGTCCTCCTGTTGGGGGGGCTTCTGTCCGCTCATGCCCAGCAGACCTCCGTTTTCAGCGAAGCGCAGCGCGCCTTCAAGGAAGGGAACCGCTATTTCGCTGATGGCCTGCTCGCCAAGGCAAAGCGCGAATACCAAAAAACCCTGGACCTGCTCCTGCCGGTACAGGAAGCAGAAGCCGAGATGCTGCGCACCCAGGCCAGGCTGAACATCGCTAAGTGCGGGGTCAGGCTGGAATCCAAAGACGGTGAAACGACTACGCTACAGGTCATCCGCAGCCTGCACCCCGACCCGGAATACCAACAGGCACTGGCCGATATGGGGGATTACTACTTCAACAACAAACGCTACGACGAAGCGCTCGACTACTACGCCCAAATCGTCTCCAGCAGCCTCCCCAAAGCGCAGATGGCCCAGATGAAGTTCAGGCAAGGGTACTCCCATTTTGCCAAAAAGGAATACACGACCGCCAAATCGTTCTTCAAAGAAGTCAATGCCGACAACACCAGCGACTATTTCGCCCCGGCGAGCTATTACCTCGGACTCTGCTACTTCTACGAAGGCGACTACGAGCGCGCCTACGCCGCCTTATCGGCTATCGAAGAGCACAAGGATTACAAGAGCGAGATGCCGTACATCCAGGCCCAGATCCTGTTCGCCCAGCGCAAATTCGACGAGGTCATCCGGAAAACGGCACCGGTAGCCAACGACACCCGCACAGCCAACCTCCGCGAAATCCGCCAGTTGCTGGGGCAGTCCTACTTCGAAAAAGGAGAGTACCAGAACGCACTCCCCCACCTCGAGTTCTACGCGTCGAAAGCGACCAAGCTCCGCGAGGAAGAACTCTACCAAATCGGCTACGCACAGTACCAGGAAAGGAAATACCAGGAAGCCATCCGCAACTTTAAGCCGCTGTCGAGCGCCAAATCCCCTATCGGGCAAAATGCGATGTTCTATTTGGCCAACTGCTTCCTGCAACTCGGCGATAAAAACAGCGCCCTGACAGCCCTCAACGCCGCCAAGCGCCTCGACTTCGACCCCGTGCTCAGGGAGGATGCTTTGTTCAACCACGCCAAACTGGCCTTCGAGCTCAACCAGCCCCGCGATGCCGCCAACGACCTGCTGGAAATCAAACCGCAGTCGCGCTACTACACCCAAGCCCAGCAACTGCTCAGCCAGGTGCTGCTCAGCTACCGCGACTACGCGCAGGCCCTCCTCATCCTCGACGATATGCTCAAGCGCAACAAGACGCCCGAACTCATGGCCACCTATCAGAAAATCGCCCTGAACCGCGCCATCCAGTTGCTGCAGGCAAAAGATCTCGCCGGTGCCCAAAAGCACCTCCAGATGGCTATTGACAACCCCGTGGATCCCCGGGTGCTGGCCATATCCCTCTTCTGGATGGCCGATATCGCCAACCGCGAGGGGAAATATCAGGAGAGCGTTCAGTACGTGGACCGCTTCCTCACCGCCGCCCGCACCCTGAACGACCTGCCGGAAGAGTCCGGCGTAGTGTCCGCCAACTACCTGCAAGGATACAACTTCCTGAAAACGGAAAATTACGACCGCTCCCGCAGCTTCTTCCAGGCCACCGTGGATGCCCTCAACAAAAATCGCCGCCTCTTCTCGAATACCGAAATGACCAACGGTATGCTCGGCGATGCCACCATGCGCCTGGGCGATGCCTATTTTCGCATCAACCAGTACAATAACGCCGCGCAATACTACGACGAGGTGATCAACAAACGCTATGCCGGCTACGACTACGCCATCTTCCAAAAAGCTCTGATCGAGGGCCTCCGGGGGCGGAAAACAGAGGAAATCGCCGCCCTGCAACGCATAGAGCGCGAATTCCCGAACTCGGAATACAGCGACGACGCACTGTTCCGCCTCGGCGCCACCTACCAGGAAATCGGCAAGCTCAGCGATGCCCTGGAACCATTCCGCACCCTGGTGAGCAAGTACCGCGCAAAGTCCCCGCTGGTCAACAAGGCCCTGCTGCAGCTCGGCTTGATCTCCTACAACCTCGGCAACTACGAGGGGGCCATCAACTACTACAAACAGGTCTTCACCAACAACCCCGAACCCGGTGAAGCCTCCCAGGCCCTGGCCTCCCTCGAAGAAATCTACATCCGCGACCTCGGGCGTCCAGGAGATTATACTGCGTTCCTCGAGACCGTGCCCGGCTACAAGGTGGACAACTACGTGCGCGACTCCATCAACTACAAAGCCGCCCTGGTGATGTTCGAAAACGGAGAGTACAAACGCGCCGCCGAGTCGTTCACCAGCTACCTGCGCAGCTTCCCCAAAGGATTGAACGTGCTGCAGGCCACCTACAACCGCGGGGAATGTTACAGCGCCCAAAAGCAGTTCAGCCCCGCATTGGCCGATTATGAAGCGGTCGTCCAGAAGGGCCCCAGCACTTACTATTTCAAAGCACTGGAAAAAGCAGCCCTCATCGCCTACAACCACGCACTCGACTTCGAAAAGGCGTTCCGCCTCTACTCCGAGATGGAGCGCAACGCCAGCGCCGAAGACAAGCTCTTCGAAGCGCAGATCGGCGCGATGCGCAGCGCCTATCGCAGCAACAACGCCAGCGCCGTCAGCGCCTATGCCGCCAAGGTCGCCAACAACCCCAGGGCGAGCAAAGAGCAACTGGCCACCGCCAACTTCTTCATCGGCAAGCAGGCCTACGACAAACAGGACTACAACAGCGCCCTCAACGCCTTTCAGAAAGTAATCCAGCTCAGCAATACCGAACAGAGCGCAGAGGCCCGCTACCTGATCGCCAGCATCTATTTCCAGAAACGCGAACTCGACACCGCCCAGGAAATGTGCCTCAAAGCCAATAAAGAAAGCGGGGAATTCCCATACTGGACGGCCCGATCGGTCATCCTACTAGCCGATGTCCTGACAGAAAAAGGCGATCTGTACAACGCCCGCGCCGTGCTCGAAGGCTTCCTCGACAACTACGACGAAGACAAGACGCTGGTAGAACAGGCCCGCAAACGACTGGACGACGTGACCCGCAAGATTGATTCGAGCAGCATCCTGAACAAATCCGGTTCGGGAAATTGATTCGTACCCCTGAAATGCCTTTTTTCAACCGAACAAAACATCTTCGCATGAACCCGCTTCGCAATATTGCCCTCCTGGCATCGCTCCTCCTCCTATCCCTGCCCTCCCTGCGCGCGCAAATCAAGCCGGACGAGGTGGATATCATCAAGCAGTTCAACGCCCGGCTGGCCGATGCCAACCGCGTACTGCTCAGCCCCAAACTGCCGCCGGCCGATACCGGCAAAAACATACAGCAGTACAACATCGTCAACCGGGCGCTGAACGTCCAGTACTTAGCTCCCCGCATCAGCCCCAAATCGCTGCGCGAAGAACCCCGGGATCCGATTTACAAAGGATACGCCCGACTGGGTGCCGGCCTGCCTAAGGCCCTGCTCTTCGAGGGCGGCTACGACCTCACGTCGAACGAAAACCTCGACCTGGGGTTCGATGTCCGGCATCTCTCTATGAACAATACGGGAAAGGTCGAAAACCAAAGCTTTTCCGACAACGATTTCGGCGCCCATGTTGCGTTCCATGCCGAGCAGGGATTCAGCGTCGCCGCCAAGGCAAATTACAGCCGGGACCTGCTGTACTTCTATGGCTATAACGAGCAGCCCGGCGAGCCGAGCTTCGGAAAGGAAGATGTCAAACAGCGCTACGCCCTGCTCGACGGGCAATTCCGCTTCTACAACAACCAACGCACGGCAGGGAATGTGGATTACTCCGTCAGCGCCGACTTCTATATGCTGGAGGACCTCTACGCCTCCCGCGAAAACGGTCTCAACCTGACCCTGGGCGGCGTCAAGTGGTTCGACGATAAACATCCGCTCGCCATCACCCTGCAAACGGATTTCTCAACCCTGCGCGACACGGCCAAGCAGGCGCTCAACAACTTCTTCCTGACCCCGAGCTATACCTTCCACGGCGATCGCTTCCGCATAAAGGCTGGCCTGAATGTAGCCTCCTCCAACGACGAGTTCAGCGTGTTTCCAGCCCTGGAGGCCTCGGTCAACGTCGTCAACAACCTCATCACCGCGTTTGCAGGGGCAGAAGGGAGTCTGCAAAAGAACAACTTCCGCACCCTCAGCACGTTCAACCCCTTCCTGGCGCGCTTCCCGGATATCCGGAATACTCAATACTACCACTACTTCGGAGGCGTCAAAGGGGAATATCGCGGCATACAGTACCGCGCACAACTCGGCTATAAAGACGCTCAGGACCTGGCTCTCTACCTCGGCAATGGCGATACCATCCCCCGCTTTGACGTTCTCTACGATGACGCGGGTATCGTCACCCTTTCGGCAGAGCTGAAAACCCAAATCTCCGGACTGGAAATCGGGGGGCGTTTTCAGCAAAATGTCTATTCCATGAAAAACGAAGAAAAACCCTGGCATCTGCCCGCCCTCACGCTCAACGCCCACGCCGCTTATGCAGGTCTCGTGGACAAGCTCACCCTGCGCAGCGAGCTGTTCGTGCAAAACGGCGTGCCGGCAAAAGCACCCGACGGAAGTACGGTCAACCTCAATGCCCTGCTGGACCTGAGCTTTGGGGCCAGTTTCCAGTTTTCTGAGAATATCGGCGCCTTTGCCAGTGTCAACAATGTACTCAATAACCGCTGGCAGCGCTGGCAATACTACCCTACCTTCGGACTCAATGCCCTGGCGGGTATCAGCGCCCGATTTTGAGGTGCCGTCGCTACGCTAGGTAATACGCAATAAAGTCTACCCATGCGTTCATTGCTTACTTTCTTTTTTTGCTCGCCCAAAAAAAGAAACAAAAAAAGGGCGCCCCTTCGCCCTAACAGCGTCGAAAAAACAGCCTTCGCTGTATATCTTGAACGGCGGAGGGAACAGCGTCGCATTTTGTTCTGGCATTTTCGCCGCC
>CAZSMU010000188.1:0-5836 GCA_964607915.1 uncultured Haliscomenobacter sp.
AATATACATCGCATATAATGTATCCCTATATTTACGCAAATATGGGTAGAATTATCTGGAATCCGGAATACGGAAGCCAGGTTGTTTGACAGAAGGTGCCTGCACTTTGCACAGGTACCCTGTAGCTGATCAACGATACTGCCGCACATGAGCAATGGAATAAAGCCTCACCAGGTTTCTATTAGCGATGTTTTCCGCTCTTTCGAGTCGGACGACCTCGGCTTGAGCAGTACAAAGGTCTCCGAACGCCTGCGAAAATATGGCCCCAACCGACTCGAAGCGGCTAAAAAGAAGAGTGCACTGCAGGTATTCCTGAAGCAGTTCACCGACTTTATGGTGCTCATCCTGCTCGTCGCAGCCCTTGTATCGGGGCTGGTCGGCGACCTGACCGACACCCTGGTCATTTTGCTCATCGTACTGCTCAACGCCGTGCTGGGCTTCGTCCAGGAACGACGCGCAGAGGCCGCCATGGATGCCTTAAAAAAAATGTCGGCATCCATAGCCAACGCCCTGCGAGACGGCGCGGCATGCACGGTTCCCTCTGAAACGCTCGTGCCCGGGGATATCGTCCTCCTGGAAGCGGGAAACCTCGTTCCGGCAGATCTCCGGCTCATCGAGGCTTTTTCATTCCGGACAGAAGAGGCGGCCTTGACGGGAGAGTCTCTTCCGGTGGAAAAGACGACCGGGGTACTTACCGAGGCCGATTTGCCTTTGGGTGAGTGTACCAATATGGCCTTCAAGGGAACTTTTGCCACGTATGGCCGGGCCAGGGGCATCGTCGTTGCAACGGGGATGCAGACCGAGCTCGGGCGCATAGCCTCCCTACTCCAACAGCCCAACACTGCCACGCCTTTGCAAAAGCGGCTGACCGCCTTCGGGAAGAGCCTTTCTTATATTGTCTTGCTGGTTTGCGCGGTCATATTTACCATGGGTTTTCTTCGCGGAGAAGGCTTGCTGGAGATGTTCCTCACGGCGGTCTCTTTAGCGGTTGCTGCCATTCCGGAAGCCTTGCCTGCCGTCATTACCATTGCCCTGGCGATAGGTGCAAAGCGCATGGTCAAGCAGCAGGCGCTCATCCGCAACCTTCCGGCGGTCGAAACGCTGGGGTCGGTCACGTACATCTGCACGGACAAGACCGGCACGCTCACCCAAAACCGGATGAGCGTACAGGAGTTGTTTGTGGGCGGCCAGCCCATCTCCGTTTCCAACCAGACCCTTCCGGGCGAAGCGGGAGAGGCAGCTATGCTGCTACAGGCGATGGCACTGAGCAATGACGTCGCGCTTCCTGAATCCGGCCCGCCCCTGGGCGACCCCACGGAGGTGGCATTGTTCCGCGTGGCACAACAACTCGGCTTTATGCGCGGGGAGCTCCTCTCGCGCATGCCCCGCGTCGGTGAAATCCCCTTTGATTCGGAACGGAAGTGCATGACGACCGTTCACCGCTCTGCCGAGGGATACCTCGTGCTCACCAAAGGAGCCACCGACTTACTACTCCAAAAGACCCGGCTCCCCGACGCTGAAAAGGCTCGCTGGGAAGCGACAGCCAACGACATGGCCTCCCGGGGCTTCCGCGTACTGGGCTTTGCCATGAAAATCCTCGAGGCCGCGCCTTCTGACTACTCCCCTTTCGAGTTGGAAAATGAGTTGTCCATGCTCGGCTTGGTCGGTATGATGGACCCTCCGCGGCCAGAGGCTCTGCAGGCAGTACAGCAATGCCGCTCGGCGGGGGTTGTACCGGTCATGATTACAGGCGACCACGCCCTCACTGCCAAAGCCATCGCCCGTCAACTCGGCATCCTCGATGCATCCTCGGAAGATGCGGTCGTTTCCGGGCCCGCACTAGCACAAATGACCGACGGGGAACTCGCCGAAGAGGTGGAACGCCTGCGCGTCTATGCGCGTGTATCACCAGAGCAGAAGCTCAGGATCGTCCATGCCCTCCAGCAAAAAGGACACTTCGTGGCCATGACCGGCGATGGGGTCAACGATGCCCCTGCCCTCAAGCGGGCCGATGTAGGGGTCGCTATGGGCATTAGCGGGACGGATGTCTCCAAAGAAGCATCCGATATCATCCTCCTGGACGATAATTTTGCGACGATGGTAGGGGCGGTGCACCAGGGGCGAAAAATTTACGACAATATCCGAAAGTTCATCCGCTTTGTACTGACCGGCAATACCGGGGAAATCCTGACTATTTTTTTAGCCCCTTTCTTCGGATTACCCATCCCCTTGCTGCCTATTCATATCCTATGGGTCAACCTCGTCACGGACGGGTTGCCCGGTCTGGCGCTCGCTTCCGAAACAGCGGAGGAAGATATCATGAAGCGCCCTCCCCGGCACCCTGCCGAGAGCATCTTTGCAGAGGGTCTGGGGCGTCACGTGCTTTGGGTAGGCCTATTGATTGCCCTTTGTTGTATCGCCACCCAGGCATACGCCTTGCACCACGGCATTGCACACGGACAAACCATGGTCTTTACGGTGCTCTGCTTTTCCCAGATGGGACATGTCCTGGCCATCCGCTCTGAAAAAGTACTGCTCTTCCGGCAGGGTATATTTAGCAACCTGCCCTTGACGGGTTCCATCGCGCTCACCTTCGTACTGCACATAGCCTTGCTTTACATACCTTTTTTAAACGATATCTTCAAAACCCAGCCGCTCAGTATGAAAGAGTTTCTGTTTACCATCGCCATATCCCTCATTGTCTTCCATGCCGTAGAATTGGAGAAATGGATAAAGCAAAGAAAACACCATACAAAACACTTTAATTAAACAGTATTCATCATGAAAAAACACCTTCTCCTCTTTGGCTTCGTGCTCAGCCTGGCCCTGCCGGGCATCCCCTACGCGCAGAACGCTTCGCCTCAGATCAAAACGAACGACGGCAAGGTCCAAGGGCTGCGCGAATCCAGTGGTATCCTCGCATTCAAAGGTATTCCCTTCGCTGCACCGCCCGTCGGCGACCTGCGTTGGAAGGCTCCGCAACCGGTAAAACCCTGGAAAGGAGTACTGCAAACGACTCAGTTCGGTCCTCGCGCTATGCAAGCCCCCATTTTCGGGGATATGATGTTCCGCTCCAACGGCATGGGGGAAGATTGCCTCTATCTGAACGTATGGACCCCTGACGTAAAGGGCAAGCTGCCTGTACTGGTCTATTTTTATGGGGGCGGCTTTGTAGCCGGCGATGGCTCCGAAGGCCGCTATGACGGAGAAAGCATGGCCAAACAGGGTATCGTGTCCGTCACGCTCAACTACCGGCTGGGGATATTCGGTTCGTTCTCCCACCCCGAACTCAGCAAGGAAGCTCCCTACGGTGGTTCGGGCAACTACGGACTCCTCGACCAGGCCGCTGCCCTCCGATGGGTCCACCAAAACATAGCCCATTTTGGAGGCGACCCCAAGAAAATCACTATCGCAGGCGAATCGGCCGGCTCATCCTCCGTAAGTGCACAAATGGCTTCCCCGCTGTCCCGAAACCTCATAGCAGGAGCCATCGGCGAAAGCGGCTCCATCCTCGGAACCCTGCCCCCTGTCCCATTAGCCGAAGCCGAAAAAACCGGTATGGGCTTTGCCAAAGAAATCGGTGCCCCCACCCTTGCGGAGCTCCGGAAAATCCCGGCAGATAAACTATTGGATGCCGTGAGCAAGTTTGGCAACTTCCGCTTCCCGCTCACCATAGACGGCCATTTCTTCCCCAAAGAGCCCGTCGCTATCTTCGATGCCGGAGAACAGGCACAAGTACCGCTGCTCCTGGGCTGGAACTCCGAGGAGATGAACGCCAGAGCCATCTTAGGCAATGAGCCCCCGACTATAGACAACTTCGCCAACGCCGTACGCAAACTATATAACGACCAGAGCGATGCCATTCTGAGCGTCTATTCCCCCACCCAGGATGCCGACGTCGAACAGGTCGCTACCGAACTCGCAGGGGACCGCTTTATCAGCTTTAGTACCTGGCGCTGGGCGTATTACCACCAAAAAACCGGAGGCGGACAACCCGTGTACCGCTATTACTACACGCGCCCCCGCCCTCCTATGGTCCCGGAAATGGGCGATGCTACCCCCGGACTGGCAGGGGGGATCCAGCGGGGCACCGGAGCTCCTAAAATGCCCGTGCCGAAGGGAGCAGTACATTCCGCCGAAATCGAATACTGCATGGGCAATCTGCACTACAATAAGGTGTTCGCCTGGACAGAAGACGACCACAAAGTCTCCAAAACCATGCAGGCCTACTTTGTCAACTTTATCAAGACCGGCAATCCGAACGGAGGCGGACTGCCCCAATGGCCAACGATACAGAGCAGCAAGCCCGCCCCGGTCATGATCATAGACGTGAACAGCCACACGGCACCCGACCGCTTCGCCCCTCGCTACGAACTGCTGGAAAATATGGCCAACAAGAAAAAGTAACTTCCCTTTTTCACGCTTCGGGAAGCGTTGCGTTGAACCAAACCCAAACTCGCATTGTATTAGACTTGTCGCAATGAGTCGAAGTGGATTTTTTCACCAGACTTGTTGCGACAAGTATATCCAGGCTGTTGCCCTGTTCATATCAGGACAACTTGTACAGTACTACCCTGACTTTTTTATTTGTAATCTGGTAAAACCTAACGCTTTATGTACCCTGCAGAGATTACGGCCCCTATGGCCAAAGACTTGACCGATTTTGGGTTTGAATCCCTTCAATCCGCCGAGCAAGTGAGCAGCGTGCTCGATAAGACCGAAGGCACCGTGCTGGTGGTCGTCAATTCCGTCTGCGGCTGTGCCGCCGCCAATGCACGCCCCGGTGCCAAACTCGCCGTGCGTGGTGAAAAAAGACCCGATAAACTTGTGACGGTATTCGCCGGCGTGGACGCACAGGCCACCGCAAAAGCCCGTGAATACATGCTCCCCTACCCCCCCTCCTCCCCTGCCATCGCCCTTTTCAAGGAAGGGAGACTGGTGCACTTCCTGGAGCGCCACCATATCGAAGGCCGCTCCGCAGAAATCATCGCCGCTAACCTCGAAATGGCTTTCGATAGGTTCTGTGAATAAAAATGGCTCTTTTAGGCTCTTCGCTGACCCCGCGAATAAGTCTAATCTCAAATTGATTGAAAATAAACGCCATGGTCCTGGAAAGAACCGACAGTGAAATTATTATCCGACTCCCAAAGAATATCAATTGGGAAGACTTGGAACTCTTGCTTAAGTTCATCCGCTATAAGGAAATAGTTTCTAAAAGTAGGGCGAGCCAAGATGAAATTGATGCGTTGGCAAAGGAAATCAATGTGCAATGGTGGGAAGAAAATAAGCACCGATTCCTTCGCCCATGAAAATTGTGGTGGATTCCAATGTCGTATTTAGTGCCATCCTGAACCCGTCAGGCAAAATTGGCCAACTACTGATTCTCTCCAGTAAGCATTTCGAGTTCTATGCACCTATTTTGTTAAAAACTGAACTGCGACGGCATAAAGACAAGATAATCCATTTATCCAAATTGTCTGAAGTCGAATTTGAGACCCTTAGAGAGGAGGTATTCGAGTGCATCTATTTTATTTCAGAAGAGCAAATACCCCACCCGTTCTGGCTTAATGCTGCCTCAACCGTACAGGAAGTTGATATGGATGATATTGCATTTGTAGCCCTCTCAGAATATATCGATGCTAAGCTTTGGACAGGGGACAAACGACTTTTGAAAGCACTCAAAGAAAAAGGAAATACAAGGGGAGTTTCCACGGACGAAGTGTATCAACTCTTGATGGATATTGAAGGTGAATAACCTATGGAACGGGTTTCAAGATAGAATTATAAAATTCCAAAAGATTCTTCGAGTTATCCATAGAAAGAGAGAGCCCCTGGA
>CAZSMU010000189.1:0-5771 GCA_964607915.1 uncultured Haliscomenobacter sp.
AATAGACTTGTTGCGAGGGGTCAGCGTTTTCGGTAGCACACGCTCTAAAAGGAAAACGATATGAAAAACCGGGCTATAAACCTGTCTTGCGCTGCCATCATCGGATTTCTACCCCTTGCCCTTCTGCACGGACAGCGCATTTCGGGCATCAACCTGAGCAGCGTAGAGGATTGGTCCACCGAACTGGTATTCACAAACGCCTTCCAGCAGTCGAGGGAGTGGATTGTACACGAAACCCAGGCAGGTGCCCCCTGGGAAAGCAGCGCCACCATCCCCCTTCTTCCCAACGGTTACCCTCAGCAAGTACCCTACCAGAACGGCGGCGTCTCCCTTGCCGTCCGCACACTGATGTTGTGGGATATCGGGAATACATACCCCAGCGGTAACTACCGCCTCGTCGTCAGCGGAACTGGACGGGTACGCCTTTGGGGCGCCGCATCCGGAACGTTCCAATGCCCGGTGAATACCCTGGTCTCCGTAAACCCTGCCAATGGCGGTGTGGCCCTCGAAATGGAGCAATCCAGCGCGTCTGACCCTATCCGCGACATCAAATTCATTTTCCCTCAATATGTAAATACCTACCAAAACCAGGAATTCACCTCTGAAATCCTGGATTTTGTAAGCGATTTCCAGACTTTGCGATTCATGGACTGGGCCAAGACCAACGGCTCTTCTGTGGTTTCCTGGGCAGACCGCACGCCTTCCGACTACTACACCCAGGCCAAGTCGAGTGGAGCCTCCTGGGAAAAAGCCATTCGACTCTGCAACACGGCATCCAAAAATGCCTGGATCAACATCCCACACCAGGCCGACGACCAGTATATCCAACAGCTGGCTACTTTGTTTCGGGACAGCCTGAACCCCAACCTGAAAATCTACCTGGAATACAGCAATGAACTCTGGAACGGTGCCTTTTCTCAACAAAGCTATGCCGCCGCCGCCGCCCAGGCTCTGGGATACAGCGGCCAGTCCTGGGAACGCGCCTGGAAGTACACCGCCAAACGCTCCGCCGACGTATTCCATATTTTCGGTTCCGTTTTCGGTTCCACGCAGCGCCTGGTGAGGGTCATTCCCTCCCAGGCGGCCAATAGCTGGCTGAGCAATGAAATCATCACGTTTTTCAAGAGCTCCCAGTACAACCCCAATCAGGTGGGTGCCGATGCCCTGGCCATAGCACCTTACTTCGGAAACGAAGTAGCCGACCAGATCGCAAGCCAGGGCCTCGTCAACAGCATCACTGTTCCGCAGATCATCACGAGGCTTCGCAATGCCCTGGCCGATTCCTACACCTGGATGCAGGATCAGAAAGCAGTGGCCGACCAACACAACCTCAAATTGGTAGCCTACGAGTGCGGAGCACATTTAGTAGCTACCGGAAACAATACCAACAACGGTACCCTCACCAATAAACTCATCAGTGCCAACCGGGACACTGCGCTGCAGCGCATGTACTGCGAGTACAGCAACTACTGGTACCAAACAACCCAGGGGGATCTATTTTGTTATTTCTCGTCGCACGGGCTTTACTCCCAATGGGGCAGTTGGGGCTTGAAAGAGACCATGACAGATACCTTGTCTCCGCGCTACCTCGCCCTTCAGCAGTGCGTCTTCAGCAGCACTCCTGCTCTGCCGACCCTGGCCTCTTTTACCCCCACCTCTGCCTCCACCGGCAATGCCATACTCCTGAAGGGTGCGCGCCTGACCGGCGCTACCGCCGTCCACTTTGGAGGAACCAGCGCGGTATCCTTCTCAGTGATAGACTCCGAAACCATCATCGCCACAGTAGGCGCGGGCAACTCGGGATCGGTATCTGTGACCACCCCGGGCGGAACGGCTTCTCTGGCAGGGTTCACTTTTTTAAGTACCCCCTCCCCGACAATCCGTTCTTTCTCACCGACTGAAGCGCGTACCGGGGTTGCCGTTCGCATCCACGGGAGCAATCTTGCCGGAACCACCGCAGTGCGTTTTGGAGGGACCCATGCAGCCTCTTTTACCGTTGTAAACGACACTACCCTACTCGCCGTCGTGGGCAATGGCAGCAGCGGGGCCATCTCGGTGACGACCCCCGGAGGGATGGCTTCGTCGGGTGGATTCACTTTTCTCAGCATACCGGTACCCGCCATACACTCCTTTACCCCGCTTTCTGCCCAGAGCGGACAAACCGTCACCCTGCAGGGGAGCAACTTTACAGGAGCGAGCAGCGTGCGCTTTGGAGGCGTCGCCGCAGCATCGTTCAGCGTACAGAGCGCCAATACCCTGACCGCAGTCGTCGGTTCCGGGGCCAGCGGGACGGTCACAGTAACGACTCCAGGCGGAACGGCTTCGCGTGCGGGCTTTGCATTCTTTTCCTCTCAGACACCTTCCATCTCGTCTTTTTCGCCTACCTCGGCGATGCGGGGGCGATCGGTGCTGATCAGCGGCAACCACTTCTCCGGAACCTCCGCCGTACATTTTGGAGGAGTGCCGGCAGCATCGTTTACCGTACTAAGCCCCACCACGCTCATCGCCATAGTCGGTCAGGGCGCAAGTGGGGATATACAGGTGACGACCCCCGCCGGCAGCACTTCCAGAGCTGGTTTCACCTTTCTCGTTGCAGGGATACCTGCTATCCATTCCTTTACGCCCACATCCGCCACTACGGGGGCGAGTATTGACATAAGCGGTACCAACTTTTCAGGCGCGACGGCTGTACAACTGGGCGCTGCACCAGCAGCCTCTTTCAAGGTCAACAGCCCGACCAGCATTACAGCAGTCGTCGGCAGCGGTGCAAGCGGCATCGTATCTGTGACTACCCCCGGCGGGACAGGCTCTTCATCGGGCAGTTTTACCTATATCGCCCCTCCTGCACCCACTCTCAGCAGCTTTACTCCGGTTGCTGCAAGGCAAGGACAAGTGGTGACTATCCGCGGCACCCAGCTCAGAGGGGCGACGAGCGTACAGTTTGGCAGCAGCAAAGCCGCTTCTTTTTCCATAGTCAGTGCAAGCAGTATCACCGCAGTGGTCGGGAGCGGCGGCAGCGGAGCAATATCGGTCACCACCCCCGGTGGGACAGCAACCATCAGCGGGTTTAGTTTCCTTACCAGTTCGGCCCCCGTCATTGCTTCGTTCACCCCGATCTCCGCGCAGAGCGGACAGGCCGTGCTCATCAAAGGGGCGCATTTCAAGCTCCCGATCCGGGTGTATTTTGGTGGTGTAGCAGCCCGTTCCGTCGCCCTCATAGACTCGACGACCCTGGCCGCAGTAGTGGGCAGTGGGGCAAGCGGAAATGTATCGGTGACAACTGGTACGGGAACAGCCATAGCGCCCGGGTTCTCTTTTCTCAGCACGCCCCTGGCACAAACGGAGGAGATGCCTGCCCCCGCCCATCGCTCCTCAGCTAACGGATGGACAGAGTGGTTCCTGGAAGGCCCCGACAAAAATGCGGCATCCCCTTTATCGGCACCGGCGCTCTTTACCCTTTATCCAAACCCCTCGGGTGGAGAGGTCCAAATTCGTCTCGGTACCGATTGGAACACCGAAAGACCCACGCTCCGCATCCTGGATTTTTTGGGCAGGGAAGTGTTGCGGATACCTTATCCTGAAACCGACGTCCTCTCTTTGAACCTATCCGGCTTCGTTTCCGGGATATACCACGTCTTTCTCCTGAGCAGCAATACTAAAATCCTGGGCCGACAGGCCCTATTGTTGCATTAGAGCCTGTCGGGGGTAGCAAGAAGGCCTCTGTAAAGGACAGCTCACAGAAAATTTTTTGACTTTTTTTCGGGAAGTGGAACTTTTTTCGCACCTCAATCCGTTATGGCAGCATTGTTTATCAAAACACTACCGTAATGAGCTCCCTCAACTCCAAGTTCCTCGGGGAGAACCGCTTCTGGCAGAAGGGTTCCTCCAAAGGGGATTTCTACCTCTACCTGGAAATCGAAGGCATTCCGGCACCCGTAGCCACCCGGCGCGCCCCACTGAACATTTCCCTTGTCATCGACCGCAGCGGCTCTATGCAGGGCGATAAAATCGCCTATGCAAAAAAAGCCGCCGAGTTTGTATGCAACCACCTGAACGAAGAAGACTGCGTCTCCGTAGTCCAGTACGACGACGTCGTAGATGTCGTGAGTTCTTCTGCTGCCGTGACCGATAAGCCCGGCCTGGCCCAAAAAATCGAAGCCATCACGGCCCGGAATACGACTAACCTCAGTGGGGGTATGGCCGAAGGGCTCCAACAAGTCTCCCTTACCAAAGCGCAGAGCTCTGTCAACCGGGTTCTGCTGCTCTCTGACGGACTCGCCAACGTAGGCATCACCGACGCGGATTCTCTCCGGAAAATGGCCCAGGAACAGTTCCGCACGACGGGCATCGGGATATCCACCTTCGGCGTCGGCGCCGACTTCGATGAGCTTCTGATGACCAGCTTGGCAGAATATGGCGGTGGCAACTACTATTTCATCGGCAGTCCCGACAAAATCCCGAGCATCTTTGAAAAAGAGCTGCAGGGCCTGCTCACCATCGTCGCCCAAAATGCAACGGTAGAAGTTACCCTGCCGGAAGGGTTTCAATGCGAAAAGGTATTCGGCTTTCCCGCAGATGTCAGCAACCGATCGGTGCGCATACCTTTTAACGACCTCTTTTCCAAGGACAAGAAAGCCGTCCTGATCAAGTGCAGGGCCTCGCGCACGCCGGAAAGCGATTTCGCATTCCAGGTCAACCTGCGCTATGCCAATGTGGTAGACACCTACCAACTGGTCGAACAAAACTTTCAAATCCCGGTACAACTGACCGATGCGGAGAATAAGCTCCAGGAAGGCGCACAAAGCATCGTCGCCGACCAAATCGCCTTGTACCTCGCCAATGACCTTCTCAGCCATGCCACGATGCTCAATGAAAAGAACGAGATAAAGCAGGCGCGGGAAACCGGTCTGAATGCCCTGAAAATCGTAGATTTACAACTGGTCCAATCCCCGACCAACCGGGAACTGCTCCGGCTCAGGACGGGCCTGGAAAATTTCCTCAACAAACTGGAACAGTACAGCCGTATGAACATCGAGGAACGAAAGCAAACGCTCAAAGGACATCGCATGCTTTCCTACAGCGCAAGCCGGGACAAAGGGATGATTTTTGAGGATTAATACCTGGATATTTCCGATGCCGGTCCATTTTTTCCCCTCTCACATCGGGAAAAATGGACCGGCACGGTCTCTTACCCCCTCCCCGCGAGCTTGCTATCCTCACAAAACACTCTCTAACACCAGGTAGAACAGCGAAGGGCACAGCAGGCAACCCAGACCGGTATAAAATGTCGCCGTGACCGCACCATAAGGCACGAGGGCGGGATCGGTGGCGGCAAGCCCAGCAGCGACTCCGCTGTTGGTACCCATGACACCGCCGTATGCCATAGCCGCCTCCGGGCTTTTCAAGCCGATGCGCTCCGCCAGCATAGGGGTCAGAATGGTAACCGCAATTGCTTTGACGACCCCTGCCGCGATGCTCAGGGCAATTACCTCAGAGTCCGCATGCAGTGCCGCACCCGTAACCGGCCCGACAATATAGGTACAAGCTCCTGCACCAATCGTGCATAGTTCCACCGGGTCGCGATAGCCCCAGGCCCAGGCAATGGCGACGCCGGCCAGAAAGAAAAAAGCAATCCCGACCAACAAAGACACCATACCCAAAAAACCCGCTTTGCGCATCAGCAGGAAACTGGCCCCAAAAGCAGAGGCTACGATACAGAAATCCCGGAACATAGATCCCCCCAGCACCCCTATTCCCTTAAACCACTCCAA
>CAZSMU010000190.1:0-4376 GCA_964607915.1 uncultured Haliscomenobacter sp.
TGCGCCTTCTGCTGGGCCACCTCAACCCCGATGAAAGCGAAGAAAATGCCAAGGGTCACCTTAGCTCCTTCCTGAAAGGCGCATTCTATGGGCATGAATTCCTCGTCGCTACCAAAGAGCGGGCCGACCTCTCCGGGCTCTGCTCCTTTGTCTGAACTGTGATTCTTTTGATTCTTTTGATTTTTATGATTCCCATTTACCCGATTCATGGCAATCATACAAAGCACACAAAGCTCCGTTCAGACCTACCTGCTTCATCCTGTTCGACGCATCGGGCCGGGTAACGGGCAGCAGACAGATGGTGCGCAGATAGGAAGGATGAGTATGGAAACAAGTCTGATATTGAAACCTTAAAAAAGAACACATGAAAAGAACTATTCTCTGGAATTCAGGCATTCCGGTTTTTCCATACGCTGTATCCGGGAGTAGGGACAGACTTGTTGCGCGGGGGATCATCGAGAGGGCAAAAAGGCCGCTTGACGATCCCCCGCGCAACAAGCCTATTTCCCTTCACCTGTGTAATACTTATAGAACCCAGTTATCGTCTCAATCAACTCGTTTTCAATCAACTCTGGATTAACGTATTCTACCAATTGATAAAATTTTGATTTATCCATAAAGCCTCTGGGTATTCCGGCCTCATCCAGAAACTGTTCGAATAGGGGGGATAGAAAATCATCACTTATTTTGCTTCTAATCCAGAAAGAATTGGAAGGATCATGCAAGGCAATGGGAGGAATATTGCCATCCACTATCTCTCTAAATCTTTGTTGCCAAATAACTCCTGCATGTAACGAGGCCCCAAAATTGTATAAGGTCTGTGGCAGGGGGAGATAATTCTCAATTTCATTTCTAACCCATTGTTTTATAAATAATCCCGGTTGATTATTAGCAATCTCCCTTCTTAGGTTATCGAAAATGGCATACCCCTTAAGGTTTGGGATAAAATGCCTCAATGCATCAAAATGGCTTCTTACCCTGCTTACATCATTGCCGACCGGATAGGGGAAAACATATTCTTCAATGAATTGAAGGATATCAAGATATCCAAGTTTTTTACAAAAAGCTTTTAAAAAATCAAAATCTGTGGTGCCCTCGAAATATAAAATAAAGGGGCGCTGCCTTGCTATCAGGAATTCTTCGTATCCAATATCCCTTAAAACGGACTTTACATATTTCTCTTGATTCACCTGTTCAAACGCACCAAACATCCCGGAGAGAACCAAATCTTTTCCAAAGGCACGATTCATAACACTTTCAGAGTGACTGGCAACAATTAACTGACTATTGTTTCTCTTCGCCAGGTCGCTAATTTTATCGTAAATGTTTGACTGCCTGATTACTTCCAAATGAGCATCGGGTTCATCCAGGAGATTGACCGTATTAGGGAATGCAAGCAAATAAGCAAATAGCAAAATCGCTTGTTTCGTACCGCTTCCCAGCGAAGACAAATCGACGTTTTTCTTTTGCCCTTCGTTGTAACTCATTTTAAGCAAGCCGGTTGCCGGAGTATATTTAGGCGGATTGAGTTGTACTCTGAACAAACCCTCTATTTCGGCTGTAAATTGATTCCAATGTGTTTTATCTTCCTTGTCGTAAAGTAGATAACAGACATTTCTCAGGACATCTGAGGTGTTCCCACTTCCAATGTATCTGAGAATGGAGCCGATTTCCAACTTATCCTCTGTTGGCTTTAACCCAGCTACAGACGGTAAAAAACCGATTTTTTCGTACAAAAGAATTTCTGGAAATTCATACAAATTGTTGTCTTGGTCCTGTGTGAGTCGTGTATAAATTAAACTATCCCGGCCATAGTCAAATTCAAAGCCGGTAATCCATTTTTCGTTTTGCGTATATCCTTCTGCAATTATTTCTATTCTTATATTTTTAGCAGTCGGTTTGCCTTCTTCATTTGTAACCCCTTCTCGGACAATTAAATCTGTCCATAGCTCTTTAAAGTCACTTACCGGGATATTTAATAGCTCTTCAAGATTTATGGCAACGCCAGTTCTTTTTTGTGCTTTACTCTTTTTATTAACTCTTTCCGCACCCCAGGCACGAATAGCTATAGCAAATAAAGATATGGCTTGCAGTAAGGTGCTTTTTCCACCATTATTTGGGCCTATGATCACTACAGACTGACCTAAATCAATCGTTTGATCCTTTATTTGTCTGAAATTCTTTATTCGGATTTTCGTAATCATAACCTTGTACGTTTTAAACGCTCCATCCTTCTTGCAACAAGTCTAATAACTTTTACGGCCGCATTGCTGCCCGGGGTAAAGGGCAAAGATACCGTTTATCGCGTTTTTTCCCTATCTTGCCTTTCTATTACCTGCCTCGACTATGAAACTCTTGCTCCGCAATCTCCAGAAAGCCCTCAACCCCGCTTACCGCAAACAAACGGTGAAACGCGAGGATATGGAGGCTTTCAAACGACACCTGCGCCTTCTGCTGGGCCACCTCAACCCCGATGAAAGCGAAGAAAATGCCAAGGGCCACCTAAGTTCCTTCCTGAAAGGCGCATTCTATGGGCATGACTTTCTCATCGCCACCAAAGAGCGGGCAGACCTCGTAATCCACAATGGCCCCAAAGCCGACAGCCCTGCCGCCGTACTCATCGAAACGAAACGCCCCCGCGCCCAGGGTCCCGCCGCACCGGATATGCTGCGCCCCGACAAACCAAACGTCAAAGCGCTCCACGAATTGATCCTCTACTTCCTGCGCGAACGGGTCGAAGCACTGAATACCGACTTGAAATACCTCGTCGCTACCGATATCCACGATTTCTTCCTCTTCGATGCCGCCGACTTTGAACGCCTTTTTTTCAAAAACCGCAGCCTCGTCAAAGAGTACAAGGATTGGCGCGACGGGCGCAAAACGAGCCAGACTACCGATTTTTTTTATCTCCATATCGCTCAGCCCTTTGTCGAGCAACTGAGCGATGACCTGCCCTGTACGTATTTCGACCTCCGCGACTTCGCCCCCTTCGCGCAGAACGATGACCCCGCCGACGACCACCGCCTCATCCCCTTGTTCAAAATATTTGCGCCCGCCCATCTGCTGCGCCTGCCCTTCTCCAACGATAGCAACAGCCTTAACCGGGATTTTTACTACGAACTGCTCCACCTCATCGGACTGGAAGAACACAAGGAGGGCGGTAAAAAAGTAATCCGCCGCAAACCCGAAGCACAGCGCAACGCAGGCTCCCTCCTCGAAAATACCATCCGGACCCTCCAAACAGAAGACCGCCTCGAGCGCCTCGCCCATCGGAACCGCTATGGCGAACATGCCGGGGAACAGCTCTTCGGCGCCGCCCTGGAGCTCTGTATCACCTGGGTGAACCGCATCCTCTTCCTCAAATTGCTCGAAGCCCAGCTGCTCCAGTACCACGACGGAAACCCGGCCCAGCGCTTCCTGCACCCCGCCCTGATCAGAGACTACGACGAACTCAATGAGCTCTTCTTCGAGGTGCTGGCCAAGTATAAAAACGAACGCCCCGACTTCGTGCGCAAACGATTCGAAGGGGTGCCTTACCTCAATAGCTCCTTGTTCGAAATATCGCCCCTGGAAAGCGAAAGCATACGCATCAACAGCCTGAAAGACCGCCTCGAACTGCCGCTCTTCCCGCGAACCGTCCTCAAAGACGACAAAGGCCGCCGACTGAGCGGCAACCTGCCCGTGCTGGAGTACTTCCTGGCTTTCCTCGAGGCCTATAACTTTAGCTCCGAAGGCAGCGAAAGTATCGCGGAAGACAACAAAACCCTGATCAGCGCCTCCGTACTGGGTCTGATCTTTGAAAAAATCAATGGCTATCAGGACGGTGCTTTCTTTACGCCCGGGTTTATCACGATGTATATGTGCAGGGAGTCGCTCCGCCGCGCCACCGTCCAGAAGTTCCGCGACAGCAGCTACTTCGCCGATTTCGACAGCGAGTCTTTCGGCGACCTCGGCAACTACCTGAGCCGCCGCTACAAAGCTGAAGACCTGGCCGCCGCTAATGCCCTCATCAATAGCCTCCGGGTTTGCGATCCGGCCGTAGGCTCCGGCCACTTCCTGGTGTCGGCACTCAATGAACTGCTGGCCATCAAAAGCGAACTCGGCATCCTCTGCGACCGACAGGGAAAACCCCTGCCCGTACGGGTCGAAGTAGCCCACGACGAACTCATCGTGCAGTGGGCGCGCACCGACGAGCTGTTCGCCTATCGCCCCGGGGTACTGGAGAGCGGGATCGTGCAGGAAGCCCTCTTCCACGAAAAGCAAACCCTTATCGAAAACTGCCTCTTCGGCGTAGATGTCAACCCCAACTCGGTTAAAATATGCCGCCTGCGCCTGTGGATCGAACTGCTGAAAAATGCCTACTACAAAAATCCCGG
>CAZSMU010000190.1:4386-5761 GCA_964607915.1 uncultured Haliscomenobacter sp.
TGCCTAACATAGATATTAACATCAAACAGGGCAATAGCCTCGTGAGCCGCTTCGCCCTGGGCGAAGACTTACGGCCTGTCCTGAAACAGAACAAATGGAATATCTCCGATTATCGCCTCGCCGTGGCCGGATACCACAGCGCCCGCGAAAAGGTAGATAAACGGGGCCTGATGGAACAAATCGAACGCATCAAGGCCGACTTCCAGACGCATATCTACCGGCAAGACCCCCGCTTCAAGCAACTCTCCAAACTCCGCGGCCAAAAGTTCCTCCTGGAAAATAAAGCGGAAATCGGCGACCTCTTCGAAAAAATCAAAGAGGAAGATGTCGCAGGCGATATTCGCCAAATAGAGGGGCAAATCGCTAAGGCTGAATCGGAATTGGAGGGTATCCGCTCCGCCACCGTGTACCGCCAGGCCTTCGAATGGCGCTTCGAATTCCCCGAAGTGCTGAATGAAGAGGGCGATTATACAGGCTTCGACGTGGTAGTGGGCAACCCGCCCTATATCCGGCAGGAGGAGTTTTCAGACCTGAAACCGTACTTGAAAGAACACTACCAGACCTTCGCTGGCACCGCCGACCTGCTGGTTTATTTCATCGAACGCAGTGAACAGCTCCTGCGGCCCGACGGGCAATTCAGTTTTATCGTCTCCAACAAGTTCATGCGGGCAGGCTTTGGCAAAAATCTGCGCGAGTGGCTGTCCCAGCGCCAAATCCTCGAAATCATAGACTTCGGCGACCTGCCGGTATTCGAAGAGGCCACTACCTACCCCTGTATCCTGAGCTGGCAAAAAAGTACCCCCGGCAAAACGTTCCGCGCCGCCAACGTGCCGGAACTACATCCCCAGTCCTTCCCGGCCTACCTCTCCTCAATCGTCTTCGAAGCTCCCCAAAGTACCCTCCACCCGGAGGGCTGGACCCTGGCCGATACCGCCGCCCAGGAACTGCTGGATAAATTGAAACGCAGCGGCATACCCCTCGGCGAATATGTCAAGGGGAAAATTTACCGCGGTGTATTAACCGGTTTCAACGAAGCTTTTGTCATAGATGCCGCGACCAGGGAGCGCCTGCTCGCCGAGGACCCGCGCAGCGCCGAAGTGATCAAACCCTTCCTCGCCGGCCGGGACGTGAAGCGCTACCAGGCACCAAGAGGAGACCGGTTTTTGATTTTATTCCCGAAGGGCTGGACAATAGCGCATGCGGGAAGACTGGAGGAAACAGCCGCTTTCCAATTTCTGAAAAATAAGTATCCCGGTATTGCGCATCATCTCCAACCTTTTTCAGACCAGGCCCGCAAGCGATTCGACCAGGGGGATTATTGGTGGGAACTACGCGCTTGCGACTACTACGAAGAATTTGAGAAGGAGAAGATAAT
>CAZSMU010000191.1:0-5685 GCA_964607915.1 uncultured Haliscomenobacter sp.
GGGCCTATCCGAGGGGGATATGAAGGGGTATTGAGGAGGATGGATAGAGATGCCGCAGGGGGAATAGACACACCCATTCCCCCTGCTCATAATACCCCCTAATCTCGCCTTGCAAAAGGCAAAAAAGCCAAATATTAAAGTGACCTGGCCAGGCGAAAACCGAACCAGTTCTCGCGATTTCTGGGAGCCTCCCAGCGATCGGCAACACGACAACCATGCGATACGCCGCCCCGACCTACCCCATCACCTGATACGACACCACGCGGACGGGACTTCCCCAAAGGTGCATGGTCATCACGTCCTCGCGCTCCCGCAGGCGAAATACTGCGCGCAAGCCGGCTGTTTTCAATCCCGCCGGCATTTCGAGGGGCAGCCATTGTTTGCCATCATCCCCCTCGATGCCCCAGAAACCGCCTTCGAGGGGGACATAGACGACGGTACCGGTTGTTTCAAATGCCTTCATGGTATCAGGATAGCGCCCGGATGATTTGAGTGAACTCTTCGGCCTTCAGCGAAGCGCCGCCCACCAGGCCTCCGTCCACATCCGGCTGAGAAAACAGGGTGGCGGCGTTTGCCGCATTGACGCTGCCGCCGTAGAGAATGGAGCAAGCACCGGCAACTTCGGCACCGTAGTGAGAGGCGAGCAATGCCCGAATGGCAGCGTGCATTTCCTGCGCCTGCTCCGGGCTCGCCGTGCGGCCGGTACCGATCGCCCAGATCGGCTCGTACGCAATCACGATCCGGGAAAAGGCTTCCGGCGAGAGGTGAAACAGCGACGCTTGGATTTGAGCAGATACGTGCTGCACGTGGGTGCCTGCCTCGCGAATCGGCAGCGACTCCCCGCAGCAAAAAATGGGCCGGAGTCCTGCCGACAGCGCCTGGTCTACTTTTTGGGCGAGCAACGCATCGCTTTCCCCAAAGTACTCCCGGCGCTCCGAGTGGCCTAAAATCACATACTTCACGCCGGCCGACGGGAGCATCCCGGCGGCTACTTCACCGGTATAAGCCCCTTTGGTCTCCTGATGGCAGTTTTGGGCCCCTACAGAGAATCCGGGCACATCGCGGAGGATGTCGGCCACCGGCACGAGGTGCAGGAAAGGAGGGCAAAGCACCACCTCGGCGCCCCCGGGTACCGGGCAGCCTGCCAATGCCTCTGCCAGTATGCGCCCTTCTTCCAGGGTCGTATTCATTTTCCAGTTGCCTGCGGCAATTTTTTGTCTGTTCATTGCTTTATCGTATTGTTCGGCAACAAATTTCGCGCTAATTTTTTATTTAAGACAGGATATAGGCAAAAAAACAGCCTGTGACCAGACTGCGACATGGAATTTGGCAAACTCCGCGATATCGGAACCGTTGATTTCAGGATGCCCCGGCAGCCGGATGCTTCTCCGGCACTCCCGCCAGGGCTTCCCCGATCTGCCGAACGGCACTGTTACATAGGCTGTACCGGTTGGGCTATGAAAGAGTGGGCCGGGACGGTCTATCCCCTGGGCGCACGATCCGGCGATTATCTCCTCCATTACGGCCAACAATTCAACACTATAGAACTGAATGCGACGCACTATCGCGTCCCTGGCCCTGAGACGATTGCAAAATGGACCCGCGATACCCCCTCTGATTTCCGGTTTTGCCCCAAAGTGCCACAAGCTATCAGCCACAGCAGGGATCTGGGAACCGGCACCTCGCAAATCGAAGCTTTTGCCTATGCGATGGGCGGCCTCGGCGTACGCCTGGGGCCTTCCTTCCTACAACTTCCCCCCTACTTCGGACTCGAAAGATGCGGGGTGCTGGCGCGCTTTCTGGAACGGTGGCCCAAGGGCTTACCTATTGCCATCGAATTCCGGGAGGCTTCCTGGTTCAGCGGAGGCGACCTTCACCCCGATGCCGTGGCGATACTGGAAGCACACCAGGCCGGCGCGGTCATTACCGATGTCGCAGGCCGGCGCGACGTGCTGCACTTGCGCGTGACCGCCCCTTTTGTGCTGCTCCGCTTTGTAGGCAACGACCTGCACGCGAGCGATTATGAACGCGCACGGGCATGGGCTGCCCAGATTCGGCATTGGTTTGCGCAGGGACTCCCCGCCGTTTATTTTTTCGCCCATGAACCGGACAACCTAAAGTCTCCCCGCCTGGCGGACTTTGCCCATCAACTGCTCGGCGGACTGCCCGGGGTTTCGTGCCGGGGTCCTGTATTGGACTCATCCGCACCCGGCCAGCAACTCGGGCTGTTTTGAGGATTTTTATACCTCAATGCCATATAAATGCGTTTTTTATGTACTTTACGGCTAAAAATACGCAAGCAGCACAAGCCAGACAAGCCTATACAAAGTGAAAAAGAACCATTCCGAACCTGCCCAGGAGACAGAGCCCAGCGACCAGGGGCTACCATCCATCCATAGAGATGTCAGTTGGCTATCCTTCAATTACCGGGTATTGCAAGAAGCCATGGACCCGACGGTGCCCCTCTTTGAACGCATCAAGTTCTTAGCCATCTACTCCTCTAACCTCGATGAGTTTTTCCGGGTGCGCATGGCCTACTACCGGTATCTGGTGCGCGTCGGCCGGAAAACCAAACGCGAATTGGAGGAAGATCCCAAAAATATTATCAAAGAACTGCGCCGGATAGTCAATGAGCAACAGGAACTGTTCAGCAAAATCGTGGAGGAAGACATCACGCCCGAGTTGCGCAGGCACCACATCTTTCTCCTGCGGCGCCTGGACCTCAACGCGGAGCAGAAAATATTCGTCGAAAACTACTTCCAGGACAATCTCCTGCCCTTTGTACAGCCCGTATTGATGGTGAAAGGCAAGATACGGCCTTTCCTCAACAACGGCGCACTCTACCTTACGCTGCTCATGATCGAGCGCGGTGATCCGGAGGCAAAACCCGTGTACGCCCTGGTGAAAATCCCTTCCGACCATCTTCCGCGCTTCATACATTTACCCAGTGCCCCCGACCGCCACGACCTCATTATGCTCGACGATATCGTGCGCCACAGCGTTTCCTGGATCTTCCCGGGGTATCATATCATCGACACCTTCTCCGTCAAACTAACCCGGGACGCCGAATTGTACATAGAAGATGAATTCAGCGGGGACCTGCTCCAGAAAATTCGCCAGAGCCTGGGCAAACGCCAGGTAGGGCCGCCCTCCAGGTTTGTTTATGACCGCGAAATGCCCCTGGACATGCTCGACTTCCTGAAGGAAATCCTGGGACTGGAGAAAAACGACACGCTACGCGAAGGAAGATACCACAACAACTCCGATTTTTTCAAATTCCCGGACTTTGGGATGCAGCACCTCAAGTATCCTCCTCTGCCGCCCCTGCCCTACTCCCCTCTGGAAAGCAGCCGGGAGTTCTTCTCCGAGTTGCGCCGAAAAGACCATCTTCTGCATTTTCCGTATCACTCCTACGAATCCGTGCTCCGCTTTTTTGAAAAAGCGGCGCGCGACCCCAAAGTGACCCACATCAAAATCACCCAATACCGGGTCGCCCGCAACTCGCGTATCATGCAAGCCCTCATCTCAGCTGCACAGGCCGGGAAGCAGGTCTCCGTTTTTGTGGAAGTGAAAGCCCGCTTTGACGAAGAAGCCAACCTGAACTGGGGCGAGCGCCTCGAAAAAGCCGGCGTGACCGTGCATTACAGCTTCCCGGGGGTAAAAGTACACGCCAAAGTAGCCGTGGTACGCCGTCTCGAAAAGGATGGCCCCCAGTTTTACACCTACTTGTCCACCGGAAATTTTCACGAGGAAACAGCCCGGGTATATACCGATTTCGGGCTGTTCAGCGCAGACCCGCGCCTGAGTACCGAAGCGCTGCGCATCTTTTCCTATTTGGAGAGCGGCACTCACCTGTCTGGCGACCCCTTTGAGCACCTTCTCGTGGGGCAGTACAACCTCAGAAGTGGGCTGGAAGAGCTGATAGACTACGAAATACAAGCTGCCCGGGCGGGAAGAAAAGCCGAAATCATCTTGAAAATGAACAGCCTGCAGGACCGCGGAATGATCGAAAAACTCTATCAGGCCAGCAGGGCAGGCGTAAAAATATCCCTCATCATTCGGGGAATCTGTTGCCTGGTTCCCGGCACCCGGCCCTACAGCGAAAATATACAGGCAATCAGTATCGTGGACCGCTTCCTCGAACACGCGCGCGTATTTTGTTTTCACCACGACGGCGAAGAGTGCATCTACCTCTCTTCTGCCGACTGGATGGTGCGCAACCTGGAACACCGTGTCGAAACCGCATTCCCCGTTTTCGACCCCGAAAAAAAGGAAGAAATCAAAGATTACCTGCAAATCCAGTTGAACGATAATGTAAAAGCCAGAATTCTGGACGGCCGCCAAACAAATCCCTACCAACGGGGTTCCAACGACCTGCCGGTTCGGGCACAGATAGAGACCTACTACTATATAAAACGAAAATCAGACAGGACGGTGGCCCCCAGGCCAAGCCGACACGAGCTCCCTCCTGTGGTGAAAGAAGCATAATTCAAAACAGCATGCAGGTAGAAAAGGAACAGCCAAACGCAGTGCTTTTTTCGCGAGAAGAACATCTGCGCTATGCTCGGCATACCATGCTTCCCGGCTTTGGCCTCTCCGCACAGGAGAAACTCAAGCGCGCCAGCATCCTCGTAATCGGCGCAGGGGGCCTGGGCGCCCCCCTGCTGCAATACCTCTGCGCTGCCGGCGTCGGACGGATTGGCATCATAGACCCCGACACCGTAAGCCTGAGCAACCTGCAACGACAAGTGCTCTATTCCGTGGATGACCTCGGAATGCCCAAAGCTTCTACAGCCGCGCAGAAACTGAAAGCCCAAAACCCTCATGTGGCGTTCGAGGTATTCCCCTATTCGCTGCATCGCGAGAATGCCCTGGACATCCTCGCCTCCTTCGATTTGGTCGCCGACGGCAGCGATAACTTCCCAACCCGCTACCTGGTCAATGATGCCTGTGTGCTGCTTGGAAAACCGCTGGTCTATGGCTCGGTGTTCCGATTTGAGGGACAGGTCTCTGTATTCAACTGGCTGCACAGCGACGGACGACGGGGGCCTAACTATCGCAACCTCTATCCGGATCCGCCCCCGCCGGGAACGGTGCCCTCCTGTGCCGAAGGTGGCGTGTTAGGCGTCCTGCCAGGTATCATAGGGAGTATGCAGGCCAACGAGGCCATCAAAATCCTGAGCCATGTCGGGACGCCGCTTTCAGGGACGGTTTGTGTGTACGACGCCCTAAGCGCCCGCACCCACTTGATCCGGATACCGGAGCAAAAGCCTTATCCCGTCTATGCGCTGGAAGATTATGAACAACTCTGCGGTCTGCCCAGCCGGGAAGTACCTGAAATCGCCTATGCTACCCTGCAGTCCTGGGTCCGCTCCGCTTCCCCTTTCCACCTCGTGGATGTCCGGGAACCCGAGGAATACGCCCGGTATAACATCGGCGGAGAACTCATTCCGCTGGCCCGGCTTGCGCTGCATTTGCCTTCTCTGCCCAGGCACTGCCCCATCGTATTTGTCTGCCAAAGCGGAAAACGGAGCCTGCAAGCAGCACTGATAGCCATGTCCTCCGACCTGGCAGAGGTCTATTCCTTAAAAGGTGGGGTAGAACAAGTCCGGGAGGATTATTTTGTGGAATAGACTTGTTGCGCGGGGTCAGCGAGGAGGGAAAAAAGAGTCATTTTTTGTCCAC
>CAZSMU010000192.1:0-5678 GCA_964607915.1 uncultured Haliscomenobacter sp.
ATTTCTCCAAAAGTGACAATTTTCTTCATTGCTCGGTAATTTGATACGCGTTTTCTCCAAGATAACACGAGGATGAAATTCTTTTTCTTCTCACTGTATCTTCGTTATCCTTTATGACGAAGATTTAAGCTATCTCCCTTAACGCCAGACGCAATTCTTGTGCAGAGCGCGGTGCAACCGCTTTTTTCTGTCTTTGCCGACCCTTTGGAGTTGATGCAAAAAGGCCCCTTTGCCGCTCATGAGCGGCAAAGGGGCCTTTTTACTTGAAAAATTCAAAGTGCCCTACTGTACGACGATCTTACTGGCTACAATGCCTTTTTCAAACCGCACTTGTGCAATGTAGATGCCCGGAGGCAACCCTTCTTTGCTCATTTCGTAGTAGCTGTCTTTCAGTTGTATCGCCCCTTTCATGAGCTTGCCCTCTATATTGTAGATGGCGATATCGCGCATCGGATGCTCCGGGCTGGAGCGGAAGACGGCGATGTCGCTGACCGGGTTCGGCGTGATTTGCAGGCCTACTTCGGTGGCGGGCAATACTTCGTGCGTGGAGGTGGCCAGGTTCAGCGCCAGGTACAAGCGGGGTACCGTGATGGAGAAGATGGTATCAATATACGCCATCCCCTTGGCCTTGGACATGTCCGGGTTGGTGCGCAAGCCGTTGAAGTGGAGCGTATCCGAGTTGAACGCATTGCGGCCGAGCGCTGCGTTGGTGCCCAGTACGACCAGGTCGAGCGTAGCCTTGTTCCACCATTCCCAGGGGCCGGATTGAAAACCGCTCAGCAAGAACGGATACATGTTGTCGGTGGACAGTTTGATTTTTTGCCCACGGTAGTCGATGTCCACATTGCTCAGTGCCTTGTTGCGCGCATTGACCGGGTTGGTAAGGTCGGTGTTGGCATCAGCGATGGGTGCATTCACCTTCAGGTCGTTCGCCCTTTTGACTACAGAGTACGTGCCCGCGACGTTGACGACGAAATCACCTGTAGTAGGTACGATGACGGGGCCGTCGGCAAAGGGGGCAAAGGGGTCTGTGAGTACGTGGAATCCAATCACTACCGGCTCGTTTGCCTTGCCTTCCAGCCAGGAAATATCGCCCAGTGCACCGCCCATGTTGATGGCTGCTTTGAAGTCGGAACTGTATTCAGGCCAGTTGGCAAGGCACAGCGGCGTGTTCGTGGTGCCGTACAGGTTGCCGTTGATGGTCGTGTCCACATAAGGCTTCAGGTCTTTGCCGATGAATTTTTCCAGTACGATTTCTTCCTTGAAGCGATCCAGGAAGGCAGCACCCATGGAGATGTACCCTCCGGTGCCGTGGCCCCAGAGCGCGATCTTGCCGGGGTCAACTCCGTACGGGTTCCCGTCTACCGCTACGGATTTGCGGATGAAGCGGATGAGGGTGCGGGCGTCCTGGATACCGCGGTAAGCCGCGTTCAAGAGCGTGCCGGTGCGGATATCCTGGCCATCGGCACCTGTGGCCGTCGGGTTCCAGCCCTGGCGGTAGGTGGCATTGAAAACCACGTACCCCAATCGGGCGAGCCGGTTGCAGGTCTCCACGACGGCCGAGTCGGTACGGCTGCCCGTGATGCCACCGCTGAACAGCGGGGGTAGGAAGCTGCCTGTATGGAAGACCAGAACGGCGGGCCGGTTTTTAGCGTTGTCGCCGGCAGGGGTAAACACATTGACCTTGAGGTCAATGGGGCCGATGGGCGTAGAGAGTACGCTTATATTTCGGCCATACGTAACATCTGCCTGTACATTGACACCGCTGAATACCGGTTTCAGATAGCGGTCCTGCCCCATAAGAGCAGTAGCAGCCATACTGAAAAACAATACTAAAAGCGTGTTGAGATTCTTCATAACGAACCGTGTTTGATGAAAAGTGAGTTTTAATATAAATCGCTATTTTTTAGACCATTCATAGAGCACCGAAAGATAGGCCAGGCGCCCGATTCTCGGGCCGCCGTACGTCTGGAAGACCTGATTGTTCAACAAGTTGGACGCGCCGAGTTTGAAGGTCGTTTTCAGCTTGGGTGCCAGCCAGTTGATTTGGGCGTCGAGCAGGTCGTAGCCGGGGATGAAGCCAGTAAACTGGGGCGACCCCTCGAACTGAAAGCTGTCGATCCACTTGTAGTTGACGTTGAAGCCCAAATTTGGGATTCTTTGCCCGAACAGATTTACCTTTAGGTCTCTCCCGGCAAAGCCTATGTTGAATTTGTGCTCCGGGGTGTTGAACGCGGGGATAATCGGGTCGTCGCTTTGCGTATTCAGCCGGTTCCAGGAGTAATTGCCATTAAAGACGTACTTTTTCCAGAAGTAGTAGTTAAACCCTATGGAGAATCCCTGTGTGGTCACTTTGTCCCGAGCGTTGGCCGCAACGCGATACGCCTGTATGTCTATAGGCAGACCAGTACGGGGGTCGAACGTGCCTTCTACGCCCAGGTTGAACCCGATAAAATCGCGGTAAAAGCTGTAGTAATACGTGGCATCTACATATACCTTGTCGAACAAGGTGCGCCGGAAACCGGCTTCCACGGTCTGTACCTTTTCCGGACGGATGGGCGCAACGTCGAAGTACTCCAGTTTCGCAGGGTTGAGCGTGTTGAGATAGTCTGCCAGGGATTCTATGGAAATCAGGTTGTTGAATCCGCTGAGGTTGCCGATGAGGATGGCACGCCCCACATTGTAGAACAGATACTGGTCGGCCAGGGTCGGGTTGCGGATGGCTGAAGAGAACGAAGCGCGGAGGGTCTGATCCGGGTTAGGTGAATAGACCAGCGATGCAGCGGGCGAAACCAGGTAATCGAAGTTCTGGTTTTTATCCACCCGCATCGTAGCGCTGATTTTCAAGCGGGTATTCAATTCCAGGGTACCCCCGCCGTAGATGCCGAATTCATAGGTGTCTATGTTGCGACCGGCGGTATCGAGAAGGATAGAGCCTTTGGAATCCGGCGTATAGAGGCGGTAGTTGCCGCCGACGCGGAAGTCGAGGTCTGTGATAGAGCCCTGGCGTACCAAATCGTTGAAGGCGTATTCCCCCTGGAAGTGGAAGAGGGCAGAGCGGTCGTAGAACCGGGTTCCCCCTTCGAGGTAGGAGATTCGGCTGGTGATGTCGTTGAAGGCTTCGTTGAAGCGCTGGGTGCCCGGCTCATAAAAATCGGCGGTACCACTGATGGCCCGGGCTGCATTGGCGGAGGTTTGCGTCAGGGCGTGCCATACGGTCAGCGAGTCGAGGACGCTGGGGGAGCTGTAAAAAGCCCTCAAAGCAGCGTTGTACTCGTCGGGGCGCCCCAGATAGTTGAGGGGGCTGGGGAAGCCTTCTATTCGGCGCAACCTGGGCACCATGTTGATTTGCCAGTGCGAGACGTAGTCGGCGCGCCATTCGTTGTTTTCCTTGGCCTCCTGCTGTAGCTTCAGCGCGGTGAAGTAGGGGTCGAACGAGTCGCCGGCATCTTCGTGGGTGGCATAGAACCGCAGGAAGTAGGTGTCGGCCTTGCGCAGTTCGATGCGGTGTTGGAAAAACTGGATATTTCTCAGGCTGAAACGGTTGTCGCCCTGATAGACCGTGGTGCCAGTGCTGTAATTGGTGGCCAGGATGAGTTCCGGGGATTTGAAGGTTTGTGTGGGCTTGAGCCGATAGTGCAGGGCGAGGCCCGCTTTGAGGTTGTCGGAATCATAGTCCACCAAATCTTTTTCCGCATATCCTTTCCGGTGTATGACCCCCATGCCCGGCACGGCAAAGGAGCCGCTGAAATCATTGGCGGGCAGGTACTCGTCGCCATAGATGTTGACCGCATCGTATCCCCCGGGGTTTTTCAGACCGGTCCTGGTGTCAAAAACGGGGTCGTAGTTGTCGGCGACCCAATCGTTGGCCTGGAAGTAGGCGAAGTTGATTTTGTAGGCAAAGCGCTCCTTGCCATTCTTATCCGTGAGCACATCGGCCCAGCGGACGCCGGTCTCGATAAGGCTGCGTTCTCCGCCTTTTACGGAGGCACTGAGCCCCTTGTGCAGAAAGGGGGATTTGGTTTCCATGCTGATGACCCCGTTGAAGGCGTTGGGTCCATAAAATGCCGAACTGGCCCCTACAATCAGGTTGACGCGGTTGACGTCGAGCTCGGAGGCGCCGAGGAAGTTGCCGAGGGAGAAGTTCAGCCCGGGCGACTGGTTGTCCACCCCGTCGATAATCTGGAGGGAACGCACCGGACTGGTGCTGTTGAAGCCGCGGGTGTTGATGATCTTGAATCCGAGGCTGGCTGCCGTGAGATCCACATCCTTTAGGGAACCAAGCCCATCGTAAAAGTTGGCTGCCGGCGTTTCGCGGATGGCGATGTTGTCCAGGGTTTCCATGGTGAGCGGCGATTGGGCCTGCTTTTCAGAAAGGCGGCGGCCTTCGACCTCTACCGTGCTTATAGCCACTACGTCGGCCTCGAGTTCGATGGTGATGAATTTACCAGCTCCAGTGATTTCCACGCTTTTTTCAGCATAGCCGACATAGGAGGCTACCAGCGTCAAAGGGAATTTTTGGCTGGTATTCAATACGAATTTTCCATCAAAATCGGTTACCACGCCATCCGTAGAACCTTTGACGACCACTGTGGCACTGATTAAAGGCTCACCGCTTTCCCGGTCTTTAATCTCTCCCCGGATAACTCCCTGGGCATGCAATGCAGCTACAGGCAGGGCAAAAAAAAGGATGGTTAAGAGCTTATTTCTGATTCGGGCTTTCATACCAAATTTGTATAAAGACTGGTTATTTAGATAAATTTTCGTTAAAAGTATAAAAAATCAGGGGAACACAATAGGTCTATCCTCTTTTTTCAAGTGGTCAGGACCGATACGATGAAACCGGACACAATGGCCGCAAATTTGCTCCAGGAAACCGCATGTTGCAGACCAGGGCTGCTTTCAAATAGAATGGACGTGGAAAGGTGCAAAAAAGAGCCGGTGACCAAGGCAAGCAGGAGGTACAAATGGTCGGGGGACAAGCCCGTCGCACTGGACAAAAAGGCAGCTCCCGGAGTGGCTAATGCAAACAAGGCCACAAGGGCCATGACCTTCCGCCGTTCAATATGCGCGTTTAACAACACACTGGCAAGCGCAAAGGCAGCCGGGGCTTTGTGGATTACAATACCGAAAAACAACTGGTCTGCTACCTGCCCGGCGTGCTGATGGGCCTCCAGATCTGCATAACCGCTCAGGGGAAGCCCTTCTACAAAGGCATGAATCAGCAATCCCAACATGACGGGTACGACCTGGATATGCTCCAAACGGTGCAAATGCCCGTGCTCAATCCCCTTTGACAGGGGCTCCAACAGGAGCTGTAGAGAAAATCCGCCCAGAATCCAGATACCTATGCCCCCCTTCGGCGCTGAAGCGTATAAGTCGGGAATCAAATGGGTGATCGCTAACCCCAATAGGTATGCTCCGCTAAAGGCGGTGAGCCATCTCGCCGTACCGTACTGGTCTGTGCGCAAAACAAGGGCAAAGCCCCCTCCCACTAATGCGGCGCCCGTCAGTAGCGCATATTCCCAAAGGTGCATGTTTCCTGTGTTTTTGTTATTCAGGGTTTGGAAGCGTGTACAGCGAAGGCTGGTTTTTCGATGCGGTTAGGGCAAAGAGGCGCCCTTTTATTAGACTTGTTGCGCGGGGAATCATCAAGGGGTCAAAAAGGCCCTTTTTCG
>CAZSMU010000193.1:0-5628 GCA_964607915.1 uncultured Haliscomenobacter sp.
TTTTTTAGCTACTTTTTTTAAAAAAATCATTAGACTTGTTGCGAGGGGTCAGCGAGGAGGGAAAAAAGAGTCATTTTTTGTCCACACGAAGGCTTTTTGAGGGAGTATAGTCTATCTATATGACTGAAAAAAGGCACAGTGTGGGCGAAAAAGTGCCTTTTAGACCTCTCGATGATTCCCCTCGCAACAAGTCTATTACACTTGTTGCGAGGGGTCAGCGAGGAGGGAAGTGGAATAAGTCTGTCAGCATGTACATCCATTTAAAAAGGTCAATACGTATGAAAAAACACACTTTACTTGTAGTATGTGCCACCCTGTTTATTTGTGTGGACATAGCGGCCCAGCGAACCAAGAGCGGGCCTAAGCCGACGGCTGCCCCGGTTGCGGTGGCTACTCCGGCAGTTGATTACAATGCGTGGTTCAAGCCCTTGAAGTGGCGCAGTATTGGTCCGTTCCGGGGAGGCCGATCGAACACGGCTTCGGGTGTCATCGGTGATATGACCACGTATTACATGGGCACTACCGGAGGAGGTTTATGGAAAACGACGGATATGGGACTGACCTGGTCGAATATTTCAGACGGGTATTTCAGTACCGGGTCGGTAGGGGCGGTAGCGGTGTCGGAGTCCGACCCCAATATTGTGTATGTGGGTATGGGGGAGCACGCCATACGGGGTGTGATGACGCACCACGGCGACGGGGTGTTCAAGTCCACCGATGCAGGCAAAACCTGGAAGCGGATAGGGTTGGAAGGTACCCAGCACATTTCGCGCATTGCGATACACCCGAAGAACCCCGACATCGTATTCGTCGCAGCGCAGGGCCCTTTATACGGCAAATCTCCGGAGCGCGGCATCTACCGCTCCACCGACGGGGGCCAAAACTGGACCAAGGTATTGTACGTGGACGAAGGGACGGGCTGCGCAGAACTCTCTATGGATATGAACAACCCGCAGGTATTGTATGCGGCCATGTGGGAACATGGGCGTTTGCCCTGGAAAGTAATCAGCGGTGGCCCGGGAAGCGGGATGTACAAGTCGTCGGATGGGGGCACTACCTGGTCGAAGATTCACAATGGCCTGCCGAAAGAAATGGGTAAAATGGCCGTGTCTGTGTGCCGCTCTAATTCTGAGCGCGTCTATGCGCTGATTGAGAGCGATTCCGACCGCGAACTGGGCGGCCTGTTTGTGTCCACCAATGCCGGTAAAAGCTGGACGCGCGTGACCAACGACCACCGCCTCGTACAGCGCGCCTGGTACTATATCGAAGTATTTGCAGACCCCAAAAACGAACATACGGTCTATGTCCTGAGCGCACCTGCCCTCCGCTCCGTGGACGGGGGCAAAACCTGGGAAGAGCTCTCCGGTACCCACGGGGATTACCACGATCTCTGGATTAACCCCCATAATCCCAAAAATATGGTCATCGCCAACGACGGTGGTGCTGCCATCTCGGTAAACGGGGGCAAGACCTGGTCTTCGCAAAGCAATATGCCTACGGCCCAGTTCTACCGCATTAATGTGGACAACGGCTTCCCTTACCGCATCTACGCAGGGCAACAAGACAACACCTCTGTGTCCATTGCCAGCCGCGAATTGGGCAGCTATGGCATAGGCACCTCCAGTTGGGGTGCTTCAGCAGGAGGGGAAAGCGCTTTCCTCGCTTTTGACCCAGACAATCCCCGCTATGTGCTCGGCGGCAGCTACCAGGGGACTATTGAAGTCCTCGATAACGAAGCTAAAGCGGGCACCAATATCATGGCCGCCCCTATTCAATACCTCGGTATGGATGCCAAGGACATCAAGTACCGATTCAACTGGAATGCACCGATCATCTGGTCGAAGCACGAGCCCAATACCTATTACCACGGCTCCCAGTATCTGTTGCGCACTCGCGATATGGGTAAGACCTGGACGGAAGTGTCGCCCGACCTCACGCGCAACGAGAAGGAAAAACAGGGCAAAGGCGGCGGACCGTATACCAATGAGGCCGTAGGCGCTGAAAACTATGGCACCCTGGCCTACGTCATCGAATCTCCCCATGAAAAGGGGGTGATCTGGACCGGTAGCGACGATGGCTTGGTACATCTCACCCGCGACGGGGGCGCCACCTGGCAAAATGTAACCCCTGCCGGACTGGCAGAGTGCCTCATCAACGCTATCGAAGTATCGCCGCACGACCCTGCTACCGTCTACATCGCCACGACGCGCTATAAGTTTAACGACCATACGCCTGCGCTGTATAAAACGACGGACTACGGCAAGACCTGGACCAATATCAGCGCCGGCATCCCGCAGGGTGCTTTTACCCGCGTCGTGCGGGAAGACGACGTGCGCCGCGACCTGCTCTTTGCTGGTACGGAAACCGGCGTATACCTCTCCTGGGATGGTGGGAAAGCCTGGTCGCCCTTCCAGCTAAACCTGCCCGTGACCCCGATTACCGATTTGCGGGTACACAAGGGCAACCTGATTGCAGCTACGTCCGGGCGCTCGTTCTGGATTCTCGACGACTTGGGTCTGGTGCGCCAACACCGGGCTGAAAACCCGGATTTCACCCTCTTCAAGCCCGACCCGGTGGTTTTGGTGAACGGGGGTAGCGAACTGAACGGGAGCTCCGGCTTCAGCGGCGCACACCCTACGCGGGGCGTAAACCCGGCTACGGGGGCGGTGCTGTACTACTACCTGCCCGAGGTTAAAGACGGAGAGGAACTGACCCTGGAAATCCTCGACGCACAAGGCAAGATGGTGCGCAGTTTCAGTTCGAAAGCCGATGACAGCTTTGAGCCCTGGGATGGAGGACCCGATGCAGAGCCTACGCTCCCAAAAGCCAAGGGGCTCAACCGCTTTGTATGGAACCTGCGCTATCCGACCATGGCCGGTGTGCCCGGCACCTATGTCGAGAGCAGTTTTGCAGGCCACAAAGCCTCTCCCGGAAAATATACGGCCACGCTCAAAATGGGCGGAAAGGCCGTAGTCGCAGAGGTAGAGGTCCTTCCGAATCCCTTGTATCCGACCGACGCCAAAGCCTACCAGGCGTACCACGAATTGATGTCGTCTATGGAAAAAGAACTGACGGGCATGCACCAGCTGATTAATTCGCTGTATGCCAGGCGGGGGCAACTGGAAGAAGTACTGGGCACCCTGGATCCAGCCAAACACGGCGATTTGAAAAAAGAAGGCCAGAGCCTGGTCGATCGGATGCGCCAATGGGATGAAGATATGATACAGCGCAAATCCAAAGCGTACGACGACGTAGAGAATTTCCCCAACAAGTTCACGGCAAACTATATGTTTCTCATCAACCAGACGGAGAGCGATATTCCGCGCGTCAACCAGCCCAATTTAGACCGGCTGAAAGAGCTGCGCGCCCAATGGGCGCCGCTTGAGCAGACGGCCCAGCAGTTGCTGCACAACCAACTTCCCGCGTTCAACAAAAAATTGTGGGAAGCCGGTGTGGGGGCGGTTTGGAAAAACTAAGGTACTGCCTACAGTGCTCAGCAGGGCTCCGGGTTGCGACATGTACCCGGGGCCCTGCTCTGTTTTAGTGCGGCTGGGCAATCTGCTCCAGGCTCCGGAAGGCCTTCTCCAGCGAGGAGCCAAAGGCGATGATTCCTTCCTCATGCCCTGCCATGGCGAAGGCGTGGGGAGGCCCGTCTGGCCATCTACCCAGTAGGTCGGCGATCGCCAGGACCATCTCTGTTGAGCCATACGCAGCCTGTGGGTCTGTCGCAAGCCCTTTGGCGAGCAAAAATGCCCAGATCGGGCGGTGGTGGATGTGGATGACGGCCTGCGCTTCGGGGCGGCAGGCGTATACTGCGGCATGGCTCATAGATTCGGACGAAGCGATGACGGGGCCGCTGCACCAGAGTTCGTTCTGTTGGGCGTGGACGCGCTCTACCAGGGCGTAATGCGCGGCATTTGTACAGGGGACATTGCCCGTAGCCGAGCCGCTGATGAAGAACATTTCCCCTTTCCCTTTGCGCTGGCTGATGTTGCCGAATCCGATGCCATCGGGCAGGGCGCCGATCCAGCCTTTTTCATAGCAGCGTTGCCGCCAGGCGTTGAGTTCGGCGAGTGTATCGGAGGGGAAAGGCGGGGAGGGCGTCCAGTGCGCCTGGAACTTGATATAGCCTTCTGTGTTCATAGCCCCCTTTTTTCAGGGAAGAGGCCAAGGATTCCTGCTTCGGATGCCGGGCAGATACCCCGCTCGGTAATCAGGCCGGTGATGAGGCGGGCGGGGGTGACATCGAAGCCATAATTGGCGGCAGGGCTTTCAGCGGGCATGGTGAGTACTTTTTTGAGTTTGCCCTCTTCCATGCCCCAGGTATATTTTACCTCCTCTTCGTCGCGCTCTTCGATAGGGATTTCGCGGATACCGTCTTCGAGCGATGCATCGAGGGAGGAAGAAGGCAAGGCCACGTAGAACGGGATATCGTTGTCTTTTGCGGCGAGCGCCTTGAGGTAGGTGCCTATTTTATTGGCTACATCCCCGCGGCGGGTGGTTCGGTCGGTACCGACGATGACCATATCCACGAGTCCGTGCTGCATGAGGTGCCCGCCGGTGTTATCGGGAATGACGGTATGGGGTACTCCGTGCTGGAGCAGTTCGAAAGCCGTGATTTTGCTGCCCTGGTTGCGGGGCCGTGTCTCGTCCACCCAAACGTGCACGGGGATACCGGCATCATGGGCGGCGTAGATGGGGGCGGTGGCGGTGCCATAATCAATGCAGGCCAGCCACCCTGCATTGCAGTGGGTGAGGATATGGACCGGGCGTCCGCCCTTGCTTTGGCTGTGTGCGCGGATGAGTTCCAGTCCGTGTACTCCTATGGCCCGGCATTGCGCTGCACTTTCGTGGGCGATGGCCTCTGCACATTGGAGTGCTGCGCTTGCGCTGTCCTCCCATGCGTTTGCCTCCACGGTGTCCAGGACGCGCCGTACGGCGTGCTGCAAATCTACGGCGGTGGGGCGCGTGCGCAGGACACGGGCCGCCTTTTCGCGCAAAAACGGCAGGGCATCCACGCCTGGGGGAGCTTCCCGCGCTGCGAGGTAGAGCGCGTATGCCGCAGTGGCCCCGATCAGCGGGGCGCCGCGCACGAGCATCTGCTCTATGGCCTGTGCAGCTTCCTCACAACTTTTGAGGGCCGCGATGCGGATTTCGAACGGCAGCAGGCGCTGGTCGAACGTATAGACCGTACCGGGCTCGCCGGGCTCCGTCCAGATAGTGCGGTAGTGGGTTCCTTGTATCTGCATGGTGCAAAGATAGGGCGTGCAGAGGAGGTCGTCACTTGTATGCCCCAATTTTAGCGCTTTTTCCTTAATAGCCTTATTGCGCGGGGGATCATCGAGGGGTCAAAAAGGCTCTTTTCGCCCACACTATGCCTTTTTTCCGGTCCTATAGCACTGCTATACTCCCTCAAAAAGCCTTCGTGTGGACAAAAAAGGACTCTTTTTTCCTCCGCGATGACCCCGCGCAACAAGTCTAATTTTTAAATTTTGCAAAGAGGGTTCGGAAGGAGATTTTAAATGTAGTATTTTCAAAAAATCCATTGGTATCGTTTGGTTTTTGTACTATTGTGTATAATAGACTTGTTGCGAGGGGAATCATCGAGGGGTCAAAAAGGCCCTTTTT
>CAZSMU010000194.1:0-5619 GCA_964607915.1 uncultured Haliscomenobacter sp.
CTTCCTGGAGATAAAACAGCAAGCGCAACTGGGGAAAGATTCCTCCGCCTGGAAACTGAACAGCAGCCTCGCCTTGGAGGGGCTTCACCGCAACTTCAGGACACTCAACCCTTACCGAAGCCCGGAATTTTTGCGCGACTGGAGCCTGGCGGACTTTCAGGGAAAAGGCTCTCCACCCGCAGCACACGAATATATAGGCCACCTGGACCTAACCCTGGCGCAGCCCCGCACGGGGCAAATATCCTACCAGGCCCAGTCCTTCCTCCGCTCCACGACATACCAGGGCCTGAGACAGGGCGTGCATTGGACGCTACAACCCAAAAACTGGGATATACGCGGCAAGGTCCGACAACTGCAGGCCCGTACCGCATCCGAGGCGCTGCTCTTCTGGCAGCCCTGGATCGAAGTGCGCACCCGTCTTTTCAAAAAAGAAAAATGGGAGCTGAGCTGGCAATCCCAGGGGGAGTACAACGCCCGGAAACCCGTTCAAGATACATCCCTCCAGCCGGGCAGCTTTGCTTTTTACCTGCTCCGCAGCGGTATAAAAAGCCCCGCAGACAAACCCTGGGGCTGGAACATGGAACTCCAGTACCGCGAAGATCTACTCCCTCTTGCCGGAATATGGACCCGAGCCTCGATCGCCCGCGAAGCCGCCCTGTCGGGATATTGGCAAAGAAAAACCGCCCTGCGTCTATCTGGCACTCTGAGCTACCGGCAATTCCAGTCCAACGCCCTGCTTTTGCCAGAACTCGACTCCCGCAACACCTTGCTCGGACGTATAGACGCCTCCTTCCTGGCCTTCAAGGGTTCGGTTCGCAGCCAGGCAACCCTGGAGACCGGTGCCGGGCAGGAACCAAGACAAGAATATACGTTCATCAAAGTAGCCCCCGGAGAAGGCGCTTATATATGGCTGGATTCCCTGTACAACGCCGACGGCGTCATCCAGCCTGTCGAGATGCAGCCCGCCCCCTTTCCCGATCAGGCCGACTACATCCGCGTACCCACCATCAGCACGCGCTATGTGCAAACCGATTATCTCAACCTGAACCAAAACCTGCAGCTCGAACCCGGGAACCTTTGGGAAAAAACCGACTCCAGCCTGTTAGCCGGCCTCTTTAGACGGCTGTCGGGGCAATTGTCCTGGCGAACCCAGCAGAAGCAACAGGACCGCTCGCCGTTTGCCATTTTTCAACCCGATATCGCCGATACCAGCCTGGTGGCCTTGCACGAGGGGCTGCGCCAGTCGCTCACCTTCAACCGGGCCCATCCAAAATGGGAAATCCAGTGGGTGCGCACGCTCAACCGGAGCAAGCAGGTGCAGACCAGCGGCCACGATATCCGGGAACTGCGGGAATCGTACGGGCTCCTGCGCTGGAACCCTTTCCAGACCTGGTCGCTCAGGGCACAGGCAGGCTCCGGAATACGAAAAAGCCTGGTCACCTCATTCAACGGGCAGGATTATACCCTTCCTTTCCAAAAAATAGAAGGGGACCTCTCCTGGCTCCCCCGGCCAGGTCTCCGCGCACAAATCCACTTCCGGATACAATCCGAGCGGAATACAGCACCCGGACAAGATCAACAAGCCCTCCTGCGGGAAATCCGCACAGAAAGTGCCTATACCCCGGGCAACAATACTACCTTGACGATCCGGCTGGCCCGTGTGGCCGCCCGCTTTGAAGGCGATGCGCAGTCACCAGCGGGCTTTGCCATCCTCAACGGCCTCCAACCCGGCATCAACTGGATATGGAACCTCGGCATAGAAAAGCAACTCAACCGGGTCCTGCAATTGCAGGTCCAATACGATGGAAGAAAAACGGGAGATAATCCCCCCGCGCACATCGGACGCGTCCAGATTAACGCCCTGTTCTAAGTAGAAAGCCATGCGTATGAAAAAAAAACCGAAATTTGACTTTTGAAACAATGAAATAATATGAAAAGAAGTGCCCTCCTCTGGTTTCTGTGTACCATACTCCAGTATGCCGCCGCCCAACCCACCGTCAATCTTTGGGAAGATATTCCATTTGAACAGATTTCCCTGCCCCGCGGAGCGGAAGCATCCCTTCCCGCCAGCTCCTATCGCGCTCTAAAACTCGACTTCGCCCGGGCGGAAGTCCTTTTGCGCAGAGCACCCCGTGAGGAGTCCCGGCAGGCAGGTATCCCCCTTCTGCTCCCTATGCCCGACGGCACCATGGAGGCCTTTCACGTTCGTGAATCCCCGGTCATGGAAGCAAGCCTGGCCGCCCGCTATCCGGCCATCAAAACGTTTCTCGCCCAGGGTATCCAACGCCCGGAGCTGAACGCCCGATTGGATATATCCCCCCTTGGGTTCCATGCCGCAGTCACCTCACCAAAGGGGCTTTTTTACATAGACCCCCTGTCAGAAGGCTATACCGAATACTACACTGCATACTATACCCATCACCTGAAATACCCCAGCGGCATGGAAGTTCCACGCTGTGGCCTCAACGAATCCCCATTCCCCTCCCTGCCAAAGCTATCGGACGCAGCTCCTGGAAATCCCTCTGCCGGCACCCTGCGCAGCGGAGAGAACCAAACCGTAGTACTGCAGACCTACCGTCTGGCCTTGGCCTGCACCGGCGAATACGCCCAATCCAAAGGCGGCACGAAAGCAACTGTGTTGGCTTCTATGGTAAGTGCCCTCAATCGCGTCAACCAGGTTTTTGAAAAAGAAACCGCTATACGCCTGCAGCTCATCGGCAACAACGACACCTTGATATACCTCGACCCGGCCACCGACCCCTATTCGGCACCCGACAACGCCTCTACCCTGCTCAGCCAGAACACCACGGCACTGAACCAGGCAATAGGCGCCGGGGCGTACGACCTGGGGCACGTCTTCACACTGGGCTGCCGAAACGGCATTGGCGGCATCGCCAACTACGCCTCTGCCTGTGGGCAGAACAAAGGGGCCGGCGTCACCTGCCATTTCACCAACAACACAGAATTCATAGCCATCCAAATTATGGCCCATGAGCTCGGCCACCAGTTTGCCTGTGGCCACAGCTGGAATAGCTGCGCACAGTATTCCTCCCAACTCGACCTCGACGATGCATACGAACCGGGCAGCGGCAGCACGATTATGTCCTATGCCAGTGCCTGTGGGCCCGACAACATACAAGGCAACTCCGACGACTATTACCACGTGGGCTCCCTGGAGGATTTCTATGCCTTTTCCCGGCAGTACCAGGGCAAAAACTGCGCGACCCCCGTGCCCACCCCCAACCGGGTACCCGAAATAAAACTCAATTACCCGGCCACCTTCGCCATTCCTGTCAATACTCCTTTTGAACTCCGGGCCCAGGCCAGTGATGCCGACGGCGACCCGCTCACCTATTGCTGGGAACAATACGACATAGGCCCTTCTGTACCGCTGGGCGAAGCCAAACTCAGCTCTCCATTGTTCCGCTCCTTCCGCCCCGTCGAATCCCCCGTACGCACTTTCCCGCGTTTGGCCTCTATAGTAGGCAACTCGCGGGATATACGGGAAGTGCTGCCGTCCTACTCGCGAAAGATGACCTTCCGCTGCACGGTGCGCGACAACCGCCCCGGTGCGGCCGGCGTCGTATGGGCGCAGGTACAGTTCCAGGCCACCGACCAGGCAGGGCCTTTCCTGGTCACTTTCCCCGACAGCGCCGCAGTGCGCTGGGAAAGCGGATCGGTACAAACGGTCTCCTGGGATGTGGCGCGCACCAATCAGGCGCCGGTATCCTGCCGATACGTCAATATCCGGCTTTCCACGGACGGCGGCCAGACTTTTCCCTGGCTGCTCGCCGAAAACGCGCTCAACACAGGCAGTGCCAAAGTCAGCGTGCCGGTAGTGACCAGCGATAGCGCCCGCATACGGGTCGAAGCAGCCGACAATATCTTTTTCGACCTTTCCAATCAAAATTTTCAGATCGCGCCAGCCACAAAAGCAGGCTATACCCTCAGCGTACAGCCCTATGCCGTGCCGCTGCACTGCCAGCCCAAAGCATTGGAATTCAGAGTCAATACACAGAGTGTACTCGGATTCCAGGGGCCTGTAACCCTGGAACTTGCCACGCCCCTACCCAACGGAGGGACCTGGTCGTTCAGCCCCAATCCTGTGCCGGCCGGGAGCAGCAGTACCCTGCGCATCCAGCCGGGCAACACCCTGCGCGACACCCTCGAGGTCGTAGTCCGCGCGAAAACAACTTCCGGGCCAACCTTTGAGCAACCCGTGCGCTTCGCGACCCTGTCCAACCAATTCGACAGCCTCCGCCTGCTATCCCCGGCAGATGGCGCCACCGGCATTGTACTATCCACTCCGCTCTCCTGGTCTGCCGTCCCCAATGCCGGCACCTACAACCTGGAAATGGCCACCAGCCCTGCCTTTGGCAACAGCAGCATTTTTTCAAGGGAAAACATCACGGGCACCTCCTGGCAGCCCCTGGTGTTGCTCGAAAACAACCGCCTTTACTTCTGGCGCATCCAGCCTGTCAATGCTTGTGGTACGGCTCCTTTCCTCGAGCCGTTTGCCTTTCATACCGCTACCACCCGCTGCAAGACCTATGAAAGCTCCAACGTACCGCTCAATATCCCCGGTGCCGGCACCCCCACAATCGAGTCCCGGATCAACGTCACGGAATCCGGTACGCTGAACGATGTCAATATCCCGCTGCTGAAGATCAACAAAGAATATGTGCGCAACCTGCGCATCAGCCTGGTCAGCCCCAAAGGCACACAGGTCATTTTGTACAACGGACATTGCGCCCTCACCAGCAAGTTATTCATCGGCTTCGACGACGACGCGCCCCAGGCCGTCAATGGAACCGGGGTGTGCCCGCCCGACGACGGAATCGTGTTTCGCCCTGTTGATTCCCTGGCGCGTTTCAAAGGAGAAAATATCCAGGGCGTATGGACGCTGCGGGTCAGCATCATCCGCAACGAAAGCCTAAGCCCGGGCGCTATAGAATCCTGGTCGCTGGAGTTTTGCTCGACCTTCCAGGCCCAGCAGCCCCGCCTGGTGCGCAACGACGCCCTCGGCGTACCCCCCGGCAAAACGAATACCCTCACGTCTGCCAACCTCCTGGCCGAGGATGCCTCCGCCAATGCCGAAGAGTTGCGCTATACCGTCCTGCGGGCTCCCTCTAAAGGACAACTCAAGGCCAAAGGCTCCGTATTGACCGCGGGAAGCCAGTTCACCCAGGCGATGATCAATGCGTTCCAGCTTCAGTACAGCCATGCCGGCGGGGCAGATAAAAGCGACGATTTTACCTTTGTTGTGGAAAATGGGGCAGGCGGGTTCATCCCGACCCGGCGCTTTGCCTTCCAGATGGATGCCAATGCCGTAGTAGATGTAGATGAGCCCCTTCCGGTATCGGGCGGCTTCCGCATTTTTCCCAATCCGGCCAACGATATGGTTTCTATCGAGTGGGCTTCCCCCCTGCCCGAACCGGCGCGCTTGCACCTGTTTGATCTGCGCGGGCAACTGTTGTACCAGACCGTTCTGGCAGCGGGAACCCAACAGCGCAGCCTTCCCGTTGCCCAACTTCCGGCGGGACTATACCTCTTGCAAGTTCAGGGCCTCGGGCTCAACTATCGGGAAAAAATTGCCGTTCAACATTAGACTGGTTGCGA
>CAZSMU010000195.1:0-5571 GCA_964607915.1 uncultured Haliscomenobacter sp.
GAGGCAGCAACTTTCCCTATTTTTTGAAATCAAAAGGCAAATCGGATGGGACCTACATCCGGATAGGGTCGAGCAACCGACCTGCAGACGAGGAGATCATTGCCGATATCAAAGTGGCCATCTATGACGATATGGTGGAGATTACCAGTCCGGGAAAACTTTTGCCATCTATTGATTTCCACGACCTGGAAGCCCGGCAATCTGATATCCGGAATAGGGCCATCGCACCGGTTTTTAAAAAAATGGGCATCATTGACCAATGGGGGAACGGCCTGCGCCTGATTGCCGAAGAGCTCAAAAAATATCCGGAAATTGGTTTCCGCTGGTTGGAAAGGGGCCTTTCTTTTCAGGTGCAGTTTTTTAAACGCACCATAGACCGCGAAGCTCCTCTAAACCCGCAGGAAGTTTTCTCTGATCCCGGGGCTAAGTCGGGGCCAAGTTGGGGCCAGGAAGGAAAAAAAGAGTCCTTTCCTTCTCCAACCCCTCGCAGCAAGCCCAATACACCATAACCTAACGATGATGAAAAACAAAAACCATCTCTTACCGGGAGTGCTCCTGGTCCTTCTGGCTTTTCTGGCACTGCCCGCCTACGCACAGCGCGGTGCTATGGCCCGCAACCTGCGCACCCTGGACGGCAAAATCCGGGAATCTCCGGTCTTTTCCCAGCATTTCACGGGCTTCGCTTTGTACGACCCGGAAAGTACATCCATACTGTACCAAAAAGATGCGTTCAAATACTACACCCCGGCCTCCAATACAAAATTGTTCACTCTGTACACGGCCCTAAAGGTGCTGGGCGACAGCATGCCCGTGCTGCGCTACGGAATGCGCGACCAACTGATGTACGTGCAGGGTACCGGCAACCCCTTGCTCCTGCACCCGGATTTTGCAGAAAACAAACAGGGCCTGGAAATCCTTTCTCAGGCAAAAAACCTGCTCCTCTACTCTTCCGATAACTACCGCGACGACCATTTCGGCCCCGGATGGTCTTGGGCGGATTACCAGTACGCGTATCAGGTGGAGAAATCCTCCATGCCGATGTACGGCAACTTCGTGCGCTTTAGCCGGGACTCCGGGCAGGCTACGATACAGAGCAGGCCGGCGTATTTCTCGCAATTCCTGCGTCCCGAGGCCCGGCCGGGCAATGGAGCATATCCGCGTATTTTCCGCGAGGAGCACGGAGCCTGGTTTTACTATAACCGAGCAGCTTTGAATGGCGCCTCCTTTCTGCGGGAAGTGCCGTTCGACCAGTCGGATAAAACCATCTGTGCCCTTTTGGAGGATACCCTCGGAGTCCGGGTCATGCCGGCGGAAGAAATCCCGGGGCCACTCCCTGTATTTTCAACCCTGTATGCACCGCTGCCGGATACGCTGCTGCGGCGCTTCATGCAGGAAAGCGATAACTTCCTCGCCGAGCAATTGCTGTTGATGTGTTCCGAAAAGCTGTTCGGCAACCTGAATACAGAGTCGGTCATTGAATATGCCAAGAGCCAACTGCTGAACGGCCTGCCCGACACGCTGAACTGGGCAGACGGATCGGGGCTGTCGCGCTATAACTTGTTTACCCCACGCACTATCGTGGCCCTGCTCGACCGCATGTACAAGGAAATTCCAAGGGAACGGCTCTTCAGCATCCTCGCCGTAGGAGGGCAGTCGGGCACCATCCGCTCCTGGTACGCGGGCTCGCCCGACCCATACGTCTTCGCCAAGACAGGCAGCCTGGCTAACCAACACTGCCTGAGCGGATACCTGGTTACTAAAAAAGGTAAAACACTGATATTTAGCTTTATGCACAATAACTTTATAGGCCCGTCGAGCCAGGTGAGGGCGGAGATGCAAAAGGTACTGGAATGGATCCGCGATACGATGTGACCTGCTGTCAGCGCAACACTTTCCGGCCCCACACCAATACCTGGAAGCCATAGATGCCCAGCCATATCAGCATGGCCGCAAACGACAATATGCCAAACGCAGCATACGGCTTGACGGCCCGGAGGTTCACCTGCATAAACTCATAGCTGATGAAATCGGTCAGCACAAAGACCGCGTGGACACAGAAAAGAAGGAACAGGACCTGTATGAGCCGCCGCAGGTAGCGCACGAGCTGCGCCTCCCGATTGCTCCGGATATGCGCGCGTTTCTCGATGAGGTAGCGCCGCCCGAAGTAGAGGTATAAAAGGAAAGTAGCCAAATACAGCGCCGTCTCCAGCGCACCGTAGAAGGGATTGTAAAACTGACGCCCCATATCCGCTTTACCAGGCAGCGGGCTGGAGAAGAGGATGGCAAAATAAAGGAACTGACCCAGAGGAAGCACCAGATGCTTGGCGTCGCTCAGCCGGAACCGGTACTCCGGGTAAAGGTTGATCTTGATGTGGTAAAAAAGCAGGGGGGGGAACGACAGGGTGAAGTACAGCGGAAGGAAATGTACCCCGGGAAAGCGCTGGGGGATACCGACCATAAGGAACACATAGTGCAACAGGGTACATCCCATGGTCAGGAGCAAAAGCCCGTACAGGGCGTTTGCCCGTTTTTCGCCGGATCGTTTAAAAAAGTAGAGCCCTCCAATACAAAGGGCCTGCAATACCGCCCCGGTCAAGACAGCCGCCAACAGGTAATACCATACACTGTGATGCCCCGCCAAATCCAAAAATTTGCTGACCCCCATTTGAACTATTTTTGCAAGAACAAAAATCACCATTTCCCGGGAAATATCAACACCCGGTGGTTGCAGGATGGTTTCCTACTTTTGCGGTGAAATTATCCAACCCGACTTATCAAAGTATAAAGTAATGACGACAAACACGAAAACCTATCATCCCGTCAGCGCTGAGGAAGCGGTCTCGGCTATCAAATCAGGCGACAAGGTGTTCGTCCATAGTGTAGCGGCATCCCCCCAGGTGTTGGTCAAAGCTATGGCGGAGCGGGCGCAAGAGCTGCGCAATGTCGAGATATTTCAATTGCATACGGAGGGCCACGCCCCCTATGCCGACGAATCGGTAAAAGACAGTTTCCGCGTCAAAAATATGTTCGTGGGCGCCAATTTGCGCCGCGCGGTACAGGGTGGCTGGGCTGATTTTATCCCGGTTTTCCTGAGCGAAACGCCCCGCCTGTTCCGCCGGGGCATCATTGACCTGGACGTGGCCTTGTTGCAGGTATCGCCGCCCAATCAAAGCGGCTACTGCAGCCTGGGAATCTCGGTGGACACTTCGCTGGCCGCTGCGCAAACAGCCAAAGTGCTCATCGCAGAAATCAACCCCCACATGCCGCGCACCACGGGCGACAGCAGCATTCACATCAGCCGCTTCCACAAGGTAGTGGAGGTGGATTATCCGCTGCCCGAATTCCTCATCCCCGAGCCCGACGACGTAGAAATCCGCATCGGCCGCTATATCGCCGAGTTGGTGGACGACGGCGCTACATTGCAGATGGGAATCGGTGCCATCCCGAATGCGGCCCTGGCTGCTATGGATCACCATAAAGAACTGGGCATCCACACGGAAATGTTCTCCGATGGGCTCCTCCCTTTGATTGAAAAAGGGGTGGTGACCAATCAGCACAAAGTCAAGCACCGCAACTTTATCGTGACGACCTTCATGATGGGCTCCCGCAAATTATACGACTTTGTAAACGATAACCCCCTCGTGCGCTTCCTGGACGTAGAATACGTCAACGATACGTCCGTAATCCGTCAAAACCCCAAAGTGACAGCCATCAACAGCGCTATCGAAGTGGACTTTACGGGCCAGGTGTGCGCTGACTCCATTGGTACCCGCATCTACTCGGGCGTAGGGGGGCAAATGGATTTCATGCGCGGAGCGGCTTTGTCCGACCAGGGCAAGCCCATCATCGCCCTGCCTTCGGTCACGTCCAAAGGACAAAGCCGAATCGTAGCCACGCTCAACCAGGGCGCAGGGGTAGTCACGACGCGCGCCCACGCCCATTATATCGTGACCGAATACGGGGTGGCAGAACTCTATGGGCGCACTATCCGCGACCGCATCCGGGCCTTGATTGATATTGCCCATCCCGACCATCGCGAGCGCCTGGAACGGGAAGCCTTCGACTTGTGGCGCTTTACGGTGTGAGGGGAAGACTCCTGGCGGTATCCTGAATGCGCTCCCAGCCCTGCGCCACGTCTTCCTGACGGGTTTCAGCCTGCCCGGCGACGAGGCGCAGGGCGTATTTTCCGCCGAGTTTGGTCTGTGTGAGCAGTATCTCCCCGCTGTCGTTCAGGGCGAGCAGGAGTGTTTCGTTGAGCGCATTGAGCGCGGCTTCATCACGGACTTCCGCGGGACGGTAGCGAAAACAAACCAGGTTCAGGGGCGTCGGCGCCAGCACTTCAAAGTCATCGCTTTGCCGAATGGTAGCATCCAGCCACTGCCCGATGCGGATATGCTCCCGGATGCGCTCCCGGATACCTTCTACCCCATACGTGCGGATGACAAACCATAGCTTGAGCGCCCGGAAGCGCCTCCCGAGTTGTATGCCCCAGTCGCGGTAGTTGTTTACCTGCTGGTCCAGAGGCGTCTTCAAGTATTCGGGGAGGATACTGAAGGTATTTTTGAGGAGGGAGACGTCGCGTACGAAGAAAGCAGTGCAATCAAAGTTGGTGAACATCCATTTGTGCGGGTTCACGACGAAGCTGTCGGCATATTCCAGACCATCGGCCATCCAGCGCATTTCGGGAAGAACCAGAGCGGTGCCAGCATACGCGGCGTCCACGTGGAAAAAGAGGCCGTACTTTTTGCAGATTTCGCCCATGGCCCGGATGGGGTCTATGGCCGTCGAACTAGTGCTGCCCAAGGCGGCGACCGCGCACACGGGCAGGTAGCCCTGGCGTAAGTCTTCCCGAATGGCGGCTTCCAGTAAATCCGGCTGCAGGGCAAACGCTTCGTCGCTGGGGATGGTCACCAGATTCTCTTCGCCATAGCCCGCAATTTTCAGCCCCTTCACAACAGAAGAATGTACCTGCCCAGACGCATAGACGCGCATCCGGGGCTGTTGGTAAAAGCCCGATTGGTTTACTCCATATCGAGAGGCGCGCTCCCGGGCCATGAGCAGGGCTACCAGGCTGGCCGCCGATGCGGTCTCCTGAATACAGCCGGTCCAGTCGGAGGGCAGAGCCAGCATGTCGCGCAGCCACTCCATGCAGCGATCCTCGAGTTCTTCGGCAGCGGGAGAGGTGTACCAAATCATACACTGAGCGCCCAGGGCGGCCGTCAACATCTCGCCGAGCACGGAAGGTGCGCTGCGGCTGGCGGGGAAGTACGCGAAGAACTGCGGGTGCTGCCAGTGGGTCATACCCGGCAGGATGATATTTTTGAAATCTTCAAATTGCTGTACAAACGCTTCCGGTAGCTCGGGCGGAGCTGCGGGGAGTTGCTTTTTGATGTCGCCCGGCTGCATACGCGGCTTGACCGGGTACTGCGCCACCTGCTCGAAGTAATCGGCCATCCAGTCGGCAAATTCATGCGCCCAGTGGCGGAAGGTAGGGTTGTCCATGAATTTTTTTTGCGGAAAGTAAGGGATTATCCTCTAAAAAAGTAATAGACTTGTTGCGAAGAGTCGGCG
>CAZSMU010000196.1:0-5488 GCA_964607915.1 uncultured Haliscomenobacter sp.
TACTCCATGGGGTCTTCCCGTATTTGCAGGGTTTGGCGCCACTCCTGTGCGCCCCGCCTGAGTTTGAGGAGGTAGGTGCCGGCCTTTGCGGTGGGCAGCCCGTACTCATCCGACAGGGGTAGGCTGAGCACGCCGGTGCGCAGGCCGTCCACAATGCGGCGCTGTGCTGCCGGGTCAGAGCTGCGCTTGAAGTTGTTGTAGGCGGTGGTCAGGGCGTTCATCGGATACCGCGCCAGGAGGTCCTGGAATAAGTTGTCGAGGTATTGCCGCTGTTCGGGCGTATAAGGCTTGGGGTCGAACTTGAGGTCCCAGCGGTAACGCTGCACTCCGGCCTTTGCGGGCAGCTTGACGCTGCGGGTCTGTAGCCCTGCCAGGTCGCTGATTTCGAGGGTCAGGCTATCGCTGCCCGTATCCCCCACAAAATAGTGGATGAGGGCGTTGTTGGCGACGGCAGCCCGCGGCAGTTCGCCGGCATTGGTGAAGGAGGGCGGGTTTTCGCCCGCAAACCAGAAGTGTCCGCGCTGTCCGCCACGGCTGACGTTATTCCATAGCACGGCAGGGCGCTGCGCGAAAAGCCAGGCGCTGGAGCCCCGCACCTGCTCGTTGAGCTGTTGGAGCGGGGTGATATCGTCCAGGATCCAGATGCTGCGGCCGTGGGTGCCTGCGATGAGGTCGCCGTCGCGCGGATGGATGAAGAGGTCATATACCGACACTGTGGGCAGGTTCGGCATACAACGCGCCCAGGCCCGCCCGCCATCTATCGAGTACCAAACCCCGGTCTCTGTGCCGATAAAGAGCAGGTTGGGGTTTTTGAAGTCTTCGCGCACGACGCGCACGACCTCGTTGGCGGGTAGGGTAGCACCGATATTCGACCAGGTCTTGCCGTAATCCACCGTTTTGAACAAGTAGGGAGCCAGGTCGTTCGTCCAGTGCCCATCGAAGGCGACGTAGGCTGTGGCGGCATCGAAGTGGGAAGCCTCTATACGGGCTACCCAGGTGCTGTCGGGCACACCGGGGATGTTGGCGCGCACATTCGTCCAGGAGCGCCCTCCGTCGCGGGTGAGTTGTACGTTGCCGTCGTCGGTGCCTGCCCAAATGACGTGGGGGCTGACGGGGGAGGGAGCAATCGTATAGATAGTACAGTGCGTTTCAGCGCCCGTGTTGTCTGGCGTCACGCCGCCACTTCCCCCGCGCTTCCGCTTGACGGGGTGGTTGGTGGACAGGTCGGGTGAGATGATCTGCCAGCTGCGGCCCTGGTCGGCAGACTTGAAGAGGTAGTTCCCGCCGAAGTACAGCGTGCGCGGGTCCTGTGGCGACAGTACGAGCGGGGCCGACCAGTTGTATCGGAAGGGGTCCCCGCTCTTGCGATCGCCCTCCGGGACGGCCTCGAGGTAGTTGGAAATGGTGGACGGCGTTGGCGAGATACGGGTCAGCTCGCGGGTCTGGGGGTCGTGGCGGAAGATGCTTCCGTTTTCCATAGACGTATAGACGACGCGCCAGTTGGTAGGGTCTGCGATGGCGTACTGGCCATCGCCCCAGTGGACCTTGTAGTTAGCGTCGTTGAGGATGCCCCGTGCGTCGCGGGTAAAGCTGGCCGTGGAGAAGAAGCCGTTGTCCTGCAGGCCGCCATAGACGGTGTAGGGCTCGCGCATATCGGCTCCGATGCGGTAAAACTGGCCGATGGGCAGGTTGTCGAACAGGAAGAAGTGGCCGCCGTGGTCGTGGGTGAGGGAAGCTCCTTTATCGGCTCCCAGGTAGTATCGGTCGGCATGGGTAGGGTCGAGCCACATCGCGTGGAAATCGCCGTGCACTTCCTCATCTTCGCTGCCGTCGCGGAAGGTCTTGCCGCCGTCGGAGGAGACCATGAACGGGGTCGTGAGTACGTACACCCGCTGGTCGTCGAGCGGGTTGATGCGGATTTGGCTGTAGTAAAAAGGCCGGTTGTTGTAGGTATTCACATAGCGCCAGGACTTGCCGGCGTCTTCGGAGCGATAGACTCCGGAGCCCAGGGTATCGAGGCTTTTAGACGCTTTAGCCTCGACGAGGGCCATGACGACCTTTGGGTTTTTGCGGCAGATGGCGAGTCCGATGCGCCCGGTAGGGCCTGCCGGCAGGCCATTGCCGAGTTTGGCCCAGGACTTCCCGCCGTCGGTGCTTTTGAAAATGCCGCCGTTGGGTCCACCGCTGTAAAAGATATAGGGTTTGCGGATGCGCTCGTAGAAAGCGGCGTAGAGCACATTGGGATTGCTGGGATCCATGAGGAGGTCGGTGCAGCCTGTGCGCCCGTCGTCGGGCAGGCCATTGCCGAGTTTGGTCCAGGACTTCCCGCCATCGGCTGTTTTGAACAGTCCGCGCTGGCCGGTATGGCCCCACAGCGGCCCTACGGCGCCCACGTATGCCACGTTGGGGTCGGTGGGGTGGGTGAGGACGCGCGCGATCTGCTGCGTCTGCTCCAGGCCGAGGTGCTGGAAGCTCTTCCCGCCATCGGTAGATTTATAGACCCCGTTGCCCCAGGATACGGAGTTGCGGTTGTTGGCCTCGCCGGTACCGACCCAGATGATGTCCGGGTTGGGGGCGTAGAGGGCGATATCGCCGATAGAAGCGGTGGCGTAGCGGTCGAAAATCGGCTCCCAGGAGTTGCCTGCGTTGACGGATTTCCATACGCCGCCCGATGCCGTGGCGAGAAATACGCGGGTGAAGTCTTTTTCAGAGGCTTCGATATCCACGATGCGCCCGCCCTGGTTGGCGGGGCCGATGTTGCGCCATCGGAAAGCACTGAGCATGTCGGCAGGGCCGGGCTGTGCAAAAAGAGGGCCAAACGCGCACAACAGCGTGGCCAGGCTGAGCAATCGAGTCATAGGTAAGGTGTTTGTATAAGTCGTTGTTTCCACGACCCAAGTTTAGCACTTTCTCTGTAATTTTCAAATTCTGTAAACGGGACAGGAGCTTTTATGCACAGGCAAGGTTGTATTTGGCATACGGGTACCGGAAATCCCTAAAAAAGCTATCTTCGCAGAAACCGGGGGGAACCATGTCGAAAATAATCTACGTAGCGCGCTTTCTAAAGCGGTATCGGAATGAAGTGGCGGTAGGCATATTGGTCTATCTTTTCCTTCTCCTGAAATCGCTGTTGACAGCGTGGGGGGGTGGGGTATAGCATCAAAGCATAGCAACAGTTAGATAGCGATATTTTAAATTGTAGCTAATCAAAGCTTCCATCTCTTCAAGTTATCTCCGGAATCCAGATCATTCATATTTATATTAGACTTGTTGCGGGGGGATCATCGAGGGGTCAAAAAGGCCCTTTTCTTCCCACACTGCGCCTTTTTGTGGTCATATAGCTAGGCTATACTCCCACAAAAAGCCTTCGCGTGGAAAGAAAATGACTCTTTTTTCCCACCTCGCTGACCCCTCGCAACAAGTCTATTCTTTAATCTCTGTGGTTAAATAATCGCTACTGTCTAAAATGATTTCTTCATTGCCGTACATCTCTCTGACTTTAGAAATGGCTTCATAGATCGAATCCGCTTCGACTTCTACCACTGTTGCCAAAAATTCTTGAATCTCAATTTTAAACGTTTCCATACTTTATCTTTTTGTATTTACCACGGCCAACAAATTCTAATATTCCTCTATCTCGAAGTGTTTGAAGCTGTTGTCGGATTTTATCTTTTATGAAATTGTTATTAGGGTGCTTCAATTTAAGTTTTGGCTCAAACGTATACACTGTATCAAGATCGAAAAGATCTGTTTGAATTTCATCAATACACTTCATAACATCCAGTAGCCATCCTTTTGCTTCATCAGACGTTTGTCTAAGAAATAGCGTTTTATTAAAGGCCTGCTTAACAATTTCCGGGTCAATTATCTTTGAATTTTTTACCAAAAACACTTTACCTGATTCAGAAATTTTAGAAATATCAATTTTACAACCCACCCAACCTGCTCTTCTTGCAGTAGGCGGAAGGGGTGGTCGTTTAATAATAATTTCCTCGGTGAAAAATTGCTTAGGAATTATTATGAAATCTTTTACATACCAGTCTTTTGAATAAGTAAGAAAGAAAAAATTGGGATTATTTTTAGAATGTATTCTTTCAATCATAGTTGAATAGGCTCCATCCAGGATAGTATCCGCGAGCTTTATTTTTTTGCTCTTTAACTCAAATTCTTCTAAACATTTTTTGCAATAAAAGTCAGCAACAGGGCGGTTGTTTTCAAATTCATTTAACGGTAAGTCACCGCAGCTTGGACAATATGAATTGCTAAGAACCCACTTTTCAGTTAAGATTCTTACGATCTGTGGTGGGCTTTGATATCCCTCTGATGAATTTAAGCTAAACGATAAATTCATAAATAATTTTTTGACTTGGCAATTTCATCCCACCCTGCCGATTTTTAAACAGCGCGAAGAAAGCCGGACATCTGGAGGTGATACAAAACGACCTCCCTGCTTTCCTTCCCGCACTCGCAAATTTAGCAATTTATGCGCTATCTGCGGCCCGGGCGCCTATTAAAAAACAGTCTTTTGCCGAGGGGCCACCGAGGTCGAAAAAACGACTTTCCTGACTTCCCCCGCTCCCCGCTACAAGCCTGTTATCCACCTGCTGCACCGCTTTGCAGAGGTGCCATACGGCCCCCGCTTTTTGCCCCCTCTAAAATTTCCAAAAAACCCCTATCTTGCGGCAACCTTGACCACCAATCCCTTAGCATCTATGACACCCACCCCCCACATCCCCTCCTTCCTGCAGCGCAGCCCCTACCGGGTGAACGGATATACCTTCTATATGGTGCGGGTAGAAAAGGGCAGCTTTGTGATGGGGGATGCGTCGGGTTATGGTAATGAAAAGCCCGCCCACCGGGTGACGCTCAGCGCCGACTTCGAGTTGGCGGAATATCCCGTGACCCAGGGGCTGTGGCAGGCGGTGATGGGGGCGGAGTGGCCGAAAACCCACTTTAAGGGGGCCGACCGACCAGTTGAGTGCGTCCGTTGGGACGATGCGCAGGATTTTTTCCAAAAGCTGAACGAATGGTATAGAAGCTCCGGGGATTATGGGAACCGCCCGGGGCATTTCTGTCTGCCGACGGAGGCGCAGTGGGAGTACGCGGCGCGGGGCGGGCGCTACGGCCATTTTTTTGCATACCCCTTTTCGGGCAGCAATCGCCTGGAAGAGGTGGGCTGGTATTGGGAAAACAGCCACAGGGAAACCAAGCCGGTGGGCCACAAGATGCCCAACGTGCTGGGGCTGTACGATATGAGCGGGAATGTATTCGAGTGGTGCGCGGACGATTGGCATGATAATTATGAGGGTGCCCCATCAGATGGCAGTGCCTGGATAGATACTCCGAGAGGCTCGTACCGCGTGTACCGCGGCGGCTCCTGGAGCGACCTCGCCGACTACTGCCGGGTAGCGGACCGCAGCATCGCCGTCCCCGACGCCCGGAGCAACCTCCTGGGCTTCCGCGCTGCTTTCGTCCCCCAGTCCGGGTT
>CAZSMU010000197.1:0-5479 GCA_964607915.1 uncultured Haliscomenobacter sp.
AAAAGCCTTCGCATGGACAAAAAATGACTCTTTTTCCCCTCTCGCTGACCCCGCGCAACAAGTCTGGTACTTTTATTCCTGCATGAAGGTATAGCCTCCCCTGCTCAGCGCCAATCCGCCTGGACCACGTTGCGTTGGGCGCGGCTGAACACCAGCCCGAGTTCGTGGACGGTCTTACCCGGCTCACCCCGGTATTTTTCGGCGTAGTTGCGCCGTACAAGCTGTTCCAGTGCGGGGTTGCTGTCGACGCTGTCCCCGTCCACCACTTTGATTTCCATGACGTAGATCTGCGCATCCAGCAGCACCGTCAAATCGGATTGCCCGTGGTTGCTGATGTCTTCCGGGATGATGCGGGCGTCTATCGAGGAGAAGAAGGCGTACAGTACTGAGGCGTAGTACCCCTCGAAGTCCGCCAGGTCGTTATTCGTGAAGTTCCGCCAGGGGATGCCGGCAAACAGGCGTTTGATCGCCTCGACCACCGCTCCGGGCTCCCCTTGCTGCATGACCTCACTGAGGATATTCTGCACCTCGTTTTTTTCGTTGACCATCCCCGCATATGCGTTGATGAACCAGTCGTTCAGAGCCAGGCGCACCTCCATGTTAGGAATTTTCAAAGCAAAGATACAGCGCTGGCGTCGGGTAAATGTCCGCTCGATGGTCAAATACCCCGACTGGAACAGAAGAGTCAGCGGATTCATTTTTTCTATCTCGAAAGACTCCAGAATCTCTTCCGTGACCTCCAACTTCTCCAGATTGGGCAGGAAGTATCGGTTGGACCGGAACAGCTTCAGAAGGAAGGCCGGGCTGCCCGTCTCGAACCAATAGTTGCGGAATATCCGACCTTTTTCGATGAACTGCAGGATGTCGTAGGGGTTGTACACCGACTGCTCGCCCGTCCAGTTATAGCCGTTGTACCAGCGGCGCACGGCTTCGTAATCCACCCCCTCGAGGTGCGCGCCGAAGGATGACCGCAAGTCGGCATCCGTATAGCCGCAGATACTGGAATACCTGGCATCAATGGTGATATCGGTCAACTGATTCACCCCGCTGAACAGGCTCACTTTTGAAAACTTGGTGACCCCCGTCAGGAATGCGAACTGCAGGTTGGCATCCTGCTCTTTGAGCACCGAATACAGGTTTTTCAGCCCTTCGCGCATCTCGGCGGCCACCGACGGATCCTCTATATTGTCCAGGATGGGCTTGTCGTACTCGTCCACCAGGACGACGACGCGGCGCCCGTGCGTTTGCGCCACCCCGGAGAGGATATCCCCAAACAGCCCACTAACGCTTTTCTGGACGGAGGAGACCCCCAAACGAGCCCCCTGGGCGGCCAGGATATGACGGATCTTCTCATCCAGCTCCTCCCGGCTTTTCAGCACTCCGCCCGCGAAATCTATCTTGATCACCGGGAACTTGCGGCCCCAGTCCCATTTATCGTGGATGTACAGCCCCCTGAACAGTTGTTCGTTGCCCTCAAAGATCTCCTTGAGGGTATCTACGAACAAACTCTTGCCAAAGCGCCGCGGGCGGGACAGAAAGAAACGCCCGGGAATTTTAATCAAGTTCAGCGCCAAGGCGGTCTTGTCCACATACACGCAGTCGCTTTCGAGCAGCATGGAGAGCGTGTTGATTCCGAGAGGCAGGTTTTTCATACGGAGGATATGTTGGGATTGATGCAAACGGATAAGGCTTCGCCTTCAATATGTCGCAGGGGGGCATATTGAAGGCGATTCGAAAGAAGTATCCACACATCCAGATATCGCTTTGCCGGGTATGGAGGCAAAAGGCAACATCCTCTGCTTGCGAAGGTACGCTGCAAAATTGACACACAAAAGTTCTGAATAAAATACTTTGGGTGTGAAACGCCTACGCTGTCACCTAAATATGTCAATCAAAACTCAATACTTTCAATACTAAATCCTTGTAGTTGAAAAACACTATAAGAATCCTACTGTCCACCTACCTGTCAGGCCAAAACTTAGATTATTTCGGCGATATGGTCGCTGTCCGGGCTATCGTACAGAAGTGAGTATCAGGCAAAGGATATGGGGCATGGTAGGTGTAGGCCCTAATGCGCCAGCGGTCGCTTTTTGATCATCCCCCCTCGGGTATCTTTGACGGAGTGCATGACGACGAAGGCGTCGGCGTCCACTTTCTCGATTTCGTTGCGGAGTTTGGAGAGCTCCAGGCGGGTAATCACGCTGAAAATGATATCGGTGTCGGCGAGGCGGTCTCCGCGCTTGCCGAAGCCGCGCTTACCGTTGTAGATGGTACAGCCGCGGCCCAGTTTCTCGACGATGGCGAGCCTGACCTCTTCGCTGCGGGTAGAGATGATGGTCACTCCTATATATTCTTCGATGCCGTCAATCACATAGTCCACCGTTTTGGAAGCGGACAGATAGGTGAGGATGGCGTACAAAGCCGTCTCCACGCTGAGGATATACGCGCCAAAGGAAAAAATAACAATGTTGAAAATCAATATAATATCCCCGATGGTGAGGCTGCTCTTGCGGGTCAGGAAGACGGCGAGAATCTCCGTGCCGTCTATCACCGACCCACCGCGGATGGCCAGGCCTATGCCAAGCCCCAGGAAAAAGCCGCCAAAGATGGCAATCAGGAGGTGGTCTTCCGTGATGACGGGATACGGGATCGCGTGGACCGCTACCGACAGCATCACGATGGCCGCCATGCTGCGGATGGCAAAAGCGCGTCCGATGCTGCGGCTGCCGAGCACCACAAACGGCAGGTTGATGGCCACCAAAAGGAAAGACAGCGGGATCCCCGTCAGGCGCTCCACGAGGAGGGATATGCCGGTGACGCCCCCGTCAATGAACCCGTTGGGCAAAAGGAAGCCTTTCAATCCAAACCCGGCGGCGCAAATCCCCAACAAGATGAACAGATAGCCTTTTATGGGTAGTAAGCCGAGCGGATTTTTTCTGGGCATGGGCAACGTGTGGTTTTTATGCGAAGGTATGAAAAAAGCTATATCGCACCTACTGCCCGACGAGCAGCGGTGCTTTTTCATACCACCCCTAAATATTTTACATGCGATACCCCTAAAATAGAACCAGGTGAACCCCGCTATAGCTTTAAATGTTCTTAACTTTGTGACAAAACCACCTTTTTGACATGCAAATCGAAACGAGTAAAGTAGTCAAAGCGTTGACCCAGGTGACCGACCCGAACACAGGTCAGGATTTGATTACCATGAACATGGTGCGCGACCTCCGCATAGAGGGGTCTGATGTGGTCTTTACCCTGGAGCTTCCCTCGCTCAACAACACCTACAAATCCGATTTGAATTTCGCCTGCCAGGCCGCCATTCGGCAGATCTATCCAGATGCAAATGTGCATGTGCATATGAGTGCGCGCAACATGGGCTCGGGTCCGTCCGAACCCGCGAATGCTGCCCCCCACATCAAAAACATCATCGCGGTGGCCTCCGGCAAAGGGGGCGTTGGCAAATCTACCGTCTCGGTCAACCTGGCCCTGGGGTTGAAGCAACTGGGTGCCCGGGTCGGCCTCATCGACGCCGACCTGTACGGGCCTTCTATCCCGACCATGCTCGGCCTTCAGGGAAGAAGACCGCAAATACAGTCTGTCTATAACCAGCCTAAAATGGTCCCGCTGGAGGCAGAGGGCATGCCGGTGATGTCTATTGGTTTTATCATTGAACCGGAACAGGCCGTCGTGTTGCGGGGTCCCCGCCTGGGAGGTATCATCAAGCAGTTTTTCCAGGAAACGATCTGGCCTGCCCTGGATTACCTCATCGTGGACCTTCCTCCCGGCACAGGGGATATCCAACTCACTTTGGTACAAACGGTGCCCGTTACCGGAGCCATCATCGTGACGACCCCCCAGGAGGTCGCCCTCGTAGATGCCGTCAAGGCGATGAATATGTTCCTGCTCCCCTCCGTGGATGTGCCCATCCTCGGCATCGTGGAAAACATGTCCTGGTTTACGCCCAAAGAACTGCCGGATCACAAATACTTTATCTTCGGACAGGGCGGGGGAGCAAAACTGGCCGAAATGGCGCAGACAAAACTCCTGGGGCAGGTCCCCCTGGTGCAGGGTATCCGCGAATCGGGCGACCTGGGCAGGCCCGCCGTATTGCAGGATTCCGATACCGGCACGCGCGACGCGTTCATGGCAGTTGCTGAAAATGCAATGGCGCAAATACGGGAGCGCAACGATAAGATGGCCCCCACCCGCATCGTAGAAGTAAAATAATACCCCTTTTTTCCACCTGGCAAATTCTCCATTCATGCCAAATGCTGACAGAAAAATCCTACTCGAGCGCATAGACTCCGCGCTTGACGACATCCGCCCTCACCTGGCCGTTGACGGCGGGGATGTGGAGCTGGTAGGTATCACCGACGACAACTGGGTCCAGATAAAATGGCTGGGGAATTGCGAGAGCTGCAACATGTCTATGATGACCATGCGCGCCGGCATCGAGCAAACCATCCGCCTCAAAGTACCTGAAGTATCCGGAGTGGTAGCCATAAACGGGATTGCCTGACATGACCCGCGACGACTTATACCAACTTATCTTGTCCCGCCAATCGTACCTCTGTGTGGGCTTGGACATAGACCCCCAAAAAATACCCCCTTGCCTTTGGGAACATTCGGATGACCCGCTCTGGGAGTTCAACCGTCGCATCATAGACGCGACGCGCCCCTACTGCGTGGCGTACAAACCCAACCTGGCCTTTTATGAAGCCCTCGGCCTCGAAGGGTGGAAGCTCCTGGAAAAAACCATCCGCTACATCGGCGAAGAGCATTTTATCATCGCCGACGCCAAGCGGGGGGATATCGGCAATACGTCGCGCTTGTATGCGCAGGCTTTTTTTGAGACCCTGCCTTGTGATGCCGTAACCGTTGCCCCCTACATGGGCGCTGATTCCGTAGCTCCTTTTCTGGGTTTTCCCGGCAAATGGGCCGTACTCCTCGCCCTCACTTCCAACCCGGGCAGCAGGGACTTTCAGTTCGAAACCCTGGAAGAAAGCGGGGCACCCCTCTACCAGCGGGTGCTCGGCGCTGCCCGCACCTGGGGCGGACCGGACGAACTGATGTTTGTCGTAGGTGCTACCCATCCGGAACAGTTCCGCAAAGTACGCGAGATCGTGCCGGAATACTTTCTGCTCGTGCCAGGGGTCGGCGCACAGGGTGGAGATGTACAGGCTATTAGCGAAAATGCCTGGAACGCTCAGTGCGGACTACTCGTGAATGCCTCCCGGAGTATCTTGTACGCCGGCAACGGGGCAGACTTTGACCGGGCCGCCGCCGCAGAGGCCAAAGCGCTCCAGGGGGAAATGGCTGCCATCATTGCCCGTAGGTCTGTTGTGTGAATTCGACTGTGGGCTTGCTGCGACGTTTGTGTAAAAAGCCTCATTGCTGTGCCGGGTGTGTGCGTAGTATCTGACCATTCGTTCTTTGCTTACTTTCTTTTTTTGCTCGCCCAAAAAAAGAAACAAAA
>CAZSMU010000198.1:0-5429 GCA_964607915.1 uncultured Haliscomenobacter sp.
CTCAACGTAACTATCAGACTTGTTGCGCGGGGTCCGCGAGGGGGGAAAAAAAAGACTCTTTTTTCCCACCTCGCTGACCCCGCGCAACAAGTCTAATGTCGTTTGAAACTGCAGAACAGAAAATTTTGCGTCGTGTTAAAGGGCGTTACATGGTCTTCTGTAATGCAGCGAATTTTGTCAAACCCGTTTTTAAGTTCCTGCGCCAGTGTTTGTTCTGTATATTGTTTGATATCGAGACCGCTGCATTTGGTCGGTCCTGTTTCCGAAAAAGTCCCGATGGCCAGGAAGCCGTTGACCGATTTTCGGGCGGCGGCCATATATTTCGAGACTTGCTCCGCTGTGGTCAGGAAATGGAACGTGGCTCGATCGTGCCAAACGTCAAAGGTCGCTTTGGGTTTAAATTCAGTTATGTCGCTGACAATCCAGTTCACTTTTTTGGACTTATCGCCCAAGCGGTTTTTTGCTTTTTCGAGGGCTTTTTCAGAGATGTCCAAAACGGATATGTTTTCGAATCCTTGTTCGAGCAGATAGTCCACGAGTTTGCTGTCGCCCCCTCCGATATCAATGATGTGGGCGTCTTTTTTTACGCCAAATGAAGCGATGAACGCGAGCGAAGTTTTTGGAACCGCTTGCGTCCAGCTTACCTGGTCTGGATTTTTGGTTTCGTAAACCGTTTCCCAGTGTTTTTTTGTATCCATATCCCCCATTTTTTTCTGCTTTACTTTTGGAGCACCATCACCTTCACGGAGGAAGGGTTGGCGGCGGAGTGGTATATCCGCTGCGTGGCTTTCTGGAAATCGCTTTCGGAGCAGGAATAGATATCCACGAACTTCTGCGGGTTGCGGTCCACGAGGGGGAACCAGGAGTTTTGTACCTGGATCATGATGCGGTGGCCTTTTTTGAAGGTATGCGCCACATCGGGCAACTCGAAGCGGACGCGGGTTATTTTCCCGGGCGTGAAGGGCTCCGGGCTCTCGAAGCTGTTGCGGAAGCGACCCCGGAGTACTTCGCCGCGCACGAGCATCTGGTACCCGCTCAGCGGGACGCCGGTTTCCATACCCTGCGGTTGGGAGCTCGAGTCGGGGAATACATCTATGAGTTTGACCACGAAATCGGCGTCGGTGCCGGTGGTGCTCACCCACAGGTCGGCATTCAGGGGCCCGGTGAGGGTGATATCTTCCGGTAAGACCGCCGTTTGATAGGAGGCCACGTCCGGTCGGCGGTCGGCGAAGCGCTGGTCGTCGGTCATGTACTCCGCGGTGCGGCCGAGGTGTACGTCTTCGGTATAGGGCACGGGGTTGGCGGGGTCGGAGACGTACTCGCGGTAGCCGTTGGCGGCGCTGGGCTTGTCGAAAGACAGGGCGCCCCCGGGCTGGAAGTACAGGTTTTTAACGCCCACATTTTGCGGGGGCCAGGTTGGGAACTCGGCCCAGCGGTTGGCGCCGGTGATGAAAACCGTGGCTTCGGGCAGTGATTCACCGGAGGGTTCTTTGAGGTAATGGCGGAAAAAGCGCGTTTCCAGTTCTTTATACTTTTCGCCGGTGTTGAAGCCCCAGTGGATATTGCCCAGGTTTTTGGCCACTCCGTTCGACCACTGTCCATGCGACCAGGGGCCCATGAGGAGGCGGTTGTGTGCATTTTGGGGGTTTTGCTTTTCCACCGCCTCATAGACCCGGAGGGCGCCGAAGCAATCTTCCGCATCAAACCAGCCCCCGACGGTCAGCACGGCGGGTTTGATGTCTTTGAGGTGGGGGCGCGGGTTGCGCGCCTTCCAGAACGCATCGAGGTTAGGATGGCTCATGAGCTCGTTCCAGAACTGGATGGTATCGCCGAAGTATTGCTCCCGCACATTTTTAATCGGCCCTACGTCGAGGAAGAAGCGGTAGTTGTCCTGTACCGGGAAGGGAAACCCGGGCTTTCCGACGCGTGTCGGTTCGGGGCGAGGCCTTCCGAAGCTGGAATAAAACGAGAACGCATCCAGAAGGAAGAAGGCGCCGTTGTGGTGAAAGTCGTCGCCGATGAACCAGTCGGTCACCGGCGCCTGGGGCGAAACGGCTTTGAGTGCAGGATGGGCGTCTATCATTGCCATAGTAGAATAGAACCCCGGGTAAGAGACCCCGAAAATACCGGCGCGGCCGTTGTTGCGCGGCACATTTTTCACCACCCAGTCAATGAGGTCGTAGGTATCGCTGCTCTCATCCGTTTCCTTAGGCCCTTTGTTGGGCTGATAGGGGCGGATATCCATGAACGTTCCTTCGCTCATGTATTTTCCCCGCACGTCCTGAAACACAAAGATATACCCTTCCTTGATGAGGTTGGTGCGCTGAAAGAGGTGCCGGTTGATGCTCTCCGGACCGCCCCCTTCGATGTTGTAGGGCGTGCGGGTGATGAGCACGGGGTAAGACTGCGAGGTATCTTTTGGCGTATAGATGGAGGTGAACAGGCGCACGCCGTCGCGCATGGTGATATAGACCTCTTTTTTGTCGAGGCGTTCGCGGATCCATTCCGCGCTGCCTTCCGCGGGGCGGGGTTGCGCCTGCAGCAGGAGGGCGCAGCCCAGGGCTGCACATAAGGTTATGGTGTATTTGTACATTTGGTGTATGGGTTTTATCGGTTGAATACCAGCGGAGCGTTCATATAATCCATGGTGAGGTTAGCCAACAGGCGCACGCCGAGTTTCATACCGCTGTCGTCCACATAAAAATCCGGTGTGTGGTGGGGGGCGGAATCGGCGGGGTTCATCCCCTTGGGCATGCCGCCCAGGAAGAGGAAGAGGCCGGGGACTTTATTGGCGAAAAACGAGAAATCCTCGGAGCCTGTGACGGCGCGGGTGACCAGGACGTTGTCTTCTCCGGCGACGCGTTTCAGGGTAGGGCCCATAGCCTGGGTCAGTTCGAGGCTGTTGTAGGTGACGGGTACTCCCCGCTCGATTTTGACCTGTGCCGTAGCGCCGGAAGCCTCTGCGATATGGGTGGCGGTCAGGCGGATTTTTTCGTGGATCATATCCTGCATTTTGGTGTCGAGCGTGCGGATGGTGCCTATGAGTTCGACCTCTTCGGGGATGATGTTGTGGCGCACGCCGCCGCTGATTTTCCCGACGCTGATGACGGCTGCCTCCTTGGTGAGTTCGGTTTGGCGGGCGACGATCATCTGCAGGCCCTGCACGATTTGAGCGGCGACCGTCACCGGGTCAATGCCCGACCAGGGGGTTGAGCCGTGGGTCTGCTTCCCTTTGACCTTGATTTCGAACTGGTCGGCGGCGGCCATGGTTCCTCCGGGTTTGAAGCGGATATGCCCCACCTCTGTCTGTGAGTTGATATGGAGGCCAAAGACGACATCCACTTTGGGGTCGTCGAGCACGCCTTCTTCTACCATGAGGCCGGCCCCGCCTTTTTCGCCGGCCGGGGCGCCCTCTTCAGCGGGCTGGAAGACGAACACGATGGTTCCCTTTAGTTGGCTTTTCATACGGGTGAGCACTTCGGCTGCCCCCATGAGCATGGCGACGTGGGTGTCGTGCCCGCAGGCGTGCATGACGCCTACTTCGTTGCCCAGGTATTCGCCTTTCTCTTTGGATGCCCAGGGTATCTTGACGCGTTCGACGACGGGCAGGGCGTCCATATCGGCCCGCAGGGCTACCGTGGGCCCCGGTTTGCCCGTGCGCAGGATGCCGACGACGCCGGTGACGGCAATGCCTGTGCGGACTTCGAGGCCGAGGCTGCGCAGGTGCTGGGCTACCTTTTCGGCCGTCTTGAACTCGCGGTTGCTGAGTTCGGGATACTGGTGCAAATCGTGCCGCCAGGCGATGACCTTCTGTTCAACCTGGTCGCTGAGCCGGTCTATTTCGGAATAGGCTGTCGGGGCTGCCGCTTTGCCTGCGGCGCCTGTACCGCCCTTCTGGGCAGAAAGCACCGGCAGGAGCAATGCCAAAAAAGTGGTAGTTAATAAGGTTTTTTTCATAAAAAAAGAATTTTATTTTTTTAATTCTACATAATAATGAAAAAAATAAGGTATGGTGTCTATTCCTTTATAAAAATTGGCCAACCCATATTTTTCGTTGGGCGAGTGGATGTTGTCGGAGTCCAATCCGAAGCCCATGAGGACGGACTTGACGCCGAGCACTTTTTCAAACAGGGCTACGATAGGGATGCTGCCGCCGCCGCGTTGCGGGATGGGGGCTTTGCCAAAGGTCTTCTCCATAGCTTTATGGGCGGCCTGGTATTCGGGGGTATCGGTGGGGGTCACGACGGGATACCCGCCGTGGTGGAAGGAGACTTTGACTTTTACGGAGGGCGGTGCCAGGGTCTGGAAGTACCCGGCGAACAGTTCCGTGATTTTATCGGGGTCCTGGTTGGGCACCAGGCGCATGCTGATTTTGGCATTTGCTTTGGAGGGCAGCACGGTTTTGGCACCTTCCCCGGTGTAGCCGCCCCAGATGCCGTTCACGTCGAGGGTAGGGCGTATGGAGGCGCGTTCGAGGGTAGTGAAGCCCGCTTCGCCGTGCACCATGCGGATATCGAGGTCGCGCTTATATTCCGTTTCGTCGAAAGGGGCCGCGTTCATGGCGCTGCGCTCTGCCGGGCCTACGGCGAGCACATCGTCGTAGAAGCCGGGGATAGTGATGTGGTTGTTTTCGTCGTGCAGGCTGGCGATCATTTTAGCCAGAATATTGACGGGGTTGGCTACAGCGCCGCCATAAATGCCGGAGTGCAGGTCGCGGTTTGGGCCGGTCACTTCGACCTCCACGTAGCTCAGCCCGCGCAGTCCGACGGTGATGGAAGGCGTGTCGGGGCCGATCATAGACGTATCGGAGATGAGGATGACATCGCAGTGCAGCGCGGACTTACGGGACTCCAGGAACTCGCCGAGGTGGGCGGAGCCGACTTCTTCCTCCCCTTCGATCATAAATTTGACGTTGCAGGGCAGGGAGTCGGTGGCCAGCATAGCTTCGAAGGCTTTGACGTGCATAAAAAACTGGCCTTTGTCGTCGGCGGAGCCACGGGCGAAGACAGCGCCTTCCGGATGCTGCGGGGTGCTGCGCACGACGGGCTCAAAAGGACCGGATTCCCATAGTTCCATCGGGTCGGGAGGTTGTACGTCGTAGTGGCCATAGACCAGCACGGTAGGTAGGGTGGGGTCTATGATTTTTTCGCCATAGACGACGGGATGCCCGGCGGTCGGCACGATTTCCACCTGCTCAGCCCCTGCTTTCCGGAGGCTGTCGGCTACAAATCCCGCCGTGCGTTCTACGTCCTTTTTAAAGGCGGGGTCAGCGCTGATGGAGGGCAGGCGCAGCAGGTCGAGCAGTTCCTCCAGGAAGCGCGCTCGGTTTGATTCGATATAGGTCTGTACGTTTTGCATAGTTTGACGTGATTAGAGCGTGTTCGGTATTTTCCGGTGAGGACAAAAATAAGCGCATTTTTTGTCAGTTG
>CAZSMU010000199.1:0-5414 GCA_964607915.1 uncultured Haliscomenobacter sp.
GGTTCGGGCTTTTCTATGGAGGATGTAACTATTTAGCACCCGCCTATGGCGGGCCGGGGTTGGGTAAAAAAGGCCCTTTCTTCCCATCTCGCTGACCCCTCGCAAGAAGTCTACTTTTCTTCAAAATTCTTTATGGTGGCAAGCAAGTAGTCGTTCAGATTCTGAATGGCCAGGGGGATATTCCATTTTGATCGGTCGCGGGGCTCTACTTTGTTGGAAATGGCGCGTACGGAGTTGAAGGGTACGCCGTACTTGAGGCAATAAAAAAAGAAGGCGGCGCTTTCCATGGTCTCTACGTCAGGGGAGTACCAGTGCTTCATTTGAGAGATCGTCTGCGCGCTGCCGCTCACCCGGTTCACACTAATCCCTTTTACTCGGGGCAAATCCGGCATCAGGTCCAGGTTTTTTTCCTCATTGTACATCCATCCATCCGTACAGACGTCGGAGTTGGGCTCGAGCAGTCCCATCGCAAAAGCAGGGGTAAATGAGCCGTCTTTGTCCTCCACACCCAAATCCCCAAAGGCTTCAGATTCTATTTGGACGAGGCTCCCGATCGGGTGTTTATCGGTGTCGTACGCTCCGGCTATGCCCGCGTGGATCAAATGGTTGGACATTCTCGAGAGATGGATACCACCAAGCGTGTATAAGGTGTGTACCATTCCGGGCAAACTGATGTACGCAGCCACATGCAGCCCCCCTTTTATGAAGACGTTGGCATTCAAGGGTATGTAATGTTCGTACAAATAGTTCAGGGTGGGTTTGATCTCCTGTTCGGTGGCAGCGAGGATTACAATGCTCTTCATGTGGGATAATTTTTCATCAGGGTAATATTAGACTTATTTCGAGGGGTTCCCCCCCCAGTCATAGAAAAGTAATCCCCGCTGCCCACGACCTGCCCAAATAGGCATGTTGGCGAAGGGAGAGGTCAATCCTAAACTTCTCGTGAATCAGGTATCCGCTGCTGTATGACCACTGGGGTCCCTCGCTGTCGATGCCCGCGCGAAGATAATATCTTTCCAAAATAAGATACTGCATCCCCGCCCGTACGACCGGCCCAGGCCCTGCTTTGCGAACCTCTATGGCGAGTTGAAGCGATGGGGAAGGCTCGTACCGAAGCCCCGCGAGCAGGTGTTCGAGCGGATGGCGGAACCTGCCCGACTCCATTCCGGTATAAAGGATTCCGGTTTGTACAACGGGCGAAATATCCCACTGTATGCCAACGCCTGGTATAAAGCGCCTGCTGCTGCCATAGCCGGGTATAGAGATCCGTTGCCCTTCTACTACTATCCCTGCCGACAGGGAAGCGCCAATCTGTTTGGCGGCGGCAAAGCGGAGCGTCTGCTCCTTGTACGCCGAGGTGAGCCCATATTGCTGGATAGACAGCCCCAGCGCCAGACCGCTCACGCGGCCTAAAAAGGCGAGGCTGGATTCCTTGATCCCGCTGCCCTGGAAGTAGCTGCCGGAACTCAATTGTGCCTGGAGATGGCCCGCATCGGCAAGCCCGGCGGGATTTCCCCGGGACGCATCTACGCCACCCGCCACACTTCGAATCCCGCCCAGCGCAAAGAGCGGTGCCTGACCGAACGGACCGGGCTGGCATTTCGGGAGGGAAGGGAAGCATAGGAGAAGATTGAACGATATTAAAAAATAGGGGTTCATAATAGTTGGATTTAGTTTCGTGCGGATAATAGACTGGTTGCGCCGGGTCAGCAAGGTGGGAATAAAAGAAAGGATTCTTCTGTTTCCCCGATGGCTTCTCCCAAAACAAGTCCATTGTCGAACAACGTGTATATGCGCCAAAAAGTTACATTCCGAGATTTAGGGCAATGCCGCTATGAGGATGCCTGGAATTACCAAACTGAACTACACAAAAGGTTGATTGACAGGAAAAAACCTTTTTTTGAAGCAAAAAATACCTCTCTTCCGGAGGGAATGCCAGAGCACCATTTGGTATTTGTAGAACATCCTCCCGTCTATACGCTGGGCAAAAGTGGTACCCCCGACCACCTGTTGCTCTCCGAGGAGGAACTGGGGCAGCAAGGGTTCGAATTTTTTAAAATCAATAGGGGAGGGGACATCACTTACCATGGCCCGGGGCAGTTGGTGGTCTATCCTATCTTCGACCTGGAATACTTTTTCAGGGACGTACAGCGCTATGTACGCGGACTCGAGGAAACGATTATCCGTACCCTGGCCGACTACGGAATCGCGGCGGCCCGCATGCCCGGCTATACCGGAGTATGGCTGGATGTAGACAGCGATACGAGAAAACGCAAAATTTGCGCTATCGGCGTACATATCAGCCGTTGGGTGACGTTGCATGGATTGGCTTTCAATGTCAACCCTGAACTGGGGCATTTCCACAACATCATCCCTTGTGGAATCCAGGAAACGGACAAGGGGGTAACTTCTTTATCCGTTGAATTAGGGCGCCGGGTGGACATGGAAGAGGTCAAGGAAAAAGTGCGCGGTACATTCGCGGAAGTGTTTGATTTTGAATACGACAACAGGTAGTATGAAAAAAGATATCCCACAGTTGAAGGTCGAAGATATCGCCGTGGCCATAGCCCCCCGCAATGATCCCAATGAGGAACTGTGGGACGTATATCTCATCAACCTCAAGGAAGAGCCTATCAAAAATGTACTCGTCACCTCCAACGGATACGGAGAAATGGATGGCGAAGAGGTCAAAACCACTACGCTGCGCTACTTTTTCGATGCGGTGGATTCCCTGGGATACGTGGTCGTAGAACCCATTCAGTCCAGGTTGTTCCGCATTTCCAATGAATACTGGGTCAGCTTTACGCTGGGCGACTATATGTTCGACAAACGCTACGTGTTTGTCAACGGCAGTATTGATACGGCACATTTCACCACCATCCCTTTTATCGGAAAAAAAGGGGTCATGATTCGTTGAATATGATCGAAAAGGGCAAAAAAACTACCGAGGCTTCCCGCTCTGTCATGACCGAAATGGTCATGCCGAACGATGCCAACCCCATGGGAAACCTCATGGGGGGGAATTTGCTGCGCTGGATGGATATCATCAGCAGCATCTGTGCAGGCAAACACTGCGAAGCACACGTCGTCACCGTCTCCGTGGACCACGTATCTTTTAAACTCCCTATCCAGGTAGGGGATATCCTCACCATCGAAGCGACCGCCACCCGGGCTTTCCACACTTCGCTGGAAGTTTATGTGGAAGCGTTTGCGTCGGACATCAAAGGACACAACCGACGCCTCTGCAACCATGCCTACTATACATTCGTCGCATTAGACGACGTACATAAACGACCTATGCCTATTCCCGATGTGGAGCCGCTCAGCGATTCGGAATGCAAACGCTACGATAGCGCTTCGCGCCGTCGGGAAGTGCGCCTTATCCTCGGAGGCCGCATGAAACCATCTGAAGCGGTTGAACTACGGGAATTCTTTCAGTCAGCTGTAAAAATCTGATTTGGTTTACCGTATAATATTTCTTTTTATGCCCAAAAACAAGTATATATTCGGTATTCTTTTTTTGGTCTGGGTGCTCAGTTCCTGCAGCAACTCATCGGAAAACCCATTTCCCCCTTCCCATGCCACTGGGGCGAAGCCCTCTGAAGATTTTTTTCTGCAGCGTTCATACCCCCAGCTGAACTTTCCGGTGCGGGCCTATATGGCCGCCATGCAAGCATCGGAAGGCCAGGCTTCTTTCCTCCGGGGGAATGTGCCGGTGGGCTTTGACGGGAAATGGGAAAACATCGCCCCTTCCAACTTCTCCGGGCGGGTCAACGCCGTTGCCATCCATCCCAAAAATGAATCTATCCTGTACGCCGGCCTCGCCTCCGGTGGGCTTTTCAAGTCGGTGGACGCCGGCAAATCGTGGGTGTCCGTCTTTGATGACCACGCCTGGTTGGCCATTGGGGCCATCGCCATTGACCCCGGCAACCCCGAAGTGGTGTACGTAGGCACAGGAGATCCCAACGTCACAGGCTACCCCTTCTTAGGCAACGGGATCTACCGCAGTGCCGACGGGGGAAAAACCTGGCAGCACCTCGGCTTAGGGGAAACCCGAATCATATCGGCTATCGTCGTCCATCCCGAAAACCCGGACGTCGTTTGGGTCGGCGCACAGGGCCTCCCGCTGGAACGCAACTCCGACCGGGGCGTTTACAAAACCGAAGACCGGGGGAAATCCTGGAAGAAAATCCTATACGTGAGCAACCAGGCAGGGGTCGCCGATTTGGTACTGGATCCCTTCGATCCAAACTATATCTATGCCGCCTTCTGGGATCGCATCCGCAATAACCGCGAATCCATCACTTCAGGCCCCGACGGCAGCGTATATGCCAGTTGGAACGGCGGGAACAACTGGTCCCGCTGTACGCTGCCCACCGGCCCAAATACCGGGCGCATCGCCCTGGCAGTGAGCGGTATAACCCGGGGCCGGGTCTTTGCCCGCATCGTTGCAAGCGACCAGGAACTCGATAATATCTACCGGAGTGACGATTACGGACGTACCTGGTCCCCGGTGATCGACTGGTCTGTTTCAAACCTGACGCGGACCGGCGCGCTGGGCAATAACCAGTTCGGCTGGTATTTCGGAAGCTTCGCGGTGCATCCGGACAACGACTTTGAACTCTACCTGCTGGGCATTGACCTGTGGCGTACCGGAAACGGAGGGAGAAACTGGGAACTGGCCGCGCCTTCCTGGCGACAGTACATCGTCCATGCCGATAAACACGCCCTGGTCTTTGCCAAATCCGGCAAGATGATCCTGGCTACCGACGGCGGACTGTATGAGAAAAAGCCCGGGGAGGAATCCTGGTCGGCCTTGGGGGCATTGCCCGGACTACAATACTACCGGGTCGGCTACAACCCGCATGAGCCGGAAATGTACTACGCCGGTGCCCAGGATCTCGGGACACTGCAAGGGGGCGCCACCGGCCCCTGGAAGCGCCTGTACGACAGCGACGGATTCAAGACGCTCTTCAACGCGGATGATCCCCAAATCGTCTATGTTCAAATCCAGTACGGCCGGAAGTTTGTAAGCCTGAACAAAGGGGCTACCTGGCGCAGTGCCAGCAACGGGGTCTCGATCAACGAACGCACCCACTGGGATACGCCTTTTGAAACCAGCGTACACGGCTCCCATGCGATGTACACAGCTACGCATCGGGTGTTCAAAAGCAAAGGCAGCGCCACCCCACAGTGGTCACCTATAAGTCCGGATTTGACCGACGGCAATATCTACGGCAATGCCTTCCACACGGTTTCAGCCCTCTCCGATTCTCCAAAAGATTCAAATGTAGTCTATGCAGGTACTACGGACGGCAACCTCTGGCGCTATACGGGCAGTGCATCGCTTTGGGTGCCTATCCAGTCCGGGCTGCCGAATCGCTACGTCACCTCTGTGCATGCCTCCCCAGAGT